>CALAVG010000189.1 GCA_937892275.1 uncultured Methanomicrobiales archaeon | reverse complement strand
GTTCCGTCGAAGCGGTCGCCGGCGATGGCCTTCTCGAGTTCCGCGAGGTTGCGGCCGTCGACCATCATGATGTCGATCTTCTCGGCCTTGGCGATCTGCACGCCGAGGGGGTCGAAGACGCTGGACTTCCCCGCTCCGTGGTCGGAGTAGACGAGTTTCTCCAGTTCGTCGATTGTGAGCCTGTCGTAACGGACGGCGTCGGGGTTCTTCCTGGGGTCGTCGGAGTAGACCGCGTCGACGGAGGTGGCGTTCACCACCCTCCTGCCCCCGAGCTCGCGGGCGAGCATGGTGGCGACGGCATCGGTGGTGTGACCGGGTTCGGTCCCTCCCATGACGAGGATCCTGCCGTGCGAGAAGGCGTCGGCGGCCGCGTCGACTGTGGTGGGTATGTCCTTGGAAGAGAGGTCGCCGAGGGCGAGTGCCAGAAGTCCGGCGTTGAGCCGGGTGGCTCCGATGCCGAGCATGTCGAGGTCGTATTCGGAACCCCCGAGCTCCCTGCCCGTCTCGGTGTAGTAGCGGGCGATCTTGCCCCCGCCGCACACCACGGCGACGTTCACGCGGGAGGATACCCTGCGCAGCATTTCGGCGAGCTTGGTGATGAATTCGGCGTCATCCTTACCGGGGATGAGGATGGAACCGCCTATCGATACGACAACGAGTTCTCTGTCCATTTGAGTACCAACTTTTATCACGCATGCGCGTATGGGATAAAATCGTTACACCAGGTGTCAGAAATGGCCAACACTAATTCCGTGGATAAAGCGCGTTACGATTTCAAGAAAGCGATGGAAGAGATCCGCAATTATCGAGGAAGGGGCACCGAGCTCATCTCGGTGTACATCCCGTTCGGAAAGCCCATCTCCGATGTCGCGGCATACCTCCGCGAGGAGCAGGGTCAGGCCACCAACATCAAGTCCAAGACCACGATGAAGAACGTCACCGGCGCCATCGAGTCCATCGGCGCCAAGCTCAAGACGTTCAAGACGATCCCGGAGAACGGCGTCGTCATCTTCTGCGGCGAGGTCCCCCGCGCCGGCGACCAGACGAAGATGGTCCAGTACGTCATCCACCCGCCTGAGCCCATCACAGCGTTCCTTTACAGGTGCGACTCGGACTTCTTCACCGAGCCCCTGGAATCCATGATGCTAGACAAGAAGTGCTATGGATTGATCACCATCGACAGGTCAGAGGCCACATTGGGAATCCTCTCGGGAAGCAGGATCCAGGTGCTGAAGCATTTCGATTCGCTCGTTCCGAGCAAGCACCACCAGGGAGGTCAGTCGTCGGTCCGTTTCGAGAGGCTGATCGAGATCGCGGCCCACGAGTTCTTCACCAAGGTCGCGGACAAGTGTACAGAGTACTTCCTGGACAGGCCCGAGCTTTTAGGAATCCTGGTCGGAGGACCCGGTTACACCAAGGAGTTCTTCGTCAAGGAGGAGTACCTGCACCACGAGCTCAGGAAGAAGGTCGTCACTCCTCTCGTAGATACGGGATACACAGACGAATCCGGTCTCAGGGAGCTGGTCCAGAACTCCCAGAACATCCTTACGGGACTCCAGCTCTCCAGAGAGAAGGTCTTCATGCAGAGGCTCTTCACCGAGATTAGGAAGGCCGACGGAGGTCTCTCCGCATACGGTGAGCAGGAGGTCAGGAACTGCCTCGACGCCGGTGCTGTTGATATGGTGCTCCTGAGCGACTCAATCAAGAAGAGGAGGATCACTGTCCAGTGTCAGGCGGGGCACGTCCACGAGATGACCGTCAACGATTCGGACGGCAAATTCCAGTGCCCCGAGTGCGGTGCCAACACCCAGATCACCGCCGACGAGGACTTCATCGACGACTTCTTCAACAAGGCGGAGCTGTACAGCACCCGCATTCAACTCATCTCCCCCGATTCAGAGGAAGGGGATATGTTGCTCAAAGCATTCGGAGGGGTCGCAGCGCTCCTCAGGTACAAACTGTGATATCATGACGATAACGGACGATTTCCAGAACGAGATCCGCGAGAAGGTCTCTGCAGCATTGAAGGACATGGGCTCCGAGGGCATCGATTTCGTCGTGGAGTCATCCACGATGGAAGGTGTCGACATGGCCGTTCCATGTTTCCCTCTGGCCAAGGCGCTAAGGAAGGCACCCCGGGCCATAGCCGACGACCTCGCATCCAGGATAAAGCCCGCAGGACTGATCTCAAAGGTCGCATCGGTCAACGGTTTCCTCAATTTCAATATAGACCCGGAGGCGCTGATCAAGTCCACCCTGGACGAGATCATCAGGTGCGGACTGTGCTACGGTTCCATGCCCAAGTCCGGCATCAGATACAACGTGGAGCACACCTCCACCAACCCCACCGGACCCATTCATGTGGGAAGGGCTCGCAACCCGATCATCGGGGACACCTTGGCGAGATGCCTGAAGAGGTGCGGACACGATGTGACCACCGAGTACTACGTCAACGACGTGGGAAAGCAGGTCGTCGTCCTCACCTGGGGAGTCAACAACGTATCCGACGAGGATGCGGCGAAGAACTCCGAGGAGCACATGAAGGAGATCGGCCAGAACGAGAAGGAGAGGGACAAGACCGATCACAGGCTCGTCGCCAAGTACCGTGTGGCCAACAAGCTGATGGAATCCGATCCCGCCGTCCAGGAGGAGATCTCCGACATGATGAGGAGATTCGAGCAGGGGGACAAGGAGGTCATCGACACCGTCAGGCATACTGCGGAGATAATGCTCGACGGCCTCAGGGAGACCCTCGGACAGATCAACGTGGTCCTCGACAGGTACACATGGGAATCCCAGTACATCGCGGACGGTTCCGCCAAGGCCATCGTGGAGAAGCTGAAGGCATCCAAGTATGCCGGTCAGACCGACGACGGCGCATGGTACGTTGACCTGAAGGATTTCGGGGTCCAGGGTAAGAACACCAAATTCACATTCACAAGGTCGGACGGTACCACGCTGTACACCACACGTGACCTTGCATACCACCAGGACAAGTTCACCAGGGCCGACAGGCTCATCGACGTTCTCGGAGAGGATCAGAAGCTCGGTTCCAAGCAACTCTGCTCCGCATTGGAGATCATGGGATTCGAAAAGCTGCCTGATCCGTTGTTCTACGCATTCGTATCCCTTCCCGAAGGTAAGATGTCCACCAGGAAGGGTGTGGTCGTATACCTCGACGATCTGATCGACGAGGCTATCGCACGTGCCTACGAGGAGATTAAGAAAAGGCGCGAGGGAATGTCCGAGGAGAAGATGATGGATATTGCGAAAGTCGTCGGAGTGGCGGCCGTCAGGTTCAACATCATCCGTGTCCAGCCCGAGAAGCAGTTCGTCTTCAAGTGGGAGGATGCCCTCAACTTCGACGGAAACTCCGGACCGTATCTCCAGTACGTTCACGCCAGGGCTTGCACCATGCTGAAGAAGGCAGGTGAGTTCGAGCACGACACCGATGCATCCAAGTTCGTGGAGCCTTCGGAGATCAACCTGATCAAGATCCTGTCGAAGTACGAGGAGGTGCTGAGAATGGCAGGAGACGAGAAGAAGGTCCACATGCTCCCTGCATACGGACACGAGCTCGCGAGCGCATTCAACCAGTACTATGCCGCAGTATCGATCCTCAACTCCAACGACAAGAGGAACGCCAGGCTCACCCTCGTGGAATGCGCCAAGACCGTCCTGGCAGATGTGCTGGACTGTCTAGGAATGGGTGCACCCGAGGAGATGTGAGGATGACGGAGATCCGTCAGCTGAAGGTCAAGGACATCGAGGGTGTCCGCGATTTGGAGATATCCTGCATCAAGGAGTACTTCGCCGCCACCATCGAGAACAAATGGGAGGACCTCCCCCAAGAGTGGAAGGACAACCTTGGGGCCAGCAGCAAGAACCATTTCAAGGCGTATCTGGACAGCGGAGTCAGCTTCGTGGCCGTCGAGGACGGAGAGGTCGTCGGATTCATCTTCGCACAGATCCTCCACCACATCTGCGACGAGGATAACCTCCTCTGGATTGAGAACATGGGTGTCCACCCTTACTTCAGGCGCAACATGATCGGATATCAGCTCCTCAGGGAGTGCGTGAAGAAGGGCCGCGAGATGGGATGCACCGTCGCACACGCCATGATCCAGGAGGACAACGCACCGTCGATACTCCTTCACAAGAAGGTGGGATTCTTCATGGACAGGCGCGAAGTGGCGCTGATGGACCTGAGGGACCCCAAACTGAAACTTTGAAACTTCATCAGTCGGAAGGGGGTGACCCCCCGATACAATATCAAGAAGGGAGGCTCCCCTATGAAGTATGCAGGACCTGGTTCTACCGGAAGGGAGAGGTCAACGACACTCCTGAGTGAAGGA
The DNA here is from genome assembly GCA_937892275.1 of uncultured Methanomicrobiales archaeon. Classification (GTDB taxonomy): domain Archaea; phylum Thermoplasmatota; class Thermoplasmata; order Methanomassiliicoccales; family Methanomethylophilaceae; genus Methanoprimaticola. The sequence continues at coordinate 25,668 of CALAVG010000189.1, read as the reverse complement.
AGCCTATGGGATGGGCCTTAGCGTCAATAGAAATCATTTCCGGGAGCGATCCCGGGATTCTTCTTAATCGATATGAAAAAGAGGCGGGTCTCCCCGCCTTAAGATCATTCTTTCTTCCTCTTCGAGGAAAGGTACTTCTGCCTCTCGGATTTGGCTGCGGAAGGTGCTTCCTTCTTGGGCGCAGCCGCGCTCCTCTGGGCCTGCCTCTCCGCCTCGATCTGCTCGAAGGTCAGGGTGTTCCTGTCTTTCTTGGGCGCGGTACGGGACTTGTACACGATGAATATGATGATCAGGACCACGACGATGATGATGGCCACATAGAGTGCAGGGTTGCTCCAGATGGACGAGGTGTAGTTGACCTCGTAGTAGATGTGATCTACCTCCAGGGATCCCTGGATGAATGCGATCTTCATGTACACGGGTGAGTCGCCCTTGTCGTAGGTGTAGGTGACATCCAGTGTGCCTCCTCCGGCCTTGAACCCCATGTTCTCTTTGAATACGGGGTCAGCCTGAGGCTGGGATTTGTCGGTAATGACGACACGGAGCGTTGTGTTGGAGTCGGATTCGTAGTTGATATGGAGGGTGATGGCGTCTCCTCTTTCGATCGAGATCTTGTTCCCTCCCTCGAGGCTAAAGCCAGAAGCCATAGCATCGCTGTCATCATCCGCGGGGATGGCCATGGCGAAGGATACTGCGAGCATCAGTGCTATCGCGAACACCGCTTTGGTCTTCATGTTACTATCTCCTCGACGCGTTCCTCATCAATCGCCCTTCTGATTTCCATGGCGAGCCTCTTACCGGAGGACATCTCCTGCCTCCAGAGCGAGTTACCATAGGGGTGTCCGACGGACATGTGCACGTTCGTACCTCCTCCGATACGGGGAGCAACGTCGTAGATGTGGAAGTGAAGGTCCTTGTCGACGCAGGTCTGCAGACAGAAGGGTCCGATGATACCGGGGTCGTAGAACTTCTTCGTTGCCTCGACGTACTTCTCTGCGAGCTCGTACGCCTTGGGCAGGAGCGATTCCCTGAGTGTAGCGGAGTTGTGACCGCACACTGTGTACTCGGGGATGATCCCATCCTCTTCGAGCTCGACCTGTTGTTTTCCGGGAAGCCTGCAGTATCCGTCGAGTGAGGATTCGAACCTCCAGTCGATTCCTAGGAGTTCCAGCTTCTCTCCTTTCTCCTCCAGGGGGGAGTAGAAGAAGTCCAGGTTGAACACGGGACCGATGATGTACTGTTCCATCCTCGCATCCTTAAGGAAATCGGGTTCGATGACCCCCTGCTTGATCAGTTCCTGGGATTTCTCCACGAACTGGTCGTAGTCCTTGGCTGTGAAGAATCCCCTCTCCAGCTTCTTGACCTTGTGGTGGACCTTGATGATGGTGAGTCCGTCGATGTCCTCGGGCTTCTCGACCTTCTTGGGGAAGGGGAGTCCGGCCTCGTTGAGGATCCAGTAGTAATCTTTGGGATCTCCCCTCTCCTCTGACCTCAGGAGATTCCTGCTTCCGACCATGGGGAGTTTGAAATCGTTCTCTACGGCATCGATGCCGCAGTAGGACACGAAGGACCTGTTGGGAACGAAGAGGACGTTCCTCTTCAGGAGGTCGTTCTGCACCTCGGGTTTGAGGATGCTGCTGTACTTGTTCAGTACGACGGACTCATCCACGGTACCCCTTCTGAGGTTACCCTTCTCGTCGTAGATGGTCTTGTAGTATCTGGTGAAGGGGGAATCCCTGCCTTCCTGACAGATTGCAACGGTCTTGAATCCCTCGGATTTCGCACCGTCACATGTATCGAGACCCGAATGGGACCCGACAACTCCGATCTTGGCGTTCTTGAGATCGATTTTCTCAAGGTTACCAAGAACCTCGTCTCTGCTTATCATGCTGAGATATAACGCGCATAGAGTAATATAACCAGCGGTCGCAGGATATGAAGAATTGACCAGGTGAAGAGATACTTGGAATGGGGATGAAGAGTAGCCTCGCCAAGATTCGAACTTGGGTCCGGAGATCCAGAGTCTCCAATGATTGACCACTACACTACGAGGCTATCAGTTTCCCCGATTCACTCACTCTTTATAATATTTTTCGAATTCGAACGCCTTCTTCAGACCTTTCTCCGCATCATTCAGGCTGTTGGCCACCGCCAAACCCTCCGGAGTGAGCTTCCAGAGCATCCTTGTCATGCGGGTACCGGATTGCTCCGATGTCACCAGTCCGGCGGATTGCAGTCTTACTGCGGCTTTCTTCACAGCGTGGTATTGGTTAATCTCGGTCATGCAAGAAGTTGTGATCTCACCCTTGGAGCGCAGCAACAGCAGCAGGCCCACGACGTTCCTGTCAGAAACTTGGAAATATGAGACCATGAGTCGGTGTGTCCAATCTGGTATTTAGCACTGTTGATTAAGTTGCAGTTAACTAATCACTTCAATAGCTTTGAAAAGCGAGTGTAAAGGTGGGGGACGAGCCCCCGCGATATGTTTACTGGATGGCCTTCTTGACTTTCTCGAAGATCTCCTCGATGGCTCCGGTGGAGGGGATCGTGACGAGAACGCCCTTCTTCTCGTAGTAGTCGATGAGGGGCTGAGTGTTCTTGTGGTAGACCTCGAGCCTGTTCTTGACGGTGGACTCCTTATCGTCGTCCCTCTGGTAGAGCTTTCCTCCGCACTTGTCGCAGATTCCGTCCTGCTTGGGCTTCTTCGTGACAAGGTGGTAGACTGCGTTACAGTCGGGGCAGGAGCGCCTCTGTGTGAGCCTGGAGATGAGCTCCTCGTCGGGAACGTCGAAGTTGAGTGCGAGATCGACCTTCATGACCTCTCCGAGAGCATCGGCCTGCTCGACTGTCCTGGGGAATCCGTCGAGGAGGACTCCGCCGTCGACCTCTTTGATCTTCTCCTTCATGAGTCCGATGATAAGGTCGTTGGGGACGAGTGCACCTGCGTCCATGTACTCCTTTGCCTTCTTTCCGAGTTCGGTACCGTTCCTGACCGCCTCACGGAGCATGTCTCCGGTGGAGAGCCTTACGTATCCGAATTCATCTGTGAGCTTCTCTCCCTGAGTACCCTTTCCGGCTCCGGGAGGACCGAGTAGAACGATCGTTGTCTTCATGGTTATTGAGAGTACGTCACCGTATAATAATTGAAGGGAGGACGGGGCTGACGGTATGTTCAGCATATTGCGACTTATTGCAACCTATCTTTGAAAAACACGGACAAACCTCACGATTCCTATAATATATCACAAGCTCTCCATGGCATGAGTAAGATGCTTACCTGGGAAGACATCATAGAAGCGGAAGATACCACAGGACGCCGCGAGTTCGGAAGGCTGTGTTCGGGGATCACGCTTCTGAGGCAGGGGAGGGCGATGATCGTCATGCTCCCCAATGACGGATTCAGGGTTCTTTCGTCAGGATTCACCAACGGAGGATTCATGGAGTCCCCTCTCGCAGTGGTCAACATAACCGGCATGGGCGGGAAACCCGAGTACTCTTGCATGGAGGGCGGTCTGGACACGCACGACAGGGTCAACTACAGGTACGCTGAGAAACTGGGTCTCGATGCGGATAGGACGGTTTTTCAGGAGACTGCTGCCAGCATGGACAATGCCGCGGTGTTGGAGATGACATCCGCTGACGGTATCAAGGTCGCATATGTGGTCACAGCCGGAATAAGGCACAATGGAGGCCGTGCAGGCGATCCTACCACATACGACGAGTCCGAATCCTCATACAAGGAGAAACTAGGGACCATCATCACGATACTAGCTATAGATGCGGATCTATCGGACGGAGACATGTTCAAGGTCATGCTCATGGCCACGGAGGCCAAGAGCTGCGTCATACAGGAGCTGCAGGCCAAGAGTCTGTACAGCAATGGCATCGCTACAGGTTCCGGGACCGATCAGGTCGCGGTCATAGTCAACAAGCAATCGCCCAACAAGATATCCGGACTGGCAAGGGATTCCGAATTGGCGAAGACACTGTCCCAATGCATGAAGGACGCCCTCACGAAGGCATTCGATAAGCAGACGGGAATGAATCCCCAATCCCAGTGGGATCCGCTCCTGCTCATGAGCCGCCGCGGACTGGTCCCTCTCGAGATTAGGGAGGAGATGCGCTTCCCTGCTTCATATGCTGAACTGATGGCAGCGCTGGGACAGCTCTCCGGCGACAGATACAACACGGCGATTATCACGGCTCTGCTGAACATCGCAGACGACATAGACAACGGTCTGGTCGAGGAGAACATCGGTGTCGATCTGGCCAGGGAGATTTGCGAGAAGATCGTCCTGGACGAACAGAATGATCCCGTCGTCAGGCTGAGATTGGACGATGCCGATAACATGCACGACCTAATGTCGTTCGTATCCGCACTGAAGGTGATGGACACCGTCAAGGAAAGGAGGATCCCCGATGGGCAGTGAGGTCTTCGACAGGGGCATCGACGAGTTCACCGTCACCCTGGGTAACGGTCCCCACGATGCGATGAGCACGGATTTCGGTATAATCAGGAATATTGTCAGGATCACCATAGGCAAGGGCGAGACCAGTCTCTCGGGGGATTCCCTGTATCTTCATACCGACGGGGATGTCACCAAGGTCTGCATCTCCGAATTATCATACAATTCCACCTTCGTTACGGCGATAGCCTTCGCCGATTTCACATCAGGGTTGGTCCGTGTGGGTCACGATCCTCAGACCGGGAACGGCAGTGTCGTTCTGGTACTCCTGATGGATTCCGACATGCCGGATTCCACTTTGGCAAGGGCAGGCATCACGGCAACCGAAGCGATAACCGTATGCGTTCAGGATTTGGGTCTGGCATATGACGCGATGCCCGCTTCCGGATCCGTCGATCAGACGATTGTCACACTCTGCTCCAAGGGTTCGGGATTGTATCTCCGCGGTGCGGGAAAGCATACCAAACTCGGAGAGCTCATAGGTAGGTCCACCATAGAGGCCGTCAAGGCATCCGCGGCCGGAAACGGAACGAGCATGGCATCTAGGATGAGCCTCATCGAAATGCTCGGAGCATACGGCTATGACCAGGAGAAACTGTTCTCCATGAGCAACTGTTTGGACTATTCCAAATTCCTTGAAAGGGTAATTGCCAAGGACTCGGACCCGAAGGTGCTGGCACTGGTCTCTGCGATCATCCATGTCAACAACGAAGTGCAATGGGGCCTGCTGGATCCCGACACCGGTATGGAGGTCGGCATCGGACTCATGAGGGTGGGCCTCAGGGAACCTGTGAGATCCGAAGGCCTTCTGGACACATTGGCGCTCAACGTGGCCCTATACTTCATGGACCCTTGATGGACTTAATGCGATAAGCGTCCTGCCATCATCTTTATAAGAAGATAGACGATAGTCCAGATACAGGTGTTCGCATGGAACAGAAGATAATCGATGAGATTGAGAAAGTGGTCGGAAAGGACGGATATTCGGTAGAGCCCGCCGTCCTGTATACATACGGTTTCGATGCATCGATATTCCACTACGACCCCGATATGGTGGTCCAGCCCACATCCACCGAGCAGGTCTCGGAGATCATGAAGATCGCCAGCAAGTACAAGATCCCGGTCACCCCCAGGGGAGCCGGTACCGGACTGTGCGGAGCCGCAGTGCCCATCAAGGGAGGAATCGTCCTCGCCATGCAGAGGATGAACAAGGTCCTGAAGGTCAGCGTTGCGGATCTGTGGGTCGACGTACAGGCAGGATGCGTGTACAACCAGCTGAACGAGGAGCTCGAGAAGTACGGATTCTTCTTCCCCCCGTCGCCCGGATCCGCAGAGGCCTGTCAGGTCGGAGGGATGGTTGCTACAAACGCTTCCGGAATGCGTGCAGTCAAGTACGGTGCGACCAGGGACTTCGTCATGGGACTCACCTTCGTCAAGGCCGACGGAGAGATCGTCCGCTGCGGAACCAGGACCATCAAGGACGCCTCCGGATACCAGCTTGCTCGTTTCATGTGCGGTTCCGAGGGAACCCTCGGAGTCATCACCGAGATCACATTCAAGATCACCACCAAGCCGAAGAAGTCGGCCTACTGCCTGTGCTGTTTCAACGACGTCATCGCCGCGGGAAAGTGCATCTCCGCGATCATCGCGAAGCCCCTGATCCCGGCATCCTGCGAGCTCATGGACAGCACCAGTATCAACGCGGTCAACAAGGCCCGTGGCAACCCCATGCCCGACTGCGGAGCGCTCATCATCGTCGAGGCCGACGGAGAGAGCGATGAGATCGTCGACAGGGATATCGCCATCGTTGCGGAGATCGCGAACGGTCTGGGTGCAATTTCAGTTACTCCTACCAAGGACAAGGCACTGATCAACAAATGGACCGATGCGAGGAAGTCAGTCATGGTCTCTCTTGCGGCACTGAAGCCCGGATGCTCATCCGTTTCGCTCGCCGACGACATGGGAGTACCTATCTCCAAGGTCCCCGATGCGGTCCAGGCATTCCAGGAGATCGCCGCGAAGTACAACGTCACCATAGCCACCTACGGTCATGCTTCCGACGGTAACCTCCACACCAAGATGGTCATCGACCCCACCGACAAGGACGAGTGGGAGAGAGGTATCAAGGCGGTCAACGAGATCTTCGATGTCTGCATCGATCTCGGCGGTACCGTCACCGGTGAGCACGGAGTAGGGATTTCCAAGGCGCCCAACTACCAGAAGGAGAGGGCATCAGAGCTCAACACCATCAAGGCTGTCAAGGCAGCCTTCGATCCCGACAACATCCTGAACCCCGGAAAGTCCGAGCAGTGGACCGGTACGATCCTCAGGAACCTCAGGTATCCCTGCAAGTTGGACTGAGTCAACCAAGATTTATCAAAACAATTCTGCCGACCGGGTTTACCAGTCGGCTTTAATCAGTTTTCTTCAGATGTAATAGTAAGGCACAGGCAGTACGAATCTCATCAGGATGAATTCCGCTGCCGCGATCCCTATAGCAACACCCCAGATGACCTTGTTCCATGCCAGGATCTTCGATCCGTCGAGAGGAGGTATCGGGATGAGGTTGAACACTGCAAGCATCGCATTGAGGCTCGTGAGCAGATAGAAGAAGATCACAAAGTCCGATCCGTTCGTGAGCAACCATCCTATTATTCCTATGGCGCACAGGACCATGTTGACGGCAGGGCCGGCGATACTGATCTTTCCGTTCTTCTCCGCATTCATGCTCCCGGCGATCATGACCGCTCCCGGGGAAGCGAACAGGAATCCTATCATGGATGTGACCAGTGTGAGCACGAGACCGGCAGGCCACATGCGGAATTCTGACCACATCCCATAGCTCTGAGCGACGAACTTGTGTCCGAACTCATGGAACATGAAACTGACGACGACAAGTACCAGGCACATCAGGAAAAGACCGATGTACGGTGAGAAATCCGTCTTCCTCTCAAAGAACTCCAAGATGGATCCCGAGCGATACAGGATAGTGAATGCTACACTCAGAACAAGGATGGAAATCAGAATGTCCCTGATCTCCGTCTTGCTGAACCTCGGTCTCCCGTAACCGGGATTGACACGCTGCAGGTTGTCGTAGTAGTCATCATTCATGCCTCTTCGATATTCCGACTCGTTAATAAGGGTATCATCACCAGCTGCGCGATATCCGTTATATCGCCGATGTGCATTCCCGTTTCCATGGATTTCCAGAGCAATCTCTGCTTCATGCACGACCCTGACGAGTCGAAGAGGGCATTCGCATTCGATATGTACGGGACCTTGGTCAGGGCGAGATTCGGCGACCTGAACGATATCTATGAGGCATTCTACAGACTGTTCCCCGATGCGGATCCGGAGGATGTGCAGAGGGAGTATGAGAGATTCACGGATTTCCACACGGCCCAGCACGGCCCCCACAAGGAACTGTCCATCTCGGTCCTGTTGGAACATATGGATTCGGTATTCCATACGAAGAACGACAGTCTCGAGGCGGAGAACATCATGATGCGCGCCACTCACACCTTCATACCCGTGGAGGGTGCGGAGGAGACTCTCCAGTACTTCAGGGACCATGGATACAGGATCGGTGTCCTCAGCAATACGGCATACCGCGGTTCAGTTGTCAAAGGACTCTTGGAGGACGTGGGATTCGACCATCTGATCGATGTGGTCGTGAGCAGCGCGGATGTCGGTTATAGGAAGCCACATGACGAGGCGTACATCGCAGTCGTGAATGCTCTTGGCGTTCAGAGGCAGGATTGCTTCTTCGCCGGCGATACGGAGGAGAAGGATTTCCTCGGACCCCGCAGATTCGGGATGGGGGGATCGTTCCTGATAGACCCGTCGAGACCCGACAGGGAATGCGGCATCGTGGCATCCATAGCGGATATCCCTACATTCTTCCGTGATTGAATATTCTGAAAACAGTAACGGGTTTGGATGCCCCCGGCGTTAGCCGGAGGCATTAAGCGTTTCACTCTTCCTTCTGTATGAGGCTTCCGTCAGGGTTCATGCCGTGCCTCTTGGTGAGGAATGCGGGGCCTTTCCAGCTCCAGTCTCCCATCAGGTGCATGATGGCAGGACTGACGAATCCGACCATGAGCAGTCCGTCGATGAGGATTCCGACACCGAGTGCGAAACCGAACTCCTGCAGCATCGAGGATCCTGCAAGGGTCAGGGTGAGGAAGGTTCCTCCCATCAGCAGGGCGCAGAGCATGATGACCGGTCCTGCTTCCCTGATGGCCTGTGAGATCGCTTCATGGTTGTCCATTCCCTTGGACCTGTTCTCACGGATTTTGGTGGTGAGGAAGATCTCGTAGTCCATTCCGAGTCCGAGCAGGACGACGAACAGGACTATGGGTACCAGGAACAGCACGGGAGTATCCAGCATGTTGACGAACACCACGTTGGTGAGAGATACGCTGAGTATGACGCTGAACATGATAGTCAGAATGGCCCTGATGGGCGTCAGGTAGCTTCCGAGGATGACGAACAGTAGGATGATCAGCAGTGCGGCGACGACGATCCTTATCATCGAGAACTGCTCCTCGACCTCTTCTGAGATGTCGTTAAGCGTAGCTGCGGTCCCGGTAACGTACGAAGCGTTCCACATTCCCTTCATCGTGTTGTCGTATCCGTTCTCTCCGTGGAATGCGTCCTTCAAGTCGACGACGAAGTCCATGGTGTCGTCGGACATGGGCTGCTGTGATGTGATGACCATCATGGAGATGTGTGAAGCGGAACTGTCAATGATTCCGGTTCCGTAGTTCAGGATTCCGTCCACGAAATTGGCGACGGTGATGGGGCTTCCCATAACTCCGTCGTTGGGGGCCGCTGTCAGTTTGGTGAGGTCGGGGTTGGTCGGATCTTGACCGGATGCAACTGCAATGATCATGATTACATGGTCCTTGACCGCCGCAGGCATCGCCTGGAGGGCTATGGGGTTGACGACCGTGGGTTCGTCGACACCGATAGACGCTGCGACCTGGTTGTAGATCAGCAGCCAGGAGTTGGTACCGCTGACGGTTCCGACGATGTCACTGTGCTTCTCGCCGAGGTCATTGGATATCTGCATGACTGCGGGGACGACCCCGGTGACTCCGGTCTCGGTGACGTTGAGTCCCTTTTCGTTCCATACGACATACGGGATCTTCTGACCCATGAATTCGAGGCTATCGACGGTTCCTATGGAGTATCCGAGATCGAGGACCACATAGGTGGGCATGATCATTCCTCCGTCCGTCTGCTCCATGATGGCGTTGAGTCCGTCAACGGCTTCGGAGCTGGGCATGACCGAGATCATGTCGGCGGAATCCTCTGTCTGAGTGTATTCGTAGAGCGTGGGCACTGCAGCGATGATCAGGATCGCGACGATGGCGACTGCGTGCCTCTGGGTGACGTTGGCGAGCCAGCCGAAGTACTTCTTGGAGATGTGTGACATTCCTGCGTGGAATCCCTTCTTTCCTTCGGAGGATGCCCTGATGTCGTTCTGCCTGTACTTCTCGATGTTGGAGGGCCAGAAGATCTTCTCTCCGATGAGGTTGAGCAGCGAGGGTATGAATGTGAGTGCCGCGAAAAGTGCGACGGCGATTCCCAGTGCGAGGATCAGACCCATGGTCTGGACCATGGAGAAGTCGCACAGTGCAAGGGCGGCGAATCCGATGATGACGGAGATTCCGGATGTGAACACGGCCTCTCCTCCCCAGACGACCGCCTCGTGGAGGGCCTCCTCATGGGAGCTGCCCTTCTTGCGCTCGTCCCTGTACCTGGTGATTATGAAGATGGCGTAATCGCATCCTGCACCGAGCATGGCGACGAGGATCAGGATCTGGGTGATATAGAAGATGTCTAGAACGCTTCCGATGAAGAACATCAGCATCATCACGATCGCATAGGCCATACCGACGACCGCCGGGGGCACCAGGGCCGTGACGAGAGCGTAGAAGAACAGTCCGAGCAGTACGAAGATGAGTGCGATGCTCAGGGGGTCGACCTTCGAGACGTCCTCGAGGGATGATGCCTCTGTATCGTAGCTGATAGCGGCACCTCCGGTGAGGTAGGTCTGGTTGGTCGCTTCGACATTTGTCTTTGCTTCACTGATCAGGGACCTGAGGTTCCCGGTCTCATGGGTGATGTCGTAGTCATCATCGTTGTTGGCGATAGCCAGAAGGTAAATTCCCTTGCCATCGCCTGTCTTGGTATAATTTCCATAATTCGATACGGAGACCTTATCGCCGTATTTTTCTGTGACGAGTTTTGAGAATTCTGTATAGATCAAGGGCGCTTTTGCAAGCTGCTCTTCGTTATCATAGCTCACGACGATTATGTCTGAAAGGTCGAGTGAGTTGGTGAAGTACTCGTCCATTATCGCAGCGCCTTCTGTGGACTCCATGCTGGAGCCCGACATCTCGGTCATGTCATAGATCAGGACATCACCGCTCTGGGGTGCGAAGAATATGGACGCAACGAGTACGAGAAGCCAGGCCACTATGATGGCCTTGGAGTGCTTCTGCACAGTGTTCGCTAATCCTGTGAACATTCTATCTACCTTAGATTCCGGGAGAGAAGTGACATATAAAGAAGTTTTGATTATGCTCAAAGATTTACCGAAGAATCTTGATAATAATAGAAACAATATTTGAGAATATACGAAGCACGCTCAAATAATTTTGAGCAGAATCAGAATTAAATACCGAATGATTGGTTAAGGGAATATGTCCTATCGGAGGGATTCCCCTACACCTTCGCAGATCAAGCGCGAGGAAGCTCGTAGGAAGATCATGGCCGCAGCGCTGAAGCTATTCTACACCAAGGGTTACGAGAATACGACCACGAGGGACATCGTCAGGGAGACAGGTATCCTCAACGGGAGCCTCTACAACCGTTTCAAGAACAAGGATGAGATCCTATTCAGCATCGTGTCCGATGCGTTGGTCTCCTTCCTGAACGAATCGGAGAAGCTGATGAACAACGAGAAGGACCCGATCAAGTCCATGGCCCTCCCCATGGCCGCAGAGCTGTACATCGCTTCGAGGTCGGAGAACATCGCGGGGCTCGTCTACCAGGCACATCAGTCCTGGGATGCCATAGAGCAGTTCGTGGACATGTACAGGAACTGGCTGAAGAGCGTGTGGGAGGAATTGTTCCATAAATATCTGGACGAGGAGGCATTCAGACTTTCATTGATCACCGTTATCGGTGCAGTAGGGAACCTGTGCGGCGCATATGCGCATGGTTCCAAAGCGGATTACCGCCAGGTCCTCGAGGGACTCATCAGGACAGCCTCCGTCACGTTCAATCTCCCCTCGTTCGAGGTCAGGAAGGCCGTGGACGATTTGGCGCAGCTGGTCGAGCATGGCGATATCACGATTTGCGGGTTCAGGATATCCGATCTCGATGCCATCATCGCCCAGGAACAGAACGAGTGAGGTTCCTCAGCAACCAATATTTACGACGGCCCGTTATACGAATACGATGGCCCAGAAGAACATCGCTCACGGGAAGGAGGAACGCAGGTGGTGCGACCGCTGCGGTACGCTTATCCTAGGCGAATCCTGCTCCAGGTGCGGTTCAGAGGGACGCATTTTCCAGATTAACAGTCCCGGGGACATTAGACCCTGCATGGGCGACAGTATATCGTTGGTCCTATCGCTTTTCAGGGATGCATTCGGTACGGTGGAGCCGCTGGAAGGCAAGGCACTGTTCTTCAACAAGGTGCCGGGAGAGGACCGTACGGATGAGATCATCGCCAACGGTATGGTGCTGGGGATACTGAGGTTCGACATGAGATCTGACCGTATAGTGTTGGAGATAAGGCAGCCCGGAGCCGACCTCTTCGCGCAGGCCGCAAAGAAGAACACTGTCATATTCGGAGGGATGTCCGGACATCTCAAGGGCAAGTCGGTCCCGGGAGAGAACATCGTGGATGTGATCGGAGAGTTCAAGGCCGGTGAAACCCTGATCCTGAAGAAGGGCCAGAAGGTCGGACCCGGAATAGCCCTTGTCGACAGCGGAATGATGAGGACTGCGGAGAAGGCCGCGAAGATTCGCGACCTCAACGCACCTTCGGAGATCCCGGTATCGCCCAAAGCGGATCTGAAGACTTTCGTTGAGGTGAACAAGGATCACATCAGGAGGATCTCCAGGCATGCGGTCAAGGAGATCAAGAGATTCCTGGAGGAGAAGAACAAGAGCGGTCTTCCAATTACAGTATCATTCTCGGGCGGTAAGGATTCATTGGTGGCATACGGTCTTGCATCGCAGGCATCGGAGACCATCGATCTCATGTACATCGATACCGGGCTTGAGTTCCCCGAGACGGTGAACTATGTCAAGGCCTTCGCTCTGGAGCATGGTAACAAGCTGCACATCGCAGAGGGCAAGGATGGTTTCTGGGATAACGTGGACACCTTCGGACCTCCAGCTAAGGATTTCAGATGGTGCTGCAAGGTCTGCAAACTAGGTCCCACGACAGACATGATATCCGATGATTTCCCTGACGGTACGATAACCGTCGAAGGGAACCGCTGGCTGGAATCCTACGCACGTTCCACAATCGGATTCGTCACGAAGAATCCGTTCGTTCCCAACCAGGTCAATCTCAATCCGATACGTTCATGGTGCGCAGCGGAGGTCTGGTGTTACATCCTGACCTTCGGTCTCGAGTACAATCCACTTTACGACAGGGACTTCGAGAGGATAGGGTGCTATCTGTGTCCGTCATGCCTCTCTAGCGAGTGGAGGAACACTGGAAGGATCCATCCCAACCTGTACGGCAGGTGGGAAGATTACCTTCACGGATATGCAGAACAGAGAGGACTCCCCAAAGAATATGCTGACATGGGGTTCTGGAGATGGAAGGTTCTCCCGCCCAAGATGATCCAGCTCTCGGAGGAGATGCAGATATCGCTGAAGCCCTCCAAGGTTTCCGGACCCAGCATGAAGATGCTCAAAGGGGCTTCCCCGTGTACCGCAGGCGGATATTCCATGGAGGCCATCGTGAACGTGCCCCACAGCAGGGACTTCTCCTATGTGGAGGATGCTTTGAGGACGGTCGGCGATGTGAAGTATTCCTCGGAATTCGAGATCGCACTCCTTAAGATGCCCAACGGAAGGGCAAAGCTGTTCGGCGGAGGTCAGGTATCGGTCACTGCACCGGATGCAAAGAACTCCAAGAATGTCTTCGAGAGGGCAGTCAAGGCGCTCATCAGATCGGAGCTCTGCACGGAATGCAGTATCTGTGAGAAGGGATGCCCCCGTCACGCGATAACCATCAAGGGCGGCATGAGGGTGGACCCGAACAGATGCAACTCGTGCGGCAGATGCGAGAAGTCCTGCATGGTCGTCCACTACTACGACAAGCTGATGGAGTCCGCTGGCGACGTGGATAACACCTGCAGGTCCTGAGCCCGCATTATAAAGCATTAAATACCGAACCTTGTTAGTCGGGACCATGGATTGGACATTCGGAATAGCCCTCCTGGTGGGATTCGCACCCATGTTCCTGCTCATGGATGTCGTGATGAAGAACTACACGTATCCCAGGGTAGAGAACCCATTCTTCAAGGATTCCACGTTCTTCATAATGATGACAGTAGGGATATTCGAAGGAGTCTTCCTGTTCTTCGGAATGAGGGTACTGGGAGTCCTGGGGACCCCTGTCTCGATAATCCTGATGATCGTGGTCGCGCTCATCGAGATGATGGCCATGGTCGTAGTGATGAACCTGAAGAGGTTCCGCGGAAAGTCCGATTCGATATTCTACGGATACGGTCTCGGTCTGGGAATGGCAGCCGGTATGGCATCCGGATTCGCATACATCCTATGTATGGCCGCACAGAATCCCGACACCCCGCTGGTCGATCCGGTGCCGGTGTTCATAGAGGTAATCTGTCTGTCGGTAGCCCTGAACCTCATGCTCGGTGCATGCGGTACGAATGTGGGAGAAGGCACCGCCAGGCATCTTCCCATGCAGTACGTGCTCCAGGGAGCTATACCTCTGGCGGCATTCAACATGCTCATGGCAGTGGTGTTCTTCACGGACAACCTGTTCATGATGTTCGTGGTGCTGATCGCCATGGTCGTACTGGGAGCGTATTACTTCCGCAAGTGCCTGTTCCAGAAGCTTCCCGCCATCATCAGGGAGGTCCTGAAGATGAACGGTGTCAAGCGCGATGACATCCCTGAGTCGAAGTGAATCACGAGGACTTGTACCGTCCGGGTCTGACCTCTGCGATGTAACAGCGGTCCATCATAGCGGCGACGTACTTTTCGGCATTCCTTTCGCCGACGATCTCCTGGACATCCTCCAGAGTGAACGTGCCTTTGACCTTGGTGAGACCCTTGGCGAGGATGATCATCTTCTCGTCGAGGTCCGAGGTGTGCTCGTACTTGTAGATCATCGTGGAGTAGGGGTCGGCATTCTCGATCTTTCTCTTCTTAGCCCTCTCGGCCTTGGGATCCACGCCTTCGAAACCGGCCGCTTGTCCCAACGCCTCCCTGGCCGTATCCTGGTCATTGCACTCGTAGATGAAGACCATCTTGTCGGTCTTCTCCGTGTTGCCGCAGTAAGGACAGGACGAGCTTTTCGTCTCCTTGTCGACGACACGGGCCCTCCCGCATGTGCTGCAGATGAAAAGCCCGAATCTCTTCCGCAAAGAATCACCTGTATTCGGTGAACACGAGCGCCGCGATGCAGCATCCGTAGTTGTCCATGGGGATCTTCAGTTCGGATATGGCGTATTGGATATCCTCGAATTCAAGGTCCCTTATCTTCGCCATCTCGTCCATCTTCCAGGAGAGGATCTCCTTCAGGGATTCGGCGGAACCGTGGATATGGCCTTCCGCGACATATCCTCCCTTCCCGTCCTTCCTGTAGGCATAAGCGATCCCGGCGGCGATGGTCTCGCCCTCTGTTCCTCTCATCTGGGCCAGTACGCAGTGAGTGACGGCACCCATTGACATCTCGCAGGGCTCGATCTCCTCTGCGCCTATAGGGATGACCGACGATACCGAGACGAGGTTCTGCTCGCCGATACCCGCCTTGATCAGAGCCTTGTCGAAGGCGTTCAGGTCCGATGTCCTGCTCACAGCCGAGCTGTGGGTGATGAAGAATTTGCTGGGTACTAGCTCCATGATGACCTCGAAGTAGCCTTAGTATCTAAGACTATTGGTTATCTTCAGATAACTGCGGACCGACTCATCCAATGTACTGGGAGGTGTCATCAATGTTCTTTGTGGCCATCTCCATCTGCTGCTGGATAATCGCCGCTTCCTTGAGGAGCTCGTTGGGCTTGGTCCTGAATCCGGGGATGATCTTCGCTATCGGCTCGATGAACGCGGTGGACGATCCTGGGTCGGGGACTCCGGAGGTGGCAGGTACCATGATCGTGAGAATGTCCATGCCCTTCGACGGTGCCTCGTACATCAGAATCCCGGTGAATCCCCTGATCATACCTTCCGCCAGAGGCTCCAGTCCGCTCTTCTTCAGGAGTTTCTTCTTGTTCTCTCCTTCGGCTATGGCGAGCACCTTGGCCCCGTCGTACTTAGGGCTTCCCTCCATGCAGATGATGGTGTTCACACCCTTCGACCTCAGATACTGAAGAATCTTGCAGGCCAGGGGATAGCAATCCTCGGGTTTCGGTGCGTATTCTGTCATGCACAAGATAACGTCGCGGCCGTTCTTCCTCTTGTTCTTGTATCCGAAGTACCTGATCGGCGGCATTATGCCGTAGTCGGAGACGATGCAATAAGGGGGCATGTTGGCCGAAGCCATCCCTGCGAGAGGGACCATTTTCAGGCTCTTCACGTACATGTTGGCCATGATGGAGCTCGTGAGACCTATGCTCGGGAATCCGATGACGGCCACAGGGTCCTTGAGTTCCAAGTCCTCGTACTGGATGGTTTCGATGTCCATACGGACCAATATACCGTTAATGTTTTTAAGAAGTTCTGTTTAAGTACATTCATGAGCGGTCATACCATAGACGTCTCGAAGACGGCCGGGGGAATACCTGTGGTCGTGGAGAACATTCCGGATACCCAAAGTGTCGCATACATGATCGGTGTGGCGACCGGTTCCAGGGACGAGACCGAGGGGATATACGGATTATCCCACCTTCTGGAGCACACTGTGTTCAGGGAGACCAAGACGATGGACTCCTATCAGATGGCCAAGGAGATCGAGGGCGCAGGAGGAGAGCTCAACGCCTTCACCGGAAGGGAGATGACCGCGTTCTACGGGATCACGATCAAGGAGACGGCGGATGTCGCCAGACGCATCGTCGGGGATATCGTTGCCAACCCGCTGATCAACGAGAAGTCCACCGAACTCGAGAAGAAGATCGTCCTCCAGGAGCTCAGCATGATCAAGAGTGAGCCCGACAGGTACATCCACGACCTGTTCAGCATGGTCCTCTGGAAGGGACATGAGCTGGAGCAGGACGAAGGAGGGGACGAGAAACTCGTCGAGAAGATGACGTTCGAGGACCTCAGAGCATATTACAATGAGAAGTACCGCATCCCCAACCTTTCCGTCTATGCGGTGGGTGCGGATATGGAGGAGACCGTCGCATGGGCCGAGAAGACCCTCGACGGTATGTCCGGAGGCAAGAGGAACGTGAGGACAGAGCCTCCGATGCCCAAAGGGAAGTACGAGTTCGTCGCGAACGATTCCGACCACTATCAGGTGGCCATGGGATTCCAGGCATACGGATCGTCCCATCCCGACCGTGCAGCGGTATCGATGCTCTCGGCAGTCCTCGGATCAGGTACGAGTTCCAGACTGTTTCAGGATGTCAGGGAGAAGAAGGCCCTCGTCTATTCGATATTCACAAGCGTGTCGCAGAACAGCGATGCCAGTTCATTGGCGACCTATATGTCGTGCACCAAGGAGAACGTCGTCGAGGCGATGGAGACCACCTCGAAGGTCATCGGTAAGTTCCTTTCCGAAGGTTTGGAGAAGGGTGAGCTCGATAGGGCCAAGAGGCTCGTCAAGGGTGCGAACGTCAGGGCAATGGAGTCCACGGACAACAGGCTCTACAGGTTGGGTGTCAATCACATGCTCAACGGAAGCACGG
This sequence comes from uncultured Methanomicrobiales archaeon, assembly GCA_937892275.1. GTDB lineage: Archaea > Thermoplasmatota > Thermoplasmata > Methanomassiliicoccales > Methanomethylophilaceae > Methanoprimaticola. The sequence continues at coordinate 8,126 of CALAVG010000189.1, read as the reverse complement.
AGACTCTGGAACAGAGGCTCGATAGGATCGACGCAGTCACCGAGGATGACGTCATGAGGGTCGCGGAGGACATTTTGGTCTCCGACCGCATGAACACCGTGGTGCTCGGTAAGAACAGCCGCAAGTTCAAGAACTACGACTCGACGAAGCTTGCTTTCTGAACTCGTCCATCAGGTGGAGTACCGCCCTGCATGCACTGGGCACGGCCTCTTCCACTTCAGGAGTCATGGTCTCGGTCATCGTCTTGATGTCCTGGACCTCGATTGCTATGTACTTGATGACCTGGGGCATGAGTCCCGGATCCATCTGTCTTCCGATCCTTATCGCGGTCGGGAGATTGACATCGTGCGAAGCCGCCTCGTTGATCTTGCTGTCGAAGTCCTCTTCAGAAAAGATGAGTACCGTTCCTGGCCCGTATTCGCCGGTCATGATGGCGTCGACGATTATCGCCATTTTGTATCCGTGTATGACAGGGAGGATGTCCAATCCGCCCACGGCCTCCTGATGGCAGTCCACATCCCCGAGGTGCATGTCCTCTATGGCCTGGGAGACCCTCAGACCGACGGCATCGTCGCACATTATCGGACTTCCTAGACCTACGACCGCTATACTGGAATCCCTGTCTGTCAGACCCATTTCAATCGTTCCGTCATCGGACATAGGGTTTATTATGATTCCCAGGCGGTAGTATTATCTTTATAGGTAACACTCCCGTCATCATGCAGATATCGGTCCAGAGTTCGCAGGTCATCAACGGCAAGACCGTCACGGTCCGTCAGCTGGAGGCGCTCATGGCGGTCCAGGAGACACATAGCCAGACAGCTGCCGCGAGGAAGCTGGGGATATCCGTTCCAGTGTTGCACAAGTACATATCCGTGATCGAGGAGGCCGCAGGCGAACCGATCCTGACGACCACTCCCGCGGGTTCGGTTTTGACACCTGCCGGAAGGGAGATAGTGGACATCGCCCGTTCGATGGGTCACCGTTGCGAGACGGACAGGGGGTTCACCATCTGCTGCAGCCCCGTGACCGAGGACATCATGATGTCCGTTGTCTCGGCCCAGAAGATCCCGGATGCCCACATGATCGTATCCGACGACGAGTACAACATCCGCATGATGAGGGAGAACAGGGCGGACCTTGCCATCATAGACGATCCCCTCTATCTGTTCGATGCGGAGGAGTACATCATGGACGAGATCGGGTACATGGGTATGGTGTTCGTCGACAGGGGACCCTCGTTCATCCGTTACAGGTACGGGGCGCAGAGGGTCGCGTTCATGTACCTCGAATCGCTCGGAAGGAAGTACTCCGTGGATGCGGATACGTTCTCCCTGCCCGAACTGTTGGGTTCTAACAAGAGCTTCTTCATCGACGAGTTCATGCTCACCAGGAGGAACCTCAGGCTCAAGAGCGAGGTGGATCCGAAGAACCTGAGGCATGCGGTCACGGCCATCTACAAGGTGGACGATCCGCGCATTTTGAAGATAGTCCGTGCGGTCAAGGCCAGAAACATCTCTTAAAGGTATTATCCAATTCGGTAATACCTCCTGTTCCCGACCGTTCTTCATTATATAGAATGGGCGCATGGATAGTCACGATTACTATGGTTACACCAAAAGCAGAGATCTCGAAGGAGATCGCAGACGCAGCCAAGATGTGCTTCCAGTGTGGAACCTGTACAGCAGGATGCCCTTCCGGAAGGAGGACCTCCTACAGGACCAGGAAGATCATCAGAATGGCTCAGCTTGGACTTAAGGAAGAGATTCTCGGCTCCGACGAGCTCTGGGAGTGCAGCACCTGTTACACATGTGTTGAGAGGTGCCCCCGTGAGGTCCCCATCGTCGACATCATCATCGACCTGAGGAACATGGCCGTTGCAGAAGGCCACATCAGGAAGCAGCACAAGGGAACCGCTACCAACTTTGCCTCCATCGGACATACAGTCAAGGTCCAGGATGCCATCACAGAGCTGAGGGGAGACCTCGGCCTCGCACCGGTACCCCCCACAGTCCTCGCCAACGAGAAGGCAATGGACGATCTGAAGAAGATCCTCACAGCGACCGGATTCGACAGCATTGTAAAGGAGTGATTAAGATGGCAAAATACGCATTCTTCCTCGGATGTATCGCCCCCCTCAGATACCCCGGAATCGAGAAGTCAACAAGAGAGGTCTGCGCCGCACTCGGTATCGAGCTCGTGGACCTGCAGGACGCAAGCTGTTGCCCCGCACCCGGAGTCATCAGGGCATTCAACAAGAAGACCTGGCTCGCAGCCGCAGCAAGGAACCTCGCTCTCGCAGAGCAGCAGGGTCTCCCCATCGTCACCATCTGTAACGGATGCTACGGATCGCTCTTCGACGCAGCTTACGAGCTCGCAGAGGACCCTGAACTCCTCGCAGAGGTCAACAAGATCCTGAAGGAGATCGGAATGGAGTACAAGGGAACCACAAAGGTCCACCACTTCGCCGAGGTCCTCTACAACGAGGTCGGAGTCGAGAAGATCAAGAACTCGATCACAAAGCCCCTGGACTACCAGGTCGCAGCATTCTATGGATGCCACTTCCTCAAGCCCAGCGCGATCAAGCAGGTCGACAACCCCGAGAACCCCCACATCCTCGACGACCTCATCGAGGCAACAGGAGCCAAGTCCATGCCCAGGAAGCAGAAGATGCTCTGCTGCGGTGCTGGAGGAGGACTCAAGGCCGCATTCGGTGACGTCGCAAAGAAGTTCACAGAGACCAACCTGGAGAACATGCAGGCCTCCGGAGCACAGTTCATCATCGATGTCTGTCCCTTCTGCCACCTCCAGTTCGACGGAGTACAGAAGGACATGGATTTCAACATCCCCGTCCTCCACCTGTCACAGCTCCTCGGTCTCGCAATGGGAATGGACGAGAAGCAGCTCGCTTTCTCCACCCACATCACCCCTGTGAAACTCTGAGTTCAAAATCATTTAGGGAGGGAGACCTCCCTTCTCTTTTATCATATTCAGATCGGCTGCACTTATCAAGCGGTCTTATTCCCGCCAAGTTTCTCTAGCCGCGGTACTCCTTCTCCGTTGTCAATCATCCTCTCCACCGCATCCGGATCATAGGTTACCGCGTAGTGATGGCATAGAGCATATCCGACGATGCCTAACAGGCTTGTGGAGATCGCCACGATTATGAGCATGCTTTCGATATCTGTGGCGAAGAAATAGAGCAGTGCGACCTGGATGTTGCTGAGCACAAGGAAGATCGGTGCCCATACATGGGCCTTTCTCAGGACCTGTAACAGAGTGGATGCCAATCTGCTGAGGAGATAGAACGGAAGCATCAGAGCATACATCCCTACAGCAAGGATCATCTCCTCCTCCAGTTCGCCCGCGTCACCGCCGTTGATGAACTGGACGACCTCCGGCGTGAAGAGCTCTAGGAACAGCACCACCAGGAGGGATAGTCCGATGAGTATGAGCGTCGAGAAAATCATCGATGATCTCATGGATTCTATGCGGTGCGCTCCTGCGGCCGTTGAACAGACAGGCTGGGTCGCTGCACTCATCGAGTCCGAGAGTATGGTGAAGAGATACATCAGGGAGAATGTCAGTCCGTGGATAGCGACCGCATCACCTCCGAGCTTGGATATCAGGATGATGTTCTGCACAAGGATTGTCAGGCCTCCGAGGAATTCCTCGAGGGCCTTCGGAAGACCTACGCCCAGGACCTCTTTTACATTCGAGAAGGTCGGCCTGACGAGTTTCAGTTTGATGTGATGTTTGTCACTGTGCAACAGGTAGAGCATCAGAATCATGGATACCAGCGATCCCAGGACAGTGGCCGTGGATGCCCCTTTTATCCCCCATTCGCACACATATACGAAAACGGGTGTCAATATCGCATTTACAGGAATGCTGATAAGGCTGCATACCACCATTGCCCTCATCGCGCCTTCGGCCTTCAGGAAGTTGGTGACGATACCTGTCAAGATCAGGATCGGGGCACCGCATGCCAATGGGATGACATATTCTCTGGTCAATCCTCTGACCCCTTCCTCGTCGACGTTGTAGAACATCAGCTCTGTACCGAAGAGCAGGAACAGGATCGCAGGTATCGATACCACCAATCCAAGATAGATCGCTGTGGAAGCCATTACGTTGGCCACTCTATAATCATGTTTGCCGAGACGGTATGCGATGCATACGCAGGCCCCTGTTCCGACACCGAGTCCCAATGCGGCCACTATAGAATATATCGGCGTGACTATGGACACGGCGGATATCGCCTCCGTGCTGAGATTCGCTATCCAATAGATATCGAGGAATCCGTTGACTTTAATGACAATGAATGTCACCGAGACCATGAGGAACATACGTATGATAGCCTTCTTGGGACTATTGAGCATCATATCTATGTTCTCTCTCGGCGGAGACATAGGATTAATTAAACTATTTGCGCCTTTTATAATTAGTGTCATAGATGTGCACAAATGAGCATTGACAGCATTAACTCTGCATATAATACATCCAATGTGACCCTTGAACGATCAGCAACCGGTATAATGCTCTTTGACAGGTTCCGATGAGAAGTAGGCTATGAGATAGAAGAAGGCGAACAATATCGTCAACGCTGCTCCGATCATTATGGATATGTCATAGTCCAGATTCAATCCCTGATTCCAATTGAGTATGAAAGAAGAGATCACCAGGGTCATGAACATAGCCGGTAGTGCTGTGACCAATGAGTATGTCCTCCTCTTTGTGGCTCTCAGCAGGAATGTGGTGCAGACCCACAGCGTAAGGCATGCCAGCGATTGGTTCAGCCATGACATGTAATACCAGAGGGACTGGAAGTCCAGGAGGCAGAGTACGATCATGATGAAGGTAGCGACCAGAGTTATAGAGACTGCAAGGTTCATGTTCTTGTTATCATATCCTCTGTCGTCCTGGATCATCATCCTGATCGCTCTGATGGCAGTATCTCCCGTCGTTATCGGGCACACCACGACACCAAGTACCGCAAGAATACCGCCCAGCGGTCCTAAGAGGGATGTCGATATATCGTATACGATCCCTGATGCTCCCCATTCGGTCAAAGCATCGGACAGCGACGACGTATCCGGGTAGAATGCAAGTCCTGCTGTGACCCAGATGAGTGCTATGAATGCTTCTACAATCATCGCTCCGTAGAATACAAGGCGGCCGTCCTTCTCGTCCTTCAGTGTCCTTGCCACCATCGTGGATTGTGTAGCATGGAATCCGGAAACTGCTCCGCACGCGATCGTGATGCACATGTCGGGGAACATATGAGCTCCCTGAGGGTGCAGATTGTCAAAGGTCATCTCTGGAAGGTCGAATCCTCACGCCACCAGGCCACCTATTATCATCACGGCCATTAGGACGAGAAGGATGCCGAATACCGGACAGATCTTTCCTATAATTTTGTCGATGGGCAGCAGGGCAGATGCGACGAAGTATAACGAAATAATGGCCAGCCAGAATCCCATGGGGGCGTCCGTGATGTATACGAGAAGGTCGCAGGCGCTCCTCGCCATCATGGCCGATGCGATGATTAGAACGACGATGACCAGAATGAGCGCGAAATACCTGAATCTGTCCCCTAGGTAGTTCTGGACGTTCTTCGTCAGGGACACCCCTCCGTTACGAATGGACATCATCCCTGACATATAATCATGGACAGATCCGCCTAGGATTGAACCTTTATGATCCAAAACGAATGCTACAGGGTCCCATTTGACACTCATCAAGGCTCCGAATATGGGTCCGGTTCCTGCTATGTTAAGCGATCCGATCATGTGGTTCTTCCATGTAGACATCGGAACATAATCCACGCCGTCGCTGTGTGAGAATGCAGGTGTGGTTTCCTGAGAGGCAGGAGGGTGTGCTGGAGCAACCTGCTGTATATGATATAACCGAGCAGAAGTGCGACAACTCCCAGAACGAAGACCATCATGATCAGGTATCCTCTGTTTTCTATTTAGACTACGTTAATTTACATAGGAACAAGCTCAGTTCGGGTGTTTCGTTATTGCGACCGGCGTCGCCGTTTTATGTACGGTCCGTTTGTACTGGGATATGATACTGTCGGACAGATACGGTCCCACTTGAGCCGAAAACTCCGGCAGATATAATATAATCTAAGATATTTTGAGTTAATGTTAAATATATGCGGTACGCACTTCAACATATCTTTTAATACAGCGATATAATCGCACGCTCAGTAAAAGGTGTCTAAAATGGCAAGACAGCAAGCAGCACGTAAGGTGAAGGACAAGTGGAAGGCAAAGGAGTGGTACAAGATCCACGCCCCCAAGATGTTCAACGAGGCAGAGATCGGAGACACACCCTCGGCAGACCCCGAGTTCGTGATCGGACGTACCGTCGAGGTCACAGTCCAGGACCTGACCGGAGACTTCTCCAAGATGCACATCAAACTAAAGTTCAAGGTCAACGCAACCGAGGGAATGGATGCAAAGACCGTCTTCGTCGGACACGACCTCACAAGCGATTACGTAAGGAGGCTCACCCGCCGCAGAAAGACAAAGACAGACCACGTCGTGGACTTCTACACCAAGGACGGATTCAAGTACAGGATCAAGACCATGTCCATCGCGGACAGGCGTATCCAGTCCTCTCAGGAAGAGGGAATGAGGGCTATTATCACCGAGACCCTGACCAACATGGGTAAGGAGATGACTCTCTCCGAGATCGTCAAGGCGATCATCTCCGGAAACCTCTCCAGGGATCTGGCCAAGGCATGTCACGTCGTCATCCCCATCAAGAGAATCGAGGTCAGGAAGTCCGAGGTCCTCGAGTTCGGTGAGGGAGAGCCTGAGGCAGTCTTCGCTCCCGAAGAGATGGTCTCCAACGAAGCCCCCGAGGCAGCCCCCGCAGAGGAGCCCGCCGAGGAAGCACCTGCAGAGGAGGCCGCTGAGGCTCCCGCAGAGGAAGCTTCCGAGTGAAACTAATTGCCCCGGTCCGCCGGGGCTTATTCCTTTGTAAAAATCCTATCTTTGCTCGGTTGAAGAGCATTCACATCCGATCGAGATTCTTGTTGACGATTTTCATTACAGTTTCTTTATCGTCATCAGATAAGTTGCAAATTTCCAACGCATCCGGGAGAGATGCACCATATTTAGTCATAATTTTGACTATTGTTGTTGCTGTGTTTTCAACGAACTCGGCATGTGCATCGTTATATCCGAGTTGCCTCTGGTAACTTACGATCTCTTCGCCCAGGCTCATCATCATCCTCTCCAAACTCTCTAACGTGTTATCGTCTAATTGGATATTATAGCTCTTCTTAAGGTGGTTCCTGTACCTGCCCCCATTCATTTTGGAGAGGAAAATGTCGTTCAACAGGCGGAATGTCCTGTTCGACGAGTTCACCGGACCGCCTAGATTCACTATGATTATCTCAAGCAGATCGGATTCCTCGGAGTAGGACCTCTTCTTCTTGAGGCCAGGGACTTTCACCAACGGATATCTGAAGATGGTGTTCTCATCGTCAGGTCTGGGCTGCAGGATGAACCATATGGAGTATGTCTTCCTCAGTTTCTCATAATGGCTTTCCCTGAAGGCCGCACTCTTCTGATTGAACACTATCCCGGACGCATAGAACAACGCTCTGTTCAGGATCGGATATCCCGGTTCCGGATTGCCTTGTGCCTCGATGTTCAGCATTATTCCTATCTCCTTCTCCCCGGGGATCGCGATACTGAACAGGTTGTCCATAACCACATATTCGCCACTGTCGTTGTGCATCTCCGTCTCCAATCCCGATCTTCTGGTAAGGCCTTCGGGCGATACGCATTCTTTGATGAATTCGATGTCCTTCCCTCTGAGTTCGGATACGAGCGCCCCTATCACGTTGGAAAGGATGTCCGTGTTGTGCACGATCCTCTTGAAATCGGCATCCAATTGTTTGTATTGCTTCCTTCCGGTTTCTCCGGATCCGCTGAAATCTTCGGTTATGGAGGCCTTTAGCTGTCAGGGGATTATAACTGCCGAATGTTGCGGGTCAACATGACAATGGTCAGGAAACGGACCGTCGTCTTCCACATCACACTTCCCATCGGCCCTTTACTCTATAGAAACGCTTATAACGAACAAGCCAATCTCCTGAACAA
>CALAVG010000188.1 GCA_937892275.1 uncultured Methanomicrobiales archaeon | reverse complement strand
ACCCTCTCCGCGATAGCGGACGCCGTTCAGGAGGAGATCCGGAAGATCCCGGATTCTGATTCCAAAGGCGACGAGATATCCATCGGTGCGGACGGCACCCCCACGGCAATGATCGACAAGATCGCCGAGAATGCCGTTCTGATGTATCTGGAGAGGAACAACATCCCGCTCAACGTGCTGAGCGAGGAGATAGGTTTCGTGGACAGGGGCGGGGAGGAGACCCTCGTGCTGGATCCAATAGACGGTTCCAACAATGCCATCGCAGGCATCCCTTACTACACGGTGTCGCTGGGAGTGGGAAAGGATTCCCTCAACGGTATGAGACTCGGATATCTGCGCAACCTCGTGACCGGGGATTCGTATTATGCGGAGAAGGGGAAGGGTGCCTTCAAGAACGGTAGGCCTATCCACGTCCGCGAACCGGATTTCAAGAGCCTCTTCCTACTGAACTACATCGGAAAGTACGCTCATCCCGATGCATTCGCGATGTCCAAGAAGGTATCATCCAGCCGCTGGCTCGGATGCTCATCCTTAGAATTGGTATTGGTCGCGGAGGGCGAGGCGGATGCGTTCTGCATGTATTCCGAGAACTACGTCCACTGCGAGAGGATCGTGGACATCGCCGCAGCCGTGCTCATTCTAAGAGAGGCAGGCGGAGAGGTGTTCGACCTGGAGGGGAACATCCTCGACATGCCGTTCGACCTCGAGCACAGGAGCAACACCATGGCCGTCGGCAAGAAGGAGGTCTTCGACTTTCTCATCAGGGGCAAGGATCCCGTCAACGATCACAGGTACGGCATCTACACCAACACGTCCATAAGCAACGCTGTCGGCTACACACAGCAGGTCATCGATGCCCTGAAGGGACACGAATACATCGTGGACCAGGAGATCGCGGACATCATGGGGATACCCGGACAGCCCTTGATGGACATGGATGTAGACATAGTCATAGTGGTCGGAGGGGACGGAACACTGCTGAGGGCACTTCAGAAGACCGATGCAATGGTCATCGGTATCAACGGAGGAAGCGTCGGATTCCTTGCGGAGATCGACCGCGACCACATCAAGGACGGTATCGACAGGTTGCTCAGAGGAGATTACACCATAGAATCCCGTTTCAAACTGGCATCATGGTACAACGGAGAATATCTGAAGGATTCCGTCAACGAGGCGCTCATACACACATCCTCAGTGGCCAAGATCCGTCACTACAGAATCTATGTAGACGACGAACTTGCATGCGAGATGCGTTCGGACGGGGTCATAATCTCCACGCCTACCGGTTCAACCTGCTACGCGATGAGTCTCGGAGCACCGTACATGGATCCGCATGTGGATGCGCTCATGGTCGTTCCGATGGCAGCATACAAGTCGACATCGAGGGCATTCGTCGTGCCTGCTAACTGCAAGATAACAGTAGAATCCGTATTGGACAAGGATTGTGTCATAGTCCTGGACGGTCAGGAGGAGATTCCGATGAAGGGACGTTCCAAGGTGGATTTCGTCCTATCGAAGAACAAGGCCAGGTTCATAAGGTTCGACATGGACTTCTTCTCCCGCGTCCGCGAGAAACTGGTGAATGCGCTATGAACAGGATCAAAGGGGTCAGCATCCATTTCATCGACGGATTCAACGAATCCGCCAAATCCACATATCCAGACGAGTTCCTGTGCGTCCACAGGGAGATCGACGGGATCATTTCCGAGATGGTCATGCTCCCAGGTACCGTGTTCGGTGACGAGCACAGTTTCATCAACCAATGGATGGAGCCGATAGATTACTCGATAGCCGGATCGGCCCATTCGCATCCCGGATTCTCCAACCAGCCGTCCGATGCTGACAAGGATTTCTTCAGCAACATGGGCGGAGTACATTTCATAACGTGCCAGCCCTACGACCGTAACAGTTGGAAGGCATACGATTCGCACGGGGAACCGATGGATATCGAGGTCTTTTACTGACCCGATACGCATTTGTCCATCAGGGTGTCGATGATCTCCAGGAGTCCGACCAGGTACAGCTTGTCGGTGGATTCCGCAGTGACGCTGACCGAATCCTCCTGTTCGGGATCCAGTTTCAAGAAGAAACCGCCTTCCGGCATGTCGACCCTCCAGCATCCCTTGTCGTATTCGACCGCAGGGCTGACCTCGGTGACGTTCTGATCCATCATACGGGAGAAATCGGTCTGACTGCAGGAGAGCTTGTACGTCCTGTTCTCCGTGAAATACTCCGGGAACTGGTCGAGGACGTCCCTGATGTTGTTCGTCGATGAGAATTGAGAGAGTACGACAGCAGCGTGGATCGCGTCCGGAGAGTAGCTCCCTCCCTTGAAGACGAATCCGCCGTCGTAGAATCCGAGCTCGGCCCCGTTGTCCACCTGGGCCTTGTGGATGCCCCACGAGGAAGGCGCCGTAACGATGAGCTTCATCTTCTCCGCATCGGGCATGGGATGCGGAGTGTTGATTGGGATGTTGACCTTGCCCTTGAAGATGTCGCTGATGAGCCATGACACGTCCATGGTCACGGCGATCTTCTCCGGTTTGGTGTACAATATCAGAAGTGCCAGTACCTGCTCGTCGGTGAGGGGGTCTCCGTTCTCGTCGAACACCCTCATGAGGGTACCGATGCGGTTCATGGATATACCGACGGAACCGGGGTTCGCTTCTACCAGAGCCTTCATATGCCTGATGTCCGCCTCTTTGACCGAGAGCGAACTGGTGATGAAGTTCCTGTCCTTCTGGGCGTTGATGGATATGATATCGGTGCCTATGGCGTTCAGGACCTGGGGTGCCGAATCGGTCGCAGTACCGCAGTTGCAGTTGAGGACCATGGAACCGCCGGGGATGTCCTTGGACATGTTGTAAAGGTTGTCGTTGTAATGCCTGGTGGCGTTGTAGTAGGGCTTGATGTTCCCTATGGATTTGTAATCAGGAAGTTCGACACCCTGCTGATCCAAGAGTTCCAGACGTCTGATCTGGTCCTTTCCGAAGAAACTGCCGTCCCTGTTTATGAGGAGGAAACCGCTGACGAGGTCATACTGCCTGAATTCAGTGACATAGACGCAGCAGTCGCCCATCCTGGCAGCATATGCCGCCACGGGTTCGGATACTATGTCGAGGTCGATGACGTTGGCGCCGGCGGATACGAGGCCTGAGATAAGGGCCGCCTTCATCATCGGGCTGCTCTTGACGAGATCCATCCCGACGACCACCGTCTTATAATCGACGGCGAGCGCTTGTCCAATCCTAATTCCCATCTCGGGGGTGGTGTCCTCCGACGATGATGACCTGAGCAACAGTCTGTCCGAATGCTCCATACTGGTCGCAACACACTCTCCGATAAAAATGAATTGCGTCTCTCAGGGCCGTATTGGACCTCTGTGACAACTTAATTCAGGTCTCGAGTTTGGGGATGTCTCCCAAGGACCAGTTCTTGTAGTATGCCCTGACACTGGGGAAGAGCAGGAGGATCAGCGACACTATGGCTAGGATGGCCTGCAGTTCCAGATCGAATACGGCGATGTCCTGGTAGAACAGGAAGTACACGTTCATCAGCATCAACCCGATCAGGACGGCCAGCGTGATCCTGTATGCTATACCAGACCTTATGATGAGCAGGAGCATCATGACGAATTCCGTGACCCCTATCCCGATGTACACGTACTGGAAGACATTGCCTCCGATGTATCCCGTATCGAAGATCTCGGGGAAGAGAAGTGCGGAGATGCCGTTGAGTAGCATGTGCATCGACATGACGAACAGCAATCCCATGGCGTAATTCCCCGGATACGGGCGCATCGAATCCATGTGGCCAGCGAGAGTCCATCCACTAAAAAAGGGTATGCTTTTTTAGGGGCAGGATATAGGCGTCCCCGATGAAGGGCGATAATTGGACCATCGAGAGCCTGCTCAGGCCTCATATGAAACTCATCGTGGCCATAGTGCTCCTGCAGATAGTGGGAGCGATCGCACAGGTCGTGTCCATCACCCTTTTGAAGCCCATCATGAACAAAGGCATCTACGCCGACGATATGAGCGAGTTCATATTCCTGGCATGCGCTCTCGTCACCGCGACACTCATCGTGGCCATCGTCCTGATTGTGACCACGATTCTGGCATCCCACGTGGCCACATCCGTGGCCGAGGAGCTCAGGGTCAGGATCATGAATGCCACCGTCGGAGTGGACGATCTGGGAAAACTCGGATCCAGCCCCACCGATGCCATGGTATGTCTGACCAACGATGTGGCCAGCGTCCAGAAGTACGTCTTCGAGGGTCTGAGGACATATCTCCCCATGCCTGTGCTTTTGCTCCTTCTGCTGTTCTACACCTTCAGCACCAACGTCATAATTGGAGTGATCATGCTCATCACGATCATCATCATATCCGTGACGACGACTCTGTTCACGACACATCTCAGATCGCTCTATGTGGAGCAGGTCAGCTGCCTCGGGGAGATCAACACCAGCCTGAGGGAGAAGGTGCTCGGTGCGCGTACCATACGTGCATACAACGGATACGACTATGAGGTCAACAAGTTCTACGAGCGCAGCGGCAGGTACGGGAAGGTCAACAGGGAGATCGCTCTGAACAGTTACTACATCCCCAACATGGCGACCGCCTGCATGTGGATATTCATCGTGTTCATCTTCGTGGCCTCCGCATTGGAGGAGGGTACATCCCTCAACGCATCTGAGATCATCATATTCATGCAGTTCGCGACCACCATCGTATCCACCCTTGCTCTGGTATCATACATCAGTATCGGAGCCCCCAGGGCACATGTATGCTTCCAGCACATCAACGACATGGTGATGAAGTCGAGGGAGGAGGACAGGAACCATGATTACACGTACGAGGTCGAGAACACCGCGAACTGCATCCTGGCGGAGAATGTCGTGCTCAAGGACCGTTTCGGGAGTCCGATATTCGACAATTTCGACCTGAAGATCCTCAGGGGAAGGATCGTCACCGTATTGGGGCCCAACGGAGAGGGTTCGAGTTACCTGATGAACATGATCCTCGGTTTCGAGAAACCTGATTCGGGAAGATTCGTCGTCAACGGTATGGATATATCGAAGACGGATCCCCGCAACATCCGTCCCGTCGTGGCGTACGCAGGCAATTCCACACACATACTGAACGGCACGCTCCGTTTCAACCTTGATCCGCACGGAAGGTGCTCGGACGATGAATTGATCGCGATGTGCGACTGTGTAGGTCTTACCGAGTTCATCAACAGTCAGCCTGAGGGCCTGGATACTCTGATAAACCATGCGGAAGCCTCCATGTCGGGAGGACAGAGGCTGATGGTGATAATAGCGCGCTGCCTCATCAAGGATGCGGAGCTCTACGTCTTCGACGACTGTCTGTTCTCATTGGACAATGTGACAAAGCAGAAGGTCCTCGATGCCATATCGGAGGTCTGTGAAGGCAAGACTGTGATCTTCCGTATGCACGATACCTCCACATGCGAGTTCTCCGACGAGATCATACTGATGTCCCGCGGCAAGGTGGTGGGACAGGGCAAGCACTCCGAACTCCTGGAGTCGTCGGAGCTTTACAACGAGATCTACAAGACGGGACAGGGGAGGTACGGCACATGGGCATGATGAGTTCTGCCATAGAGTCTCTGAAGGCCCTGGAATCCCTCGATAAGAGCAAGGTCAGGGAGATGCGCTACTGCGCCATCCTCGCCCTCGTGGCAACGGCCATGCTGTACACCATCCCTTACATCTGCGGTTTCATACTGGATTGGATGGTGGAGAGCATTGAGACCAAAAGGTCCATAGACCTGGATTTCTTGTTCGATATCCTTACTGTCATCCTGCTGATGGTCGTGATGTGGTACGTGGCGATCAACGAATCCAAGCGCAGGATGAGCTTGATCGCGCTCACTTTGACAAGAAGGATGAGGGAGGAGCTCAACAGCAAGATGATGCGCGTCTCTATCACGTTCACCGACGAGATATCATCCGGAGATGTGGCGACCCGTTTCACATCATTCATCCCTTCCGTATCGAAACTGATCGCATCCGATTACACGGGATTCATCATCCATGTGACAATGATCTTCTCCATCCTTGTGATGATGCTGATCACATCCCCTCTTCTGGGACTGCTCTACATGGCCCTGATCCCGGGGATGCTATACATCGCAAGGGAGATCACAAAAAGGTCTGAGGCGGATTTCAAGAATCAGAACCAGAATGTGATGGCGCTCAACTCCCAGATGAGCAACATGCTATCCAATCACAAGACCATCAAGGCAGAGGTCCTGGAGGAGAAGGCGCTCGATCACTTCATGACGAAGAACAGGGCCTACACGGCGGCATACGAAGGTGTCCACATACGTTCCGGTATGATCTCCACTATCGCCGGGGTCGTGATCAACATTGGATATCTGCTGGCCGTACTGGTCGGTTCCTATTCGCTCTACGCATTCAACATGGACGTCGGTATGTTCCTGACATTCATGATCTACGTCAGGGTACTGACGAACCCTCTGCTGAGGACGGTGACCGTCTACAACAACGTGAGCGAGGAGATGGTGTCCCTGGAGAAGGTCCTGAGCATCCTGAGCGCACCCGAGGATGACAGCAATGTCCCGGATGACGGATTCCACATCACCGAGGGAGTGGTGAGGATAGAGGGCCTGACGTTCACTTATGACAACGGTCATGAGGTATTCCGCAACGCTTCCGTCGAATTCCGTCCCGGGGAGTTCACCGTTGTCACCGGACCGACCGGATGCGGTAAGACGACTCTGGCCAATATCCTGATGGGATTCTACCATCCGACATCGGGAAGGATTACCATCGACGGCAGGGAACTATCGGAGATCCCCCGTGCAGAGCTCGGAATAAACCTTACAGCGGTTCTTCAGAACCCCTGGATGTTCACCGGGACAATCAGGGAGAACATCGTCTACAACCGCACCTGGATCACCGACGAGGAGGTCATGGCGGTCGGCAAACTCACAGGTCTCGACAGCTACGTCAGGCTGCTCCCGGAGGGCTATGACACGGTGATCGGGGAGGGAGGAGCGTCCCTCTCCGGCGGGGAGAAGACGCGGGTCAACCTCGCGCGGCTCATTTTGGAGAACACCGATATCCTCCTGCTGGACGAGCCGACGAACCATCTGGATCTGCACGCCACCGAGTGGCTGGAGGACTACCTGCTACATTTCAAGGGGACAGTTCTCGCCATCACCCATGACCGCTATTTTCTCGACC
>CALAVG010000187.1 GCA_937892275.1 uncultured Methanomicrobiales archaeon | reverse complement strand
TAACGCTTTCACAAATCGTGACGCTATACCATTCAACCATCAACGACTGATGAGGGGTTCTTGCGTGGCCTCCCTCTCGGTCTTTTCTGCTTGGGCTCTGAGTGCTCTTTCTTCGGTCTCCCTCTTGGATTTTTGATATCGATCACCCGTGGCAAAAGCCCCAGATCTATCAGGATCTTACGGTCTGAATCAGTTATCTTGCGTATCATCCAATCTCCGTTGGCATCCATCATCATGGATGCCCTGCGGAGCTTCTTCAGAATGTGGTTGTAGGGTACCCCTTTCAGTTCAGGCACCTTCTCGAAGGCCTTTCTCATCTTGTATGTCATGAGGATGGAGAGGAAGTTGATGAACTCCGTACCGACCACTGACCAATCCTCATGGACCCTTGTCTGGTCGAATCTCAGGATATCCTTATAGAACATGAACATCACCTCGATCGCCCATCTCTCATCGTATGCCTTGTATGCAACGACCGGATCCATATCTACATCCGAGATGAACACGATGGAGCCGAACTCCTTGCGGAGTTCGTTCAATTCCAGCGGGTCGATGTCGGTCTTGTCTGCAAGCCAGATCTTCTCTTCCTCCATCGCCCTGAAAGGATCTCTGAAGGAATACAGGAACTTGCCGTCGAACATGCGTTCCTTCCTGCATGCCAGACCAAATTCCGGAACGGAAGAGTTGTAATCGTACATCTTGAATTCCGCAATCACCTTGGCATCCCTCTTCAGAGGGATGAGGAAATGAAGGTCCGGACGCTCATCGAACGATCCCTTCGCCGCTTGATAGCTGAATCCCTTGTCTGCAACTATGATCCCCTTGTCCACATGGTTCGTGCGTATGAAATCCCCCAATGCGGATATGTCTACAGTGTTCCCCGGATATGCCTTGCTGCATATGGGCTCCCCAGTCTCCACATCGTATGCGTAGATGACGGAGATGTCCCTGGTCCCCTTCTTTAACGCTTTGCGGGAGAAATCGGAGAATGTGTTGACCGTGCTCTCGTCCGACTTGAGAGTGCCGTCCACCACGACGTGGTGGTCGGCATTGACGCGTTCCGCACGGAGAACCATGAACTTCGATATCCTTGAGCACGTCCTTCCCAGTTGCGATATGTGTTCGCTGACGGTATTTCTGGACAGACCTACTCCAGGATATCTGATGGAGAGCCACGTATCCTGATATGTCTCATCCAGTTCGTAATCGTTGATATCTGGTTCAACCGCTCTGAGGGCTGCGATGATATAGGTGCGAAGGGCCTCTTTCTCGTTGTAGAATAGTCTGAGGTCTTCCAAGATGTCCTGTGACAGATTGCAGCAGAGCTGCACATCTGCCCACCGGCGGTAGTCGCAGTCGCTATGTTTCATGCCAGGCAGATCCACGTCCTCAACATAGGCGCCATCGATGATGTGGCCTATCGTGGGGCCGTCGATAGGTATCTTCCTTCCGTTGACACTCTTGCATCCAATGCGGCTTTTGACCGCATATTTGTCCTTGTTCTTCCCGTATGCGACGACGATAGTGTTCTTCGGTCTGGGGACCTTCCTTATCTCTTCAGGAACAGCCATTTTCTTCAATATAGTATAGCGTTATTATGTATTTAAAACAATCGTTAAAACGCTATACTTATAAACCAAAACGAGACAAGAATATCAACCCGTTTATAAACTAAAATTAAAGTGATCCGAGAAAGATAGAAGGTCGGGCCATCGTATCGACAGAATCTGTAAGAACGGATGCCTCCGGATATTGCAATTGCCCACTTTGGGAGGACGGAGGGTCTGAATCAATGGATCGGTATAGTGCTTCAATTTGTGAAACCGTTAAT
>CALAVG010000186.1 GCA_937892275.1 uncultured Methanomicrobiales archaeon | reverse complement strand
GATGCTACATCCCCATCGATCTGGATGATAAGGTTCTCGCATCCGGATTCCTTGTAGAATCCAGTGAAGGTGTATCCCTCACGTGAAGGGCTAGTGTAGCCCTCGAGTTCATTTGAATCGTAAGTGGCGGTGAATGTGGATTTATCAGGGTCCGTGCCTGACTTGTTCTCGTAGAGATCAATGGCGTACTCTTTCGCAGTCCATACGGCCTCCAATGTCGTATCCTCTACCAAAGTGCCTTCGGTAATGGACCAGGTCAATTGACCGTAACCTGTCTTGGTGATCTCATTGCCGGTTGTGAAATCGCTGATGATGTCGGTCCAACTGGTGCCGTAAGCGAAGTCTTTGGAATAATCACCGGTCTGAGAATCGTATTCCCAGTCCGCCTGTTGACCGGCCTTCTGTGCGATACCCCCATCCAAGTCTATGGTGACCGTGTGATCTACTCCGCCGGTATTGACAGTTAATGTACATTCGGCCCTGAGATCCGTATGGGCATCGGTTTTTTTACCCAAGTATATTTTGATGTTATAATCACCAGTCTCAAAATATGACTTGGCGATTTCAATAAAGGTTATTGTTCCAGGATCACCATTATAGACCGATATGTTACCCAGATTAGACCCAGTGGAAGTAGAAGAACCATTCTTTTTAAAGACCATACAGAAGTATAGCTCCGATTGACTCTTCGTACCGGTGTATTTTATTTCGATTTCATAGAGGTCTTCCTTATCACTTGATTCGTATAAGGCCATTTCCATATGGCCGAATTGACCTTCTTCGATCTCACTTGTACCTATCTGTGTTCTATCTGCATCAATTTCACTGGATGATGCGATGCAGATCGTCAAAGAGACCGCGATAATGAACATGAAAGCGGCCAAGAACCCTTTTGTTCTTACTGATTTATTGAAATTCAAATGCTTGGCCTCCTTAATATTATGATGACCACCACGATCAAGACAGCGATCAAAGCCACAATTGCGACAATAACCTCCCATCCAAGGCCTCCGGATGAGGGTTCCGGTGCGGGACCGGGTGTCGATGACCATTGTGCGGTTGCGGTAGCGTCTGCGGACAGACTGATCGTCTGCCCCTCCTTGTACGTGGATGAACCTACCTTCCAAGTGTCGAAGTCCATTCCTTCGGGAGCAGTGAAACCACATTTGGGCATCTGGAAGTCAACTCCGGTGCGGACCTCTATGGAATCCATGGAACCGGACCCCTTTCCGGCCGAGAAACTTAGAATGCAATAATCATAGACCGTCAGACTGCATTGGTCGATCGGAATGTATGAAACAGTATCGACCACCAACAGATATTCCTCGCGTAGGAGGGGTTCGGACAGAGCAATATGCAGATCCCTGCCCGAGAAGGGGACGGGCGACAGATGTATCGTATCGCCCGATGAGGACACCATAGATATCGAGGCATCCTCTGCTGGGGGGGTGAATACCGTGATTATAAGCTGGTACGGGATATCGGATCCCGCGACCTCTTTGTAGGTGACAGACATGAAATCCGTCTGGGCCTGTGCCCCTCCGTGTGTTCCGCTCGCCGCGGAGGAATCCGCGGCAATGAACGGACATGCCATCACTGCCGCGGCAAGGAGCGCGACAAGCACGACTGCCTTATTATGGTTCGTGGTATCAACCTCAGGCGATGACCATCAAGGTCGAATCATTGTTCCAAGTTGCCTGCGCAGCATAGACCAAGTAATCAGACTTTACAGTCACGGTACCTGAATACTCGTAGGAGATTTCGCTGACAGGAGAGATTGTAAAGGTCTTGTTTCCTGACTCAGTTTGTCCGGTCTGTGCATCGGAATACCAAATAATTCCTCCCTCTTCCTTATAGATGGTTCCCTCGAGCAGGACCTGAGCATTTGTATATGGGAACGCATAATCGTCCATAATACTGATGGTCACAGTTCCGCCGTTGATACTGTCGATGAAGAACTTCTCCAAGGTAGCATCTTTCTGCCCGGCCGCCGTTATCTTCAGGGTAACAGGTGCCTCGATTGCGGCAAAGTCGACCCTCCAGGTGGTCGGGGATACCTGTATTATGTATGAGGCGGCTGCATATTCTTCAGCGCCGGTGGTCTTAGAAAGGATGGTGTACGTATAGTCATTAGAATTCGCAAGCTTGGTCACGGACAGCAGACCATAGGAACCATAGCTGACGAACGAGGAGGCCTTCACCTTGGCAACCTGATCTCCAGGGCTAGATCCATTAACTAGATTGATCTTGAACTCCCCTGTTGTTCCAATTTCTGCATTCCATACTGTATCGAACGAGATCTTTCCGACCATCGCTGCATTTGAGAAGGTCACAGCATGCGCTGCACTAACTGCCGATATGGTATATACTCCGCCTTCACCCGGAGTGATTTCAGTTCCGTTGTCCAAGACCTTGTTACCCTTATAGAAGGTAGTCTCCTGGACGAGCTTAAAGCTGATGCTGCCACCGTAATCGACTGTCTCGGAATAGATCGCGTTGCCAGATTCGTCAGTGAAATAATACGATCCCTTGGTATCGTTGGCAAAGGTAACATCGTATGTCTTAATGGTCCACATCGCATACAGGGTCACTTCCGTATTTGTGAGGTAGTGGAGCTTGCTGACGGTGATGCTGGGGGTACTGCTGGTATCAACGGGGTATGTCGTTCCGCTACCGTCAGCAGCGGTGTTCCATCCGTTAAAGTCGTAATCTGTAGAGGTCATTACCAATTTAGCATCGGAGATGACATGAGAAGCGTATGCTACACCTGCGACGGTTCCAGGCACAGCAGATGCACCAGTCACTGTCGTTCCGACATTGCTATCGAATTTCACCTTGTATACAACATTAGTAGGGTCCCACACAGCTTTGAGAGTGACATCTTTTCCGTAAGTGAAAAGCAAATCCTCGACGGTTGTGGTTGAAGTAACGTCCGTTCCATCCGCGTACTGCCATTTAGAGAGTGTTGCTTCGCATCCTGAGATCTTCGTATCCGTAGGCATTGAAGCATACCTTACAAAGGTAACATCGTTTTTAAACGAGTCAGGGGCGGATGCCAGAAGGCTGCTCTCATTCAGGTTGAACTTGATGGGATATACCGTATCGGAGATTGCAATGTTGCTTAGTGTGTATTTTGCCGAGCTGGTAGTAGTGCCATGTGCGAATACTTCGATTGAATCTATTTTTGAAATACCTGTACCGAGCTCGATACCGACCTTTCCGGTGGTCAGGGCTGTAAATGTCTGTGGGGAATTGGATCCCCCGGTGTAGGTTACCTTGACGTCCACATTGGGGGCGTTGAAGGCAGCGATGTCCAACAGGAGCTTCCCGTCGTGGTAGTAGATCGCCTTGAGTCCGGTCGTCTCGCCATATCCTGTGATCTGCGTGTCAGCCGCTTCCGCGTCCGAATCCTCCGCAGATACCATAGCGAACGCTGCCGCGAGGACCGCGAGCATAGCTATCGCTGATATGATCATCTTCGTTTTCATTTTATCATCTCATTTTGTCCCCGGGGATGCCCTCCCCGGGAGGGTAAAGAATTATCAAGATGTTTGCACCGGTGCCATGATGGCCAGTGAGTCTGATGCCCCTGCGGAAGTCGTGTACGTGGCGTACGCATAGTATATCTTCGCGCCGGCAGGGGTAAGGGTCCAGGTGTCCGAGTACTCCGTGGTGTTGACATTCACGGGCGAACCTCCGGTAGAGCTGGTCGAC
>CALAVG010000185.1 GCA_937892275.1 uncultured Methanomicrobiales archaeon | reverse complement strand
AAAGACTCGGCCTAACTTCAAGATGTGGTAAGAAAAAGGGTCGGGAACTCAAGCTTATTAAAAGGTTGGTTGATTAATCCAACTTAATTTAGCCTTATTTAAATTTATTTAGCTCATTCTAAACTATAATTACTGCTAGCTCACACCGTTAACCCAATAGGAAACTATTACCAATTAGACAAATCGTTTAGTCGAACCAGACTAATTAAAAAAGGTCAATCAAACTAATCCGATTCGGTAAGTGCTCCCGGACAGCTACATTGTCGGATTGTCAAAATACTTCGGAAGGATACGAAGTTTTTCAGATAATAGTAAATACTGAACGAATTCTCGCACCCTACATGAGCACTATAATCGTCTATGCTTCATCCAACGGCAGCACAAAGGCCGTTGCGGAATACATCGCAAAGAAAACCGGCGGAGAGGCCGTGGCAGTATCAGACGCAAGGAGCAAAGACCTGTCCTCCTACGACACCATCGTCATCGGCGGAAGGGTCTGGGCCGGCGGAGTCCCCAAGGACCTGATCGAGTACACAAAGGCCAACAAGGACGTCATCTCCCAGAAGAACTCAGCATTCTACGTCTGCTGCATGTACAACGGAGAGAAGGGACAGAAGCAGTGCGACAAGCTCGCTGCCGAGTTCGGTATCGCCAAGCACGCCTTCTTCAACAAGGGAAAGAAGCTCGTCCAGGGCGACGCCAAGGTCATCGACGATTTCATCGCCACATTCTGAACCCATTTAGGCGCCGCTAGGTGCCTTCCCACTTCTCAATTCATTCCTGACCGACAGCATCCTGTCCGTTCAGTCTCACCAGGGAACCTATCCTGTCCGCGATACCGTCGATGACGCCCTCATCGTACGTTATCGATATCGCGGCCGTCGGGCATTCCTCGACACATCTGCCGCATCCCCTGCAGAGGAACTGATCGATCTCGAACTTCCCGTCCTTGGGCTTCACGGCCTTGGTGAAGCATATCTCGCTGCAGCTCCCGCAGCCAACGCATTTGGAGCTGTCCATCGTCACGGTGACACCTTCCATGCGCTTGAACACGCTTCCCAACTCATCGGAGATGTTACGGGTCATGTTCCAAAGACAGCAGCAGGGACAGCGGTTGCAGATGGTCATCAGATCCTTCTTGTCACCGGTGCTCAGCCATATACTGTCCAGCTTGTTCCTTCCGATGATGTGCACCAGCCCTTCTTTACCGCACTCGTCGATGTACGCCTTGGCCTCCTCGCGTGTGGAAAGATGACCGAAATCCTTCGGGATCCTATGGACACCTTTTCCCATGAAAACGCATCCGTGATCGACAGGATAGTCCTCGCATTTGTTGGACCTCCTGCAGATGCAGAAGTTCATTATGAAGATGTCATCCGCCCTATCTATGACGTTCTTGACCACATCGCTCGGCAATACGGTCGAGTCACCAGGATCGTCTATCTCGATGTTCGTCTCGATTGTCCTGCTGACGACCTTGTCCTTCGGTAGCACGACCATATCGTCCCCGTCGAAGAGCGTCTTACCGACGATCTTGTTGAAAACCTTGGATTTCCTCGTGAAAGCAGCCAACCTGAATCTAGTCCCGAAAACGTACTTGAGAACCCTCACGGAGATGTATGGAACAGCCTTCACGAAATGGCATCATGTCTCCTGTTGATAAACGTTACATATACGTCCATCCATCCAACACATCAGGAAAAAACGAACTAAACTCGTCTGTGCCAGTGATTATGCTTTTATCGTAATAACACATACAAATCACGGGAATATAGATGGATGGATTTTTTCAAACGGCAAAGCGGCATACGCCCGTTCCGCGTCATGCTACCGGCCGCATACAATCCATCCGGAATACGCTGAACCCCGACTCGGCGTCCGGAGGCGGTGCCCTTGGATGAGATAACTCTCATGACCAACCTTGCGGTGTTCCTGCTTCTAGCCGCAATCTGTTCCATAGTCTTCAACAAAATCAGGATGCCTTCCCTTATAGGGTATCTGGTCACAGGAATCCTCGTGGCCAATGTATGGAATGTGTCCGAAGATGGCGAGGCCGTCGTCGAGATCCTTTCCAACATGGGATTGATCATGCTGATGTTCTGCATCGGTATGGAGATCAACCTAAAGAAACTCCGCAGGCAGGGAGTGTTCGCCATGAGGGTCGCCCTCGTGGAGATACCGTTCATGGTCATGGGCGGCACCATAGTCGGAACGTTACTAGGTCTGAGCTCCATCCAGAGCATATGTCTCGGTGCGGTCATTGCGGGTTCGAGTACCGCTGTCGTGCTTGGTGTGCTGAAGATGCAGAACAGACTCGAGAAGGACCGCATAGACACCTTGATCCTCGTCATCATCATGGAGGACATAGCGCAGGTCATCATACTGTCCATGATCACCCCTCTGATGGCTGGTTCCGAACTTGATGGGGGAGGTCTCGCAGCATTAATCATGAGCATCCTGGTGTTCATGGTCGTGAGCGTGGTTGTCGGATTGAGGTTCATGCCCCGTATAATCAACTGGGTGTCGGATAACGTCACATCAGAGGTCCTTGTCATATTTGCAATCGGACTGACCTTCGGAATGGCCCTCTTAGCCAGCTACATTGGTCTCTCCGTCGCTATCGGAGCGTTCCTGATGGGTATGATGATAGCTCCGAGCCGTAAGAACAAGGAGATCCTTCATGACATCGAACCGATGAAGAACGTCTTCATGGCCATGTTCTTCATATCCGTCGGAATGGAGATAGGTCTAGAGACCCTGATTGACAACATCGGTCTCACCGTCATATTCCTGATCATGTTCGTCGTGCTGAAGACCCTGGCGGTCTTCTCCGGTTACTGGCTTGCCAACGAGAACGCCCGCGACAGTTTCTCCAGCGCTGTGAGTTTCCTGGCGATGGGAGAGTTCGCGTTCATCATCGCCAAACAGGCTTTGGACTACAACGTGTTCGACAATGGGGTATACACGTCCATCGTCGGTGCCGCGCTGCTGTCGATGATAATTCTGCCGCTAATATCCAAGAATGCCGCGGAAAGATGGGATCATTTAGCATCCAGAATGCCGGGCAAGATACTGCGCTCGCTGAAGGCCCTGGACAACACTAAGGTCTCGTTCTACAACAGGATCGCATTGGCATCCAGAAGGACGAAGAAGGAGATCAGCGGATCCATGAAAAGGTCCTATCTAGGACTCATCGTAATAGTCATGGTGGAACTCGTGTTCACCCTCATCACCCCTCCGCTCAGGCAATGGGGTATACTGTACTTCGGCGGGGACGAATGGGTATGGAGCTTCATGATCCTCACGATCAACCTCGTCGTGCTGTACATGCCCATGTTCTGGACCATCGAATCCGTGAAGAACATCCTCAATATCGCCGACCGTCATGGTACCGCCGCTAAGACCCGCAGGGAGCATAACTTTATCGACAGGTTCCTGGTATCCAGTTCATGGCTGATGGCACTGATGGTCACGATCACGATTTTGATCATCGTCCCCAACGGACTCGGCATCTGGGAGCACATCGTGGTACTGCTGGCCGCGTTGGCTGTACTGCTGTACATTAACAGAAGGGACGTCCTGATAAAGGTGGACCTTATCCCGTTCGAGGATGAGGGACCGGATTACATGGACGAGGAATCATTCAGAGAACTGCTCGACAGGAAATATGCAAAGAAGTTCGAGGAAGATAAGAGCAAGAGCGTATCGATAGATACGGGCGATCATAAGTATTGAATCCGGGGAAAGTCCCCGGATTGATTGTTTCTCACCTGAGACAGAGTGTCTTCCAGATGTCCTCGGATTTGTCAAGGATGGCATCCTTGTCCAGGGTCAGGATGTTACCGTCCTGCATTACCATGTCACCCTGGCAAAAGACAGTTTTGGTGTTCAGACCGTTACCCGAGTAGACTATGTTGGCGATCATGTTCTCGGGGAGGAGGGGCCTCATGTTAGGCGCCTTTCCGTCGAGGATGATGATGTCGGCATACTTCCCCGGTTCGATGGAACCTATCTTGTCCTGCATGCCTACGGCCTTCGCACCGTTGATGGTGGCAAAGTCCAGTACCTGTTGCGCGTTGCATATGACAGGATCCCATCTGCTGGATTTCTGGAGAAGAGCTAAGCTCTTCATCTCCCCGAACATGTCGAGAGCGTTGTTGGTCGTGTTACCGTCGGTTCCGAAGGAGACGTTGACCCCAGCCTCGATGAACTCCGGGATCGGTGCGACACCTCCCGTTGCCAGCTTCATGTTGGATACGGGGCATGAGGAGATCGACATGCCGGACTTGCCCATGAGCATTACCTCCCTCTTGGTGAGCCATGCGGAATGAGCGGCAACAGCCCTGGGACCGAAGACTCCGATCTCCGACAGCCACTCCCCGGGCCTCATGCCGGTCAGCTTCTTGTGATCCGCGACCTCTCCCCTCGTCTCCGAAAGGTGAAGGTTCATGGGTGCCCCGACCTCGTCGGAGAACTTCTTGGCCTGGACACAGGTCTCCTCGTTGCACACGTACACTCCCTGCAGTCCCACTCCAGGGATGATCTTTCTCTCACCCTTGAACTTGGAGTGGAAGTTCTTGCAGTTCTGTACGGGGTTACCCTTCTGAGTGGTCTTGTCCTCGTCGAGACAGCACCAGCACAGCACTCCCCTGATGCCCGCCTGCTGCGTTGCCTTGGCGATTACATCCTCAGAGTAGTACAGGTCCATGAATGTCGTCGTTCCGCTGCGGATCATCTCCATGCAACCGATCTTGGTACCGATGTCCAGATCCTCGTCCGTCCTGTCGGAATCGATCTTGAACACCTTGTCAAGGAAGTCGGGGAACGTGAGGTCGTCCACGACACCCTTCATAACGGACATGGCCACATGGGTGTGGGTGTTGATCATACCCGGCATGACGATGTCGCCGGTGGCATCGATCTCCCTGTCGGCCGTACCGTTGTATTCCGGACCTACGGAGACGATCTTCTCGCCGTCGATAACCACGTCGCCCTTGATGATCCTCCTGGATGCGTCCTGAGTGACGATCCATGCGTTGCGGATTGCTGTTATCATGAGCGATGAATCCTTCCTATGCGATTTATAGGTTGACCATAGCGATTCGCATGAACAATGGACTTATGAATACGGAACGCATCGGACCCGTGAGCATAATGTCCTTCCGTATAACATTCCTAGGCACTGGCGGCGGCCGCCATACCACCATGTATCAGGTGCGGTCCACCGGAGGCATACTCATAGAGCATGACGGTAAGATGCTCAACGTGGATCCAGGGCCGGGCGCACTGGTCCAGATGCACAGGATCCACTATGATGTCGGGAACACAAAATCCGTGATCATATCGCACTGCCACCCCGACCACTATTCGGATGCGGAGTCCATCGCTGAAGGGATGTCCCGCGGCGGATGGAAGAAGGGCGGACACATCTACGGCTCCCCTACGGTCATCGAAGGAGAAGGCGGACTTGGGCCGTGCCTGTCCAAGTACCATCTTGGTATTGTAGAAGGATACAGCATCTTCAGACCCGGAGATGTCCTCGATGTCGACGGGATGCAGGTCGACATAAAGATGGCAAAGCACAGCGATCCCACCAACGTCGGATTCGTCTTCCACACGGAGAACGGGTTGGTTTCCTATGTGAGCGACACTGAATTCACCGAGGAGATCGCACGGCAGTACATAGGCACCCGCGTACTGATCCTTCCTGTCACGACACCGATGGGCAACCGCATCAAGTACCATCTGTGCACTGACGACGCGATCAAGTTCATCGACATCGTAAAACCGGAACTGGCGATATTCATCCACCTCGGAGTGGTGATAATCCGCAGGGGTCCCGACAAGGAGGCCACACTCGCTCAGGAGGCCACCGGTGTCAGGACGATAGCCGGACACGACCTCATGGTATTGGATGTCGGAGAGGAACTTGAATTATCTGACGCGAAGACGTTTGACGACGAATGGATACCTCCGTCGTCGGTCTGATGTCACAGGGTAGAAACCTGCTGTTCCCCATTTCGTATTCTTGCCGATGTTGTTGACGGATCCATTCAGCATGTATCCCACGGGGACCTGCTTCTTGGTCGTGTCCACACCGTAATAGACTATGTCCTGGGGATCGTCCGCGACTGCGGATGTGCCCTTAGCAAGAGTGAATGTCTTGTACAACAGATTGTGGGAAGACACCTCAGTCATATCCACTTCTGTGAACTCCTCCAAGGATACCGCGGCGGTCACGTGTCCGGATACTCCTATCATCGCAGTCCTGTACCCTGCAGCCTTGAACAGTGAGCATGCCGCAGCGGCTGAATCCTCGCAATCGCCTTTCATGAAGAACAGCGTCTCGAGACTCTTCGCCCAATACTCGTCGATCCCCCAGACCTGCTTGTCGCTTGAACCGTCAACCCAGTTGGGATACTTGATCCCCAGCTGTGCGAAGGATACCAGGAAATCGGCATAAGACTGTCTGTCGGATAGATCTCCACCGATCTCGACGAATCTCTTCTCGAGCTGGGCGACTATGGAACAAACCGTATCGTTCACGTAGACCAAAGAAGGAAGGTTCGAGAAGCTCTTGGACATGTACCTGTTCTGTTCACGGTTCTCCAAGGTCAGTTCGGCAAGCTCCGAGAGATCGATGTCGTATGTGACCGAAACATCATAGCTGGTACCTTTGAACCAGTAATTCCAGGACACTGTGTTCGTATGGACGCCGCCCATGATCACGTTAAAAGTCTCGTTGCCGACGGTCACCGTGTACAGTCCGGGATCGAACGTCACGCTGTTCCCTACGTATGTCCATCTGACCTTATTCTCGCTCTCTGTGAGCTCGTCGACGATATACCATGTGACCGATTCATCAGAGCTCAGTACACCTGTGTTCTGATCGAAAGAGATGCCTTCGGGGTATTGTGAGGATTCGGCCTCCGGTTCCGTCTCCGGCACCGCAGGGCTTACAGTATCGGAAGGGCCCATATCCGTCGTCCCTGACGGCATCGTTACCACTAGGGCAACGGATACGGCCGCTATGGCGGCCGCCAGGATAAGTACGGTGAACAGGTCCCTGCCTTTCATCATAATAAAGGAAACGGGCCTCCGTGATAAAGGTTAGTATTGGTTGGTGAAGGTTTGTATGAACTCCGTCAATGCGCCGTCGTCCTCCGATTCCGCTTCGCGGAACCTGTCCCTGTCGAGGACCTCGATGTAATACGGCCTGAGATCCGATACAGCGCATATCCTGTTCGCATCCCCATCCCTGACGGCCAAAGCCCATTTGAAACCGTCTGTGGCTATCCCCCTCGGAGCGTGGTCCGCATTCATCGCCAGGAACATCCTGGACGATGCCGAGGACAGTACGGAGTTCATCGACACCGTCGCTATGGACACACCAGGCACCTTTCCCTCGAACACCTCTCCTGAATGCAGAGACGAGTATCCCAGGTACATCATCACCGGCATGACCAACACCCTCTGGGTGAGCCTCAGCGGATCCTCCCTGTCGAGGACGTCCTTGTAGGAAGGCACCTTGTTGCCCGCAATCACCCTTCCCGAATTGTATCTGCCGAAGCTGCGGTCCAACTTCCTCAGTGCGGAGACCATCAGCCCCCTCATCTCGTCGTTCTGCGTCACAGGATGCCTTACACCCGGGGTTGTTTAAGAACATCACACGGAGGGGTGACCGAACAACTTTGCACAAGAATCGAAGCCAGCATCCGAAAGGTATGTCCGAAAGTGGAAAAAAAGTAATGAGTTTGGGTTAAAGGGGTTTCACAGATTCTCCTCGGCCCTGATCCCCATGGCCACCTCGACCTCGGGGTCGAAGAGGACGATGATCATAAAGACGTAGGTGAGGACACCGATGGCTCCTGCGACCACGCTGTCGACTCCGATGACCTCCATCAGGGACACGAGGAACAGGATCATGAATGCGATCAGGAGGATCGTCCAGATGGCCTTGTCGATGAATTGTCTCCTTCCATCCTTGATCCTTGTGGATGTAATAATTAGAATCAGACCCACAACGATAGAAGATATCGCACCTGCGAAGAATGTTCCGATGTCCGTATCGGGATACATGGCTGCCGCGGTGGAGCATACGCCGCTTACGATCGCTGCCACACCGACGACCTTGGTAAAGTACGAGAGAACGTCGATCATCTTGGATATGTGTCCGTCGTCCACCTTCTTACCGTACACGAAGTACAAAGCGCCCGAGATGAACTCCCCTATTGCCAAAATGACAAAGTAGACCGTATCATAATTCTCCAGCCCACTCAGATGAAGAAAGGGCAGGATAACGGTCAGGATACCTCCGAGCAACGTGAGGGCACCGACGACCGTGAACGCTTTTCCCGCGTTCTTAGCGGTAAAGATTCCCATGATACCGAAACGGACACCTCGTTATATAGGATTTTCCAAGATGGGAAACGGTACGATCGGCTCACTGGATGATCCAGAAGAATGCAGTGTAAGGGGTTTGGGTAAGAGGTTTATTGGATTCTCAGAATCACATGTTCATTTCGGACTTGACTTCGGGGTCGACGAGCAGAGTGAGCATGAACACGTAGATGAGCAGGTCACAGATACCGACAGGCAGAGTGATGATAGCGATGATCTCTCCAACAGCTGCGATGATCAAGAGGACGAAGATGACCAGGAGAAGGATCCAGATAATCTTGTCTCCGGTTGTCTGCTTTCCATCGTTGATCTTGCTCGCGATGAACATGATGATGAGACCGAGGATGATCGAGATGATCGCGCTTCCGAGTGCCGCACCGAACGAGACCTCGTCCAGTCCAACTGCCTCAGCGACTGCACTGCAGATTCCGCTGACGATTGTCACGATTCCGACGATCTTTACATACTGTGCAAGGATGTCGATCTTCCTGTCGATCTCTCCATCCCTCACTTTCTTACCGAATGTGAAGTACAGGCAGGCTGCGATGAGAGCACCTACCGCTACGATTATGAAGTAAGCTGTTGAGTACTTTGCCAAGTCCTCGATGTCCATGAATGACAGCACAATCATGACAATTGCCGAAATTGCCTCGACAACAGCCAGGATCATGAATGCCAATCCAGCGTTTTTAGCGCTAAAGAATGCCATGATACTGAATCGCACGCATGAGTATATACGCTTTTCCGAATTTTCATGGAAAACATACCATTTTTCATATGTACCAGATGGTCAAAACTGCTCTTTCATAAAGTGGTGTTATGAACAACCGCCCCGAGGAACGTCTGACAAATTACTGCAAATCGGGAAACACCAGTGCACATACGCACGCGCCTGCGCAACCGATATAAACGGGTGGGGATTACCGCAACATCATTCCAAAGGGATGTTAACACATGGATGAAACGGTACTGATCGCATCAATGGCAACTCTGGTCATTCTGTCCGCTTTTTTGTCAATTATAAGCAACAGAATCAAGTTGCCCCCTCTGATAGGGTTCCTCGCGGCCGGTATCATCATCGCCAACTTCCTGAACTTCACAGAGGACGGCCAGCATGTCGTCGATATCTTCTCCCATCTTGGATTGATCATGCTGATGTTCTCCATAGGTATGGAGATCAACCTGCGTCAGCTGAGGAGCCAAGGGAAATTCGCCTTGATCGTCGCGATAGTGCAGCTACCGCTGATGGTCATCGGAGGACTGATCGCGGGACTAGTGCTGGGATTTGACATGCTGCAGAGCATCTGTCTCGGATGTATCATATCCGGTTCAAGTACGGCCGTGGTCACTGCCGTCCTGAAATCACAAGGTAACCTGGACAAGGAGCACATCGACACGTTGATCCTCGTGACCATCATGGAGGACATCGGACAGGTCATAATGCTGTCCATGCTGACCCCCATGCTCCAGGGAAGCGAGATGAGCAGCGATGCCCTCGTCATACTCATCATCCAGATCGCCGTGTTCATGATCGCTTGTTTCACCGCGGGACTCATCATCGTCCCCAAGGTCATTGATTATTACTACAAGAGGTCCAACGACGAGCTGATCTCCCTGCTCTGTATCGGAGGTCTGTTCGTACTCTGTTACGCTGCGACCAAGATGGGTCTGTCCGTCGCTATCGGAGCGTTCCTGATGGGAATCATCGTCGGTTCGTCGCGTCCGAAGGATGCGGTCAACAGTTTCGTAGAACCCCTGAAGAGCCTGTTCATGGCCATGTTCTTCATATCTGTCGGAATGGAGGTCACCCTGAACGGTCTTACCGAGAACATAGGTTTGATCGTGATCATATTCCTGGTATTCCTGGTGTGTAAGAGCTCCACCGTGTACCTCGGTTACTGGATAGGCGACGGGGACAGCCGTACAGGATTCCTTTCCGCCATCGGTCTGTGCGCCATGGGAGAATTCGCATTCATTATCGCCAAGGAGGCATTGGACAACGGCGTCATCAATGAAGGATTCTATACCGCTGTCATCGGGGCAGCATTGCTGTCTATGATAATGATGCCTCTACTGAACAAGGTATCCGGTCAGGCATATGATTCGATGCACGACCACTGTCCCAAGTTCCTCATGAGGTTCTTCACGAAGCTCACGGAGAAGAGGGACAATCTTTACAACGGATTGGACCGCCTGGCCGTCGGAACCAAGGAAACGCTCGGAAAAGGGTTCGCAAGCATCTACTTCAACATCTTCCTGATCGTGCTGATCGAGGTCATCTTCTACTTCTCATACGATTTCGTATGCCAATGGTTCGTGGATAACTTCGGAGCCGAGGACATCGTCTGCAGGATAGTTATGATGACCGTCAACTTCCTCGTTCTGCTGATACCCTGTATCGGATTCTCCAGGAACCTGAGGCTCATCCTGTACATCCTGAATGCGGTGAAGATGATCGACAGGGACTTCAACGAATTCGACAAGCACATGAGGTTCCACGATATACTCAATCCGCTGATCGTCGGAGGAGCGTTGGCCATATTCATCATAATCCTCGTGCCCAATAATCTCGCGACACCCATCCACATCGGAGTAGCTGTACCGATCATATTCCTGCTGACGATGCGCCACATCTATCTGATCAAGAACGGGAAGATCCCCCTCCTGCCGCTGATCCCTATCAACGATGATGTCAGGGAAAAGATAGAAGAGGAGCAAGCCGAAGGGGCCACTGAAGAGGAATCAACTCCTATAAATCAGTGACACCATACCGGATACCATGAGCAGCAACACCAATTGGGGCGCAATAACCGGTGCGATGGCCCTCCTGTCCATCGCCGCTGGACTCATATGTTTCTATGTGGACGGATCATGGCTGCTGGCCATCGGATTGCCGATAGTCATATTCAGTACCTATGAGCTCCTCTCATCATTCTTCAGGAACGATGAGGCTGACCGCTGGGGAACATCGGATTCGGGTGCTGCGGTATTCTTCGGATTCACTTTGCTTGCTATCGGCGGAGCGATATTGGTCTATTACTTCGCCAACGACATCATCTTCCCTATAGTGTACGCCATCGTGCTGGCCGCCGTATACCTTCTGCTGAGGGCATCGGTGAAGAAGAACGACTGAGACCGTCCAAGGCCCAACTAAATATATGGAAGGAGTTCTACACCGACCAAAAGCTTCGGCTATGGACTGGATAGACATGTCTGAGAAACTTAAGGCAGGTATTCTGGGAGCCACCGGAATGGTAGGACAGAGATTCGTCTCCCTTCTGGCTGACCACCCCTGGTATGAGATCACCGTGCTCGCGGCCAGCGAGCGTTCCGCAGGGAAGACCTATGAGGAGGCCCTCGGAGGACGCTGGAGCATCGAGACACCGGTGCCCGAGAAAGTGAAAGGCATGATCGTCCAGAACGTCAACGAGATCGACGACATCTGTTCGAAGGTCGATTTCGTGTTCAGCGCCCTGAGCATGTCCAAGGACGAGATTAGGGAACTGGAGGATGCATATGCAAAGCACGAGACGCCTGTCGTATCAAACAACAGTGCGCACAGGTGGACCCCTGACGTGCCCATGATACTCCCGGAGATCAATCCCCACCATATCGAGGTCATCGACGCTCAGAAGAAGCGTCTGGGCACCAAGCGCGGATTCATCGCGGTCAAGCCCAACTGCTCCATCCAGAGCTACACTCCCGTGTTGGAGGCATGGAAGGAGTTCGAACCATACGAGGTCATCGTGACCACCTATCAAGCCATCTCCGGAGCTGGAAAGAACTTCGACACCTGGCCCGAGATGGTCGGCAACGTCATACCCTTCATCTCCGGAGAGGAGGAGAAGAGCGAGAGAGAACCCATGCGTATCTGGGGAAGGGTCGAGAGCGGAGAGATTATCCCTGCGACCGAACCCAAGATCACCAGCCAGTGCATCCGTGTCCCCGTACTGTACGGGCACACCGCAGCGGTGTTCGTCAAGCTGAGGAAGCAGGCCACCAAGGAACAGCTGATCGGGGCGATGGAGAGGTTCTCCGGAGAGCCTCAGAGACTCGATCTCCCCAGTGCGCCCAAGCAGTTCATCAAGTACATGGAGGAGGACAACCGCCCCCAGGTCGCTCTGGACGTGAACTACGAGCACGGAATGGGCGTCACCGTCGGGAGGCTCAGACCCGATTCCGTCTATGACTGGAAGTTCGTTGGCCTTTCTCACAACACCCTCCGCGGTGCTGCGGGCGGAGCGGTGCTCTGCGCCGAACTCCTCACGGCCAAGAGACTCATCACAAAACGCTGATCATCACGGGGTCAACAGACCCCTATTCTTTCCGATTTCCCGAATCACATATTTCTATGACCAGGAAGATTCGCTGACATGGACAATACGGAAAAGGGACAGTATTGTTTGGCAGTCTTCCGCATACTTGTAGGATGCATCATGATCTGGCCGTTCTTCGACAAACTACTCGGCCTAGGATTCAAGACACCTGCGGGATCCGGCATGATCGACGGCGGTTCGCCTTCTTCTTTCGTAATCTATGTCACCGGCGGGATATTCAAGGACTTCTACGACTCCCTGGCCGGGAATCAGGTCGTCGACATCATCTTGATGCTTGGATTGCTCGTACTTGGTACCACGCTCATATTGGGTATCGCGTCGAAGCTCACCACTGTCGGGATTACGGCATTCATGCTGATCATGTACTCCCTGCATCTCCCTCCCGAGGATAATCCTGTGGTCGACTACAGGATCATCATAATAGCAGGGATGATAGCCACATACTTCCTCGGAGGATACGATAAGCTTTCGCTCAATTCCGGATGGAAGGAGACATGGCTCGTGAAAAGGTTCCCCATACTTGGGTGACAGGGATTGTATAATCTCCGTCTGCAGTGTTCATCTTTCGACCTCTTCGATTGAAATGAAATCCACAGGAGACCTGACTCTGATCATCATAGCTATCGCGGCTCTTAGGTCACGATTGCCTCACGAATATCCTGCTGTCCTCGCCTCTGTGTATCGAATCCACGAACGAGACTATCTCAAGGGACCATTGGTACGCTTCCTCCGCTGACTCAACCGTAATCTCGCTCAACACTGCGTAATCCAGATACTTGGTCGCCACATAATAGTCGGACAGGATTCCAGCTTTCAACATGAGATCCAGATCTATATCATAGCCATCAGGGATGACCGATGCTAAAAGCACCCTCAGATTATGGGTCTTCTCAGGTTCGATGCCAAACAGTTCCACGATCTTATCCTTGATTATCTTCTCGACATACTGCTGAGCGTGCATACATGTGGGATTTCGCAGATTCAAATCCGTCCTTGGAGTTGTACTCCATCTGGGCCAGATCCTCCAAGGCGAAATGCCTGAAATCGCCGACCTTAAGTTTCATAGGCCACCGCCCCAGTCGACACGATCTCATGGATGAACGAATACTCGTTGTCCTTGTTCCTCTCGTATTCCTCAGGGGTTACGACTATGACGTCCGCATCGACGACGAGTTTCCTCTTCCAAAGGCTCATCTGTACGTCCGAGGATCTTTCGAAATGTTTCTTATCTGATTCCATGACCACCAGGATATCCATGTCGCTTTCGCCGCTGGCGGAGCCCCTGGCGACCGATCCGAATAATATTATCCTGACAGGGGACAGGTCCTGAACTATCGCATCAACCACTATATCGACAGCAGAATAGTCATAGCCTCCATCCTTCCTGTCAATGCGCTTCATACCGTTCGGGAGAATCTCCATTTCTGTCCCTCCGTAATATACGTTATCAACTTCAATCATATTATCATATCCGCAGATTCGGAGAGACATTCTTCTTCCAAAATGCCTGTACTGGTCTCAGACATATCAGGACAAGTCACTATCGCGAGCTATGCCCCTCTACGGTCTAAAATACTGAAATTCAAGGATGCCTGATAAAGGTAATAACTCGCAACAACGAAGAGAACAACACCTAACCCACGCTCTCAAAACATCTCCTCTTCCTAACGGAGTCTGGGGCGTAACGTATCAAGACAGATTGAGTGGGTGCAAAAAGTGGGCCCGCCCAGATTTGAACTGGAGTTACGTGCACCCCAAGCACGAAGGATACCAAGCTACCCCACGGGCCCGAGTAATTCGGGGTAATCTGTTTCTGTTTAAATGTTTTTGGTAAAGAGACCTGTCTGGATGATGACACCCAGACAGGTTTTGATAGTTTTATCCTAGAGGCGCGATCTCGCCGATCAGATCAGCATGGGAGACGATCATCCTGCGGCAGCAGTATCTCTCGAATCCGAGGTCGTCAAGGACGTCCTTGGCGTTCTCGCCTGCCTTCACGCGCTTAGCGTACTCGGGGTAGGCCGAACCTACGACCTTTCCGCATGTGAAACATCTCACGGGTATTATCATGCTATCACTTCAACGGTAGGACTTCTGCTTCTTTGCACGTGCTCCGGGTCCCTGGGGGTTCTTGGGCAGTTTCCTTCTGTCATCGTTGATGATGAGGGTCCTGTCATAAGCCCTGAAGACAGCCTCGAGCTCGTCGTCCTTGTAGAACTGGACGAGTCCTCTGGCGATAGCAGTCCTTGCGGCTGCTGCCTGTCCCATGACTCCTCCGCCGTTCACAATGACAGCGATGTCGACCTTCTCTGCCTTCTCAGGAACGAGACCGAGGGGTTCCTCGATCTTGAGCCTTGCAAGTTCAGGTGTGAAGACCTCGATAGGGATCTTGTTGATCGTGACCTTTCCGGTTCCTGCCTTGACGACAGCCCTTGCGATTGCGGTCTTCCTCTTTCCACTTGTGTTTACGCACTCAACCATGGAATCATCTCACTTTTGAACCCAGGTATTTTGATACGGCTCCCAGGGTTGTGTAGTAACCGCCGATCTTCTTGACTGCGCCCTCGGGCTTCTCCATCCCGACTTCCTGGAACTGTTTGGGTGTTCCGACGAAGACGTGAAGCCTCCTGTAGGCGTCCCTTCCGCTGGTGGATGTCCAGGGGATCATTCCTCTGACACACCTCTTGAACAGGAGATCTGCCCTGCGGGGGTAGAACGGTCCTTTCCTCTTGGTTGTGTCTCCGCGGTCGACCTTTGCCTTGAAATCGGCGAAGGTGTTCTCCTTCTTACCGGTGATGACAATGGCCTCTGCATTGACGACGACGATCTCCTCGCCGTTCATGATCCTCTTCGCGACGACGGCTGCGAGCCTGCCGTGAATGAGATTCCTTCCGTCGATAACTGTAACCATCCAAATCACCTCATGATCCTGACACCGGTTCCCTTGGGGTTCTCCTTTGCGAGTTCCTCGATGGACAGTGTCTTTCCGCCTGCGGCTACGATTGCTTTCGCGGCAGCACCGCTGAAGCTGTAGGCTGCTACTGTTACCTTCTTGCTGATGCTACCTGCTGCGAGAACTTTACCGGGGACGAGAATTGTCTCTCCGTCCTTGGCATGCCTCTCGATTTTGCTGAGATTCGCTTCGGCCCAGTTCCTCTTGGGTTTCTCGAGCCTAAGCGCGATGTCTCGCCAGATAGCAGCGTTGTTGTCCCTGGTGATTGCCTTCAGATTATCGATCGTGGCAACCAACTGGGGGTTAGTCTTTGCTGTTGTCATATTTCTGACTCTCCCGACATTTGGGTAAGCGCTCGTATACAGGACCCTAATATAAAGGTATCCTTGAACGCGATTACTATAATAGGGGAAGGAAGGATGGGTGAGTGATAAAGCTTTGCCACTGTGACGTGGACACCATGGAGTATAGAAAGTTACATTCGTTGAGTGACCGGACACATAGTTCTTTGAACACGGAAGGGAAGTTCTCTAATTGACGTGTTCAAGATGACTGATATCAAGAAACCTAAGGATGCAAAGGAACTCACCGACTTCGAGAAGACTGGCGGTGCAGCGGAAGTGCGTCCGAATGAGAGTCAGGCCGTAGGCAAGAAAGGACCTGTGATCCCCTCTGCCAAGAAGAAGAAACTGATAATCGAATCTTGATCGGACGATCATGCCCGGATCGCTTCAGCGGTTCCGTACAATAATTCTTTAGAGGACAGGATCCCCGGGACTAGAAGGTCCTGAGAATCGGGTTCTGTCCCTGTACTTCACAGCCTTCATCAGGAAATTATAAGGTACTTCGGGATTCGAATAGAAATACAGATGGGGATATCCTGCGATCAGGTTCCCCTCCTCGTGCATGCACATGTACTCCTTGCCATTGGTCTTGACGGCCTTCCACGATCCTCCGCAGTTGTCACTGTCCCAGTAGTGGAACTCATGACCCTTGACGGGGCCGTCCTTCAGTACGGAATCCGGATCCTCTGAGGATACAGAGATGTATCCGAATCTGGAGAGTTTGCCTGTGTTCTTCACCTCACCCTTGATGACACCGACGGAATCGTGCATCTTGCGATCGGAATCCTCCAGTCTGTCATGGAGGTACATGAAACCGCCGCATTCGGCGAGACACGGCATGCCGTCCTCGACCTTCTTCCTGATGGCCCCCATCATGGGCCTGTTGGAGCATAGTTTCTCGGCATGGAGCTCGGGATATCCTCCGGAAAGGACGATGGCATCGACGTCCGGGAGCGCTTTGTCGTTCAGAGGCGAGAATTCCACTATCTCGGCACCCATCCTCCTCATGATCTCGATGTTGTCCTCGTATGTGAAGCAGAACACATCGTCCTGTGCCAGACCGATCCTCACTGGGGAATCCAACTTCCTGACCTCCGGGACCTTGTAATCCAGGTCGGGTGCGGATGATGCAATCTCCATCAGAAGGTCGATGTCCAACGATTCCTCTAGAACCTCTGCG
The DNA here is from genome assembly GCA_937892275.1 of uncultured Methanomicrobiales archaeon. GTDB lineage: Archaea > Thermoplasmatota > Thermoplasmata > Methanomassiliicoccales > Methanomethylophilaceae > Methanoprimaticola. The sequence goes on along the minus strand of CALAVG010000185.1, from coordinate 2,491 downwards.
AGCTGGTTGAGCTTGTCCTTGAGCTCCTCGACCTCGTTGGGAAGCACAAGACCCAGATGCCTGCTCTCGAGTATCAGATGACTTACCTTGGGGACATAACCGATCGCCTTTATGCCGAGCTTCTCGACCTCCGGTCTGATCATGTCGAAGACCTTCTGCGACATCTGGTTGAATATCACGCCCTTGATGTTGTTCTCGGTGAAATCTAGGAATCCTTTCAGGGTGGCGAGATTGGATATGCTGGCTCCCTTGCTGTTTATTAGCAGAATCACGGGAGCGTCTAGCTTCCTCGATACGTCGTGGGAGCTCGCTTCCATGCTGAGAACGCTGTTGCCGTCGTAGAATCCCATGACACCCTCAATGACGGAGATGTCGTTCTCCGATGCCGTCCTGGAGAAGAGATACCTCAGAGTATCCGTCCCGACGAAGTATGCGTCGAGGTTCTTCGATCTGGTGCCGATGACACGGCTGTGGAACATCGGATCGATGTAGTCCGGGCCGCACTTGAACGATGCTACCTTGAGACCGCGGTTGACCAGAGCCTGCAGTATCCCGCATGTGATGAGCGTCTTCCCGCTCCCGCTCGACGGGGAGGCTATGAGGAACCTCGGAAGGCTCATCTACCCCTCACCACTGCGATGTAGACGGGGTTCTGAGCGGTCATGAGATGATACTTACCCAACTTCCTCGCCTTGGAGACGTTGATGCATGTGATCTCCTCCTCGACCAGACCGAACTCCTTGATGACCTGCGTGGTCTCCTCGAGGGTTTCGATGGTGACCGAGTTGATCGCTATCCTGATATCCGGGTTCTTCCCGAGCAGACATCCGACGATGTCCTTAAGATTGCCAGAGGAGCCTCCGATGAATGCATGTGTAGGCATGGGAAGATCCATCATGGCCTCCGGTGCCAGACCCCTTATGACCTGGACGTTGGGTGTCTTGAACTTGACCTTGTTGACCTCGATGAGATCCGCAGCAGGATCCTCCTTCTCGATGGCATAGACCTTTCCGTTCACAGCCACCAATGCCATCTCTATGGATACCGATCCGGTTCCTGCGCCGATGTCGTATATGACCGAATCATCGGACAGTTTGAGCTTCGCCACGGACAGCGCCCTGACCTCGCTCTTGGTCATCGGTGCGTCCCCTCTCGTGAATTCCTCGTCGGGGATGCTTATGGCGTTAGATGTGACAGGGGAATCGTTGCAGATGAGTGCCACGCACAGCTTTCCGAAGCCGTGTGCCAGGACCTCCTCCGGAGTGCCCGTGAAGATGCTCTCGGCGTCGTAACCGAAGTCCTGCCCCACCGTTATGGTTACGTGCATATCGTAATCGATGAACAGCTTCGCCATCTCGTGGACCGATTCCTCTTCGGAGAGGAGGGTGAACACCTTCGGATGGATCCTGCTGAGACCCACCAAGTTGGCTTCCCTGCCGTGGGCGCTCGTCATGTAAACGTCCTGCCAGGAGGTACCAATCTTGGAGCACAGATACACCGCAGACGATATCCCGGGTTCGGTATGTACATCGAACTCATCCCTGTCCAGTTTGTCTAAGAGTTTCTTCGCTCCGCTGTAGAATCCGATGTCCCCGGACATGAGCACGGAGATGTTCCTGTACTTCGGATTCCTCCTAAGATAATCGATAATCTCACCGGACCTGTACTCCTCGAGGATATCTTTTTCATAAGCGACGGCTTCGACCATCCTCTTCGCCCCTATGACGAGGTCGGAAGAGTCTATCCTCTGTTTGGCGGTCAGGGTCAGACCGTCCCCTCCCATTCCGATTCCAATGACGTTCACTGTCCTCTTGCGAGGATCGGCTGACTTCTGCATCTTCAATCCCAACCTCTCTTCTAAGACCGAGACGACCTCTTCGTAGGAACTGCCTTCCTCCTTGGGCCTCTCTATCAGGACAACGGTGGCTCCGGTCCTCATGGCCGCCCTTACCTTGTCCTCGTAACCTCCGGCGGTGCCAGAGTCCTTCGTGACTATGTACTTGGCATTTATCTGTTTCAGCGTGGCGTAATTCGTATCCTCAGAGAACGGCCCCTGGGCGCATATAAGGTTCTTGCCCGAGAATCCGTATTCCGCACACTTCTGGACAGATTCCATGGTGGACAGTACCCTTGCGGTGACCCTCTCCTTGTAATCCGGGATCTGGGTGTACAGGGCAATGTCCTTGGATCCTGTGGACGCCAGTATGTTGCCTTCCTTGTCCTTCAGATAGTCCACCGCCTCCTGGACGGTGGAGACCTTGACGATCCTGTCCGAATCGGTGTCGGAATCGGACCTCTTCAACCTAATGTAGAATGCGCCTGTCGCCTCGCAGGCCTGCTTGATGTGTTCGGTGATATTCAGAGCATAGGGATGGGTGGCGTCCACGACTATGTCGTATCCGTTCTCCCTGATAACGTTGGCGATGCCTTCGGCACCTCCGCAACTGCCGACCTTCACGTCGATGTTGTCGTCGTAGCCCATGATCTCTGC
>CALAVG010000184.1 GCA_937892275.1 uncultured Methanomicrobiales archaeon | reverse complement strand
ATCTGCTTCGCTCGGATGAATCCGCTATATAAGAAATTCATGCATGTTCAGATTGTCACGAGCGGTTCTTCCAGTTTAAGGTGTGAAAGGTTGCAAAACCTAAACTATCAGAAAACGTAGATACAACCAAATTAGTAGGTTCAGAACGGCGCCAGAACTTAAAATTGGGAAAGCTCGGATCATACGTCGCTTCGCTCCTTATGATCCTATTGACGGTCTCGCCTTCGGCTCGCCGATTGGAAGCCTCCATACCTTAGAAGACTATGTTCAAATGGCCATTCTTCAGATAGCACATGTTGATGAAGTTCTTCACGTTCCCATACCCTCTTCCCACACGTTTGGTCGTCTGGATGAGTGAGTTCATACCCTCGGCGAACCCGTTGTTCACCTCATGATCATACCACATCAGAATCTGCTCTTTCCTCTCGTTCAGCGACTTGGCCGCTGAACAGAGTTCCGGAGGGCCTCTCTCCATGACGTCATTGTACCATATGTCGAAGTAATGTTCGGCAGCATCCCTGCTGCCGAAACTGTACATATGGAAAATGACCTCCTTCATCCTGTATGCCTCTGCCAATTCTCTGCATGAACCCGTAACCCATTCGTACATGGATTTCTGCTTCTGGCTGAAATCATCCATATGCTTGTAGATGACGAATCTCGCCTTGGCGAGATTCTCATTCTCCGAAAGCATACGTCTGTAGTATTTGTCGAATGCCTCGGTCACAAGCTTCACTACATGGAACTTATCGAACACGATCTTCGCGTTCGGGAAGTTGCGTCTGACCCCAGCAGGGTATGCTAGACCCATGTCGCAGCTAACCACCTTGATCTGGTCCGCTCTACCGTTATGATCCTCCAGCCAGATCTTGAATTGATCCACTGTATCGGATCCCTTTCCCTCGCACATGAAGATAATCCTCTTATCCTGGTCGCATACGACCGTGACATAATGATGGCCCTTCTTGAACGAGGTCTCGTCAAGATAGATCATGGTCACTTTGGACCATAACTTTCCTGCAAATAGCCTATATCAGTCTGATTTCTTCTTGCGTGGAATGCCTTTATCGGAGCGAGGTTTACGTGGTTTCGTATCCTTGCTTCCTGGCTTCCTGCCCATTCTCTTCTTCTCTTCTGGAATGATAGGTCTAGTGTAAAGACCCATCTTCACCAGCAGGTCGGCATCGACCTGCGGTAGGCGATTGTCCTCCCATTCGTCGGAATCGTAGATACGGACCTTCTTAGCCTTCTCCAACTGATCCAAGGATGCTTTGTAAGTGAAATGATCGAGCTCTCTGACCGAATCGAAATGGTTCTTCATCCTGGATGCCATGAGTGTCGCAAGGAAATTGATGAACTCGGTACCCATAACGGAATAGAAATCGTTGACACGGGTGTCATCGATGTCCAAGGTGGTCTGGTGGAATTTGAACAGCAACTCTATCAACCATCTGCTCTCGTATATGGAGTAGGCCTTCGAAGCGGGCATCTCCAAATCAGATTGGAATACTATCGTGCCGAACTCGGCACGTTTACGAGACAATTCCTCAATATCGATGTTGTTGACGTGTTCGTCGAGGTAATTCCCCTCCTCGTCCGCTGCGATCTTCGGATCGCGGAAAGAGTACAGCCAGTACTCACCAGTGAAAATCTTCTTGTAGGATATATGGCGCTCGTCATTCAGGACGCCGGTGTAGCTGTACATGCTGTATTCGTGTATAAGGCTCGAATCACGTTTCAACGGCAATAGGAAATGAAGGCCTGGAAGGCCTTCAATGGCCTCCAGTACTGCACCGACACTGAAACCTTTGTCAGCCACGATTATACCCTGAACGATATCATTCTTTTCGATGAAATCTTTGACAGCCCTGGAATCGACCATGTTTCCCTGATATTGACGGCAGCAGAGTGGTTCGTTGAGTTCGAAACTGTACGCATACATAAGCAGGAACTGCTTATACTTCGTGTGAACTGTCTCTCTCGAGACCTGCGAAAGGGTATCAACATAGCTGTGATCCTGCATCAGGCATCCATCGATGATCGCAAGATCATCGCCATCAATACAGCAGACCCTTCCGCGCATGAAACCGTCAATGCGGCTTTTCTCTTTCCCCAGATTCCTAATCTCTCTACTGACCTTGGTCCGGCCCAGTTTTATGCCAGGATACATTATCGATAGGAAGGTCTCTTCATACTTGCTCTGAAGCTGATAGTCCCTTATCCCAGCATAGTTTGCTCTCAGAATCGCAATGACATAGATCATCATGGCCTCCTCCCTGTTGTAGTAGGTGGCCAGTGTACGGATTATATCTTCATTCAGCATGTCGCAAAGTTTCACCCTTCCGTACAGCTTGACGTCGACTCTTCCCGTGGACCCTGTCCACGGGGAAGGGTCTTCGGGAGGATCCGGAACATACCTCATGTCGATGATCGAACCGATGTAACCGCCGTCTATTGGGATGTGTTTGCCATCAACGTATCTACTGCCGTTGCGTTTGCGGACCCTGTATCCGCTGCCACTCTTCACTACGACTGTTCCCTTTGGCCTTGGTACCTTTCTGATCTCTTCCGGTATCCCCATTTTTATCAATTATATGTATAGACTACATATATAAATATATTATTATAATAGCCTATATTTCCAAACCACACTGCACCTTTAATGGTAGCAATTGAGGGTCAGATAGCGGTCTTAGAACACCATTCTTAATCCAAAACTAGATGGATCATCGCGAATTTGCCTAGAAAAATGAAAGATGGAGCAAGAATGAGTTGGATTTACCTAAACTTGTATAGTCTATTCGCAGGAAAGTTATGTTTTATACTATCAAGCGTAGAAATACTGTGATGATTGGATGATGCATCCATCATTGAAAACTGTCAATTTATGTGTCATTTGTCTTCTTTAAGCAAAGATATAAAATTATTAAGTAATCAGCTAAATTTATAGCATAACGATTATATACTCGCCTAGATAATAAGACACCTACAGGGATTCGGTCAGGCTGTAGAGTGCATCCCATCCCTTCTTATTGCTGACCGGTCCCCCAACCTTCATGATGTTGATTCATCTTTGGATACTACTCGTTTTCTTGACAAAAACAAGTGATATGACCGATTATTCTGGGCAATATTGAGTAACGGTCGAATGATCCGAGACCCTTATCTCCTTCCATTTTCATCGACAATTACCCAATATCCTTTTTTACGCGTGCGCGTATTGACGGCTTGTTTACCATGGTCATGGAAGGATTAGGAAAATCCCTCAGGAACGTACTCGGCCGCATCGGAAAGGCATCAGTCATTGACGAAGAGCTCGTCAAGGACCTGTGCAAGGACCTTCAGCGCGCGCTGCTGGAAGCCGATGTCAATGTCAAGCTCGTCCTCGAGGTCACCAACAACGTGAAGGATCGCGCTCTCAACGAGCCCCCAGAGGCCGGAAAGAGCATGAAGGATCACGTCACCAAGATAATCTACGAGGAGCTCGTCAGACTCGTCAACAACGGCGAAGGACTCAAACTGACGCCTCAGACGATCATGATGGTCGGATTGTACGGTCAGGGTAAGACCACGACCACAGGAAAACTTGCGCTCTACTTCACCAAGAAGGGATTCTCTGTCGGACTCATCGGAGCCGACGTATACAGGCCCGCAGCCCTCGAACAGCTGAAGCAGCTGGGAGAGAAGGTCAATGTCGAGGTCTACGGAGAGCCTGGGGAATCCGATGCGGCAGGCATCGTGAAGAGAGGGAAGGAGCACTTCAAGAACAAGCAGATCGTCATAATCGATACATCCGGACGTCATGCTCTGGAGGACGATCTGATCGATGAAATCAAACGCATCGCAGTAGTGGCAAAGCCCGAAGAGAGGATACTCGTTCTGGATTCCCAGGTCGGACAGCAGGCCGGACCTCAGGCTGAAGCATTCCACAATGCCGTCGGCGTCACAGGTGTCATCCTGACCAAGATGGACGGTACCTCGAAGGGAGGGGGAGCCATATCCGCCATCCAGAAGACAAACGCCAGGATAGTTTTCCTGGGGACCGGTGAGCACATCCGCGATCTGGAGCCCTTCGATGCGAAGAGATTCATCTCAAGGCTTCTGGGAATGGGAGATCTCTCCGCACTGGTGGAGCTGGCATCCCAGGAGATCGATGATCAGGAAGCGATGGAACAGGTCGCCCGCAACATGATGACGGGCCGTTTCACCCTCAACGACATGTATTACCAGATGACCGCCATGAGCAAGATGGGAACATTGGAGAAGATTATGAGTCTCCTGCCCGGAATGAGCGACATGAGCGACAAGGTGGATTACGAGGGCACCCAGAAGAAACTGGGAGTGTTCAAGGTCATCATGGATTCGATGACTCCTGAAGAGAAAGAGGAGCCTTCCCTGATCAAATCCAAGCGTATCGACAGGATCGCTGCCGGTGCCGGAGTATCATCCCACGATGTCAAGGAACTGCTGAAGCAGTACTCCAACAGCAAGAAGATGATGTCATCGGTCGGTAAGGACCGTAAGATGCGTAAGCAGATCATGAAGCAGATGGGCGGCATCGACATGGATGCGCTCAAGGACCTCCAGGGATCCGAATGAGATACTTCGTGATTACCGGCCATAAGGCGGTCACGACAGGCAATTTCAAACTGGACGACATTGCAGGCGGAGCCGGCAGGCTGGACATACTGGTGAGGTGCGTTAACTCCGCATTCTTCCTGAGCCACGATCTCCGCAAGGACGTGGAGATCTATCTGGTGCTCGAAGGCGGAGACGATGCCCCCAAGACCGTGGTATTCAAAGGCCAGGAGCTCAGATACCTGAATCCTGACGAGAGGAGCACGGCATCCCTCATAAGGAACGCCCTCCTGAAGAAAGTGGGCCCGGGAGAGGAGATCAGGTCCTCGCCGGGAGTGTACAACACCAGGATGTCCTTCGCGGATGTGCTGGAGAGGCTCTCCAAGCGGGGCAGTTTCGTCTACCTCAAGGAGGACGGGGTCGACTGCAGGGATTACGACTTCCCCAAGAACCCCATCTTCGTACTGGGGGACAACCGCGACCTCAGCGAAGAGGAGGAGCAGCTCCTGATATCATATTCACCAGACAGGATCTGCATCGGACCCAACAGTCTGCATGCGGATCATTGCATGATCATAGTTCACAACGAGGCCGACCGCAAGTCGGTATGAGGGATACCATGGCAGAGTATACAGAGAAGATTCCGCAGCACAGACACTGTGTGTCCTGCGGCAAGGCATTCGTGGGAGAAGGTAAGTTCTGCAGCGAGGAATGCCAGAGAACGTCCGGGGACGAAGTAAAGAGCAAACTGCGCAAGTACCTGATCCTCGAAGTCATCCTTGTGGGCGTCGTTGTAGTCGCCCTCTGGTTAGGTTGGAAATGATATCGGCAGTGGCTGGGACCTTCAATATCCTCCATGACGGGCACAAGGCCCTCCTGGACAGGGCGTTCGAAGTGGGAGAACAAGTCTACATAGGCCTGACATCGGACAGGATGGCCTGCGAGAACAGGCCCAGCGCCGTTAGTTTCGAGGTAAGGAAGAAGGCACTGGAGAACTACCTGCGCTCCAGGGACAATTTCACCATCTTCGAGATCGATGACATATACGGTCCAAACGAGATAATGGACACCGTTGACATCCTTGTGGTCTCGGAGGAGACACTCGATAACGGGATGAAGGTCAACGAGTACAGGATCAGGCGCGGACTGAATCCTCTGGACATCTCGGTCGTCCCGCTGGTCATGTCTGATGACGGTAAGAAGATCAGCGCATCATCGATCCTGGAAGGACGGTACGGACGCTCCGGTAAGGAGGATGTCATGGATATTGCGGTGGGATCGACCAATCCTGTGAAGATAGCCGCGGTCCGTACTGTGATGGAAAGGATATACGGCGACGTGAAGGTGATCGGAGTTGACGTCCCCAGCGGAGTCCCCTCTCAGCCCCATGAGGAACAGACACATCAGGGCTCGGTGAACCGCGCAAAGGCGGCACTCGGCAACCATGACATGGCCGTCGGTATCGAAGCGGGTGTCTTCGAGATGCTCGACGGACTGTATGATATCCAGCACTGCACCGTCATCACCAAGGACGGCAGGATGACCTACGGCCAGGGATCAGGATTCAGATACCCCGACCCCATAGCAGACCTTGTAAGGAGGGGTGCCACCGTCGGAGATGCAGTCAAACAGATCTACGGCAACACCGAGATCGGAAAGAAACAGGGAGCCATCGGCCTCCTCAGTAAAGGACTGCTGGATCGCCAGAGCCTCACCGAACAGTCTGTCATGGCAGCGATGATACCGCGTCTCAGAGGTGACTGAATGTTCCTAAGAGAGAAGATTAAGGACGATTCGAAGTACCTGAACGACAGGTCCAGCCTGAAAGGCCATGCCAAGAATGTCATCCTCCCCAACGACGAGACAGAGCTCCGCGAAGGGATACGCTATTCCAGCAAAGGGAACACGAAGGTCACCATCTCTGGAAGCCGCATGGGCGACCAGGGAGGTGCAGTACCCTGCGGAGGGGACATCATGTCCATGGAACACCTCACCGGAGTGATCGGCTATGGCAAGGACGAGAACGGCGTCTACCTCAGGGTCCTGCCTTACACTACGGTATCGTTCTTCAACAATTCGATCAAGAGCGGCCGCGTACCGAGCGTCGACGGATCGGATGTATCACTGGACGGTCTGGTGTACCCGGTCAAGGCACAGCTCGAGAACACGATAGGCGGCTGCATCGCGGTGAACCGCTCCGGCATCCGCCCGTATGTGAGAAGGCTCAGAGTAGTGTTCTCGGACAGCACATTCATGTCAATGGAAAGGGGCGAATACCTTGCGAACGGAAGGAAGATGACATTCCCGGCCGGAAGGAACTTCTTCGCATTCGACCTTCCCTCGTATAACTCCAAGGATGATTCCGGTCCGAGGATCTCAGATAACATGGATCTCCTCGATCTGTTCATCGGATCCGAAGGGGTATTCGGCATCGTAATCGAGGCTGATATCTATCTCGGCAGCACTGTGTGTGATTCTCCGACCGAGGAATCCGGTAAGATGAGGAACTCACTCATCAAGGACAAGTATGGCCAGGAGGCCGTCGAGGACCTGAAGAAGATAAAGGCCATCCTCGATCCGAGCTACATCCTGAATATCGGCAACCTGTTTTGAGTCGGTTTTTATATACGCCTAAATTTATACGCAGACTGATGACTTCTGATAGCCGTGAGGACTACCTAATCAGCATCCTGAGACTCAGTGACGGGGAAAAGAACGTAAAGACGACCGAACTAGCTGAGTTCATGAAGGTCTCTCCCGCCAGCGTCACTGAAATGACAAAGACTTTAGCAGCCGAGGGACTCGTTATCTACGAAAGGTATAGAGGCATCAGGCTTTCCGAGGAGGGTATGTCCATCGCACGCCAACTCCGTAAGAAGCACCACGTCATCGAACATCTTTTGGTGGACTGTCTCGGAATGGATCATCAGGACGCTCATGAGGAGGCCCACAAGATCGAGCACTCTATATCTGATGATACCAGCATCAGGATCTGCAACATGGTCGGGAACCCTGTCGACGAGGACTGCGCATATTGTTCCGATCCTTGCAAGCGCTATAACCAGGGCTCCATGAACATCGTTCAGCTCAACACCATGGCCAAGAACAAAGGCGGCATCATCGCTTACATCAAATCGGACAGCAGCGATGACATCCGCAAGCTGAACTCCATCGGATTCGTGCCTGGCAGAGAAGTCAAGGTTGAATCGATCCTGATGGACGGCGGCGACAGAGTGATCAAGATTGGCGACAACATGGTCGCACTCAGTTACGATCTTGCCTCCACTGTGTTTGTGGATGTATCCTGATATCGATTGAAATCTGACAGCAACTGTCAAGGATTATCGGCCATTCTTGCCGATCAGCGGTGAGCGAAGATCATCGACACCGATTTGTCGTCCTTCTTCTCCACCCTGACGAATCCGATCCTCTCGAGCTGGACCATGTCATTGGTCTCTGACTTTATCGAAGGCTCTATCTTACCGGATACTACGGTTCCATCGGGCATGACAAGTGTCGCATCCATTGCATCGGATCCGACCCACTGGACTGCACGGACACCTTTCTTGAGAATCGAGACATCGTTACCGATGTACTTGGCAGGCTTTCCGTATTCCAGGTTGCACAGGTCCTTGAGCCTGATCTTACCGTCAGTCTCGAAGAGCTTGGAATCATCGTCCGCAAGGAAAACAGTCCTAGGGGCCTCGAGCCTGAACTTCCTGTCCCCCCTCTCGGGGTGATCAGGGTGCTTGGGAGCTGCTCCCTCGATTACATCGATCCCGTCGATATCATATGAGACGGGATTGCCGACACAGAAGTACCTGTTGGCATCGGTATCGATGATGTCCCTGTTCATTCCGTAGAGATTCTGCCATGAGAACTCGATGTCCACGGGCTTGATACCGGACTCGACCCAGTATCTCCTGATCGCCGCAGGCCTGATTCCGCGCCTCTTCATCGCCCTGACCGTTCCGGTCCTGACATCGTCCCATCCGGTGTACTCCCCGTCCTTGATGCTCTGCTTGATAATCGAGGTCTTGAGGACCGTATCGGGGATGTTGACAAGACCGTAGTGATAGTACTCGGGCTTCTTCCATCCGAAATAGTCAAAAATGTATTCCTGCCTGAATGTGTTGTTCAGGTGATCCTTTCCCCTGATGACATGGGTCATTCCCATCTCGTGGTCGTCGATGGCGACAGAGAGGTTCATCATCGGGTATGCGATGTACTTCTCGCCGGTCCTAGGGTGGGGCGTCCTTACGAGCCTAAGCGCGACGAAGTCCCTGACAGCAGGGTTCGGGTGGCAGATATCCGTCTTGACGACGACGACAGCCTCTCCATCCTGATAGTCGCCGGCGAGGAACTTGTCATATCTGTCCAGCTGCGTTTCTACGGGGAGATCGTGACAGGGGCATTTCTGCTTGTTCTCCTTGAGCTTCCTCCAATCGTCGCCGTTGCATGTGCAGACGTATGCGTGGCCCATCTCCAGGAGTTTCCTGGTGTAATCGTAATACATCTCGAACCTGTCCGACTGGATGTACGTCCTGTTGCACTTGACTCCGAGCCAGTCCAGATCCTCCGGGATCATATCGTATGCGTCGGGGTCGATCTTCTCGGGGTTCGTGTCCTCGAACCTGAGGATGAGGTCTCCGCCGTACCTCTTGACGTATTCGTCGTTGAGGATGGATACACGGGTGTGACCGATGTGGAGGGGTCCGGATGGTCCGGGTGCGATACGCATGACGACCTTGCCGTTGACGTTCTCGAGGTCAGGAAGCTCGTATTTCCTCTCCTTCTTCTCCTTCACGAGCAGCGAGGAATCGATCTCTTCAAGGGCCTTCGTCTGTGCCTCCAGACCCATGGCGTTGACCTCTTCCACGATCTGATTGATCAATGGGGTGATCTCGGCCGCTTTCGGTCTGAGATCCGGACAGCTGCCAAGTATCTTACCAACAACTGCTTTCGGATTGGCTGTACCCTTGAAGAACACCGCATTCTGCAGTGCGAATTTCCTGATCGTCTGCTCGATCTCGTCGGACATAGATGTTCCGAATCTGTAAGCAGTATTTATGGGATTATGCGCGCATGCGCATGGAATGTATCGAAAAGGATGGAAGGGTCCCCGAGGGACCGTTTTTGATCAGAAGCAGATGGTCGATATCCACTCGGATTCCTGGGCCGATACTATGGCGTCGACGCTGGCGAAGCAGATCAGCATCATGACAATGTCGTCCCTGACGTATTCGGGGAGCATCGAGAAGGCGACCTCGGCGATCTTGGTGTCCGCACCTTCCTTTGCGAACTGTCCGAGCCTCTGGGTGAACTCCTCGGGATCGAAGGGGGCACCGCGGCGGTGGATCGCCAGTCCCTGGATGACCGCATACTCTGAGATATCCAGTTTTCCGTCCAATACCGCTGTCTTGCAAATGAATGTCTCCACCAACTCCCATATCATGGGGAAGGCCTTGCTGTAACCATCCATGGTCTGGACCTTGGCCAGGAAGAATCCTCCGCGGTCTGCAGGTTCAATCGATACGTACTCTTTGAGCAGGTCTTCAAAGTTAGACATGAGGTGAGAATTTCCTTCCAAGTATATAATGGAGGATACATCCAACTCTTTCTGAGGTTATTGGCTGGTATTCGACAGAGAACGTACTCTACATTATTATTTCAAAAACACATCCCGAACCCTATGTCAGTAAAGGATTCGCTTTTCGGCGAAATCGTCACAATCAATTCCCACATCGAATCGGATGCCAAGGATGTATCCGCAGAGCTCATTAAGGATCAGAACAAGACGGTCGTCTTCGAGGATCTGAACGGAGGAAAGGCAGCAGGTAACATCTTCTCGACAAGGGAAAAGATCGCGAAGGCGCTCAACATCCCTAGGGAGAACATCGTGAACCATCTCCTCGATGCCATCAACTCCCCTAAGGAATACGAGATCGTGGAGAAACCCGCGTTCCGCCAGTGCTCCATGGATATTGATCTGATGAAGCTCCCCATCCCGAAGTACTTCCCCGAGGACGGGGGACGTTACATCACATCAGGTGTCATCGTCGCAGATTACAAGGGGAAGAGGAACGTGTCCTTCCACCGCATGATGATAATGGATTCCAAGCACATCGCCGTCAGGCTCGTTCCCAGACATCTTTTCACCATATTCAACATGGCCAAGGAGAAGGGCGAGGAACTGAACATCTCCATATGCATCGGAGCGCAGGCGGAGGTCCTTCTGGCAGCCGCCACATCCACGGACTTCGGTGCCGACGAGCTGGAAGTGGCATCGTCCATGTCAATCAAAGGCCATGGTCACCCCCTCAGGGTCGGGAAGTGCGACAACGGAATCAATGTACCCGCTAACACCGATTATGTACTGGAAGGAAGGATCACCCTCGAGGAGACCAAAGAGGGGCCCTTCGTGGACATCACGGGAACATACGACTTCGAGAGACAGCAGCCAGTCATCGAGATCGACTGGATCTGGACCTGCAAGGACCCGATGTTCCACCTGCTCCTGCCCGGGGGATACGAACACTTCATGCTCATGGGACTTCCGAGGGAGCCTATGATACTCAAGACCGTCAGACAGGCGGTCCCCAGGGTGAAGAACGTCCGTCTCACCGAAGGAGGATGCTGTTGGCTCAACGGTGTCGTGTCCATAAAGAAGAACAAGGAAGGCGACGGAGTCAATGCGATCATGGCCGCGTTCACAGGGCATCCCTCCATGAAGAACGTGATAATCGTAGACGACGACATAGACATATTCAACGACCGCGAGGTGGAATGGGCCGTCGCCACGAGGATGCAGGCAGACAGGATCATCAAAATCCCCGGCGCGGCAGGATCCTCGCTCGACCCGAGCTCGCATGGAAAGACCACATGGAAGGTCGGATACGATGCTACCATCCCAGTCGATGCCGATAGGTCGCTTTACGAGAAAGCGAGGCTGTGAAGCGGAAACCCTTCGTTCTGCAGACCTTAGAAAATCGGCAACGTATCTAATATTCACACTTGTACTCACTCCTGCGGACCATGAAAACGGCCCGCATAGGGTGATGCAAAATGAATAAGACAATGACCATGTTCGCCGTGATTCTCAGTGTGATCACAGCGTTCTTCCTGGTCAACATTACCGACGGCACCGACGGTGCCCTTCCGGAAGGATATGTTGTCATATCCGATGCTGATACCGTATGCTATACGGGCGGCACCCCCGGAGAGAAACTATACATAACCTCTTCTTCGATAGGCGCTGATGCATTCAAAGGATGCACCGACATCAAATATGTGCTACTCGACAAAGACGTGAAGACTATCGGGAACAATGCCTTCGAAGAGTGTTCAAGTCTGCTAAGCTTCAGAGCCCCCTGTGTAACGTCCATCGGGGACGGCTGTTTCAAGAACACAGGAAAGACCACTTTCGAGTTCTCTTCCTCTTTGAATACGGTAGGCGCGAATGCTTTCGAAGGCTGCCAGGGGTTCGGACCTTACCTCATGGGTACGGAAGTGACCGAAATCAAATCAGAGACGTTCAAGGGAAGCAAGGTAAGATTCGAGGACTTCAGGGGAGTCACGAGTATCGCGATCGATGCTTTTTCTGATTGTAATCTGAAAGGCCAGGTAGTCGAGAAGAATCAGTCCGTAAAGATCTCGGGTGTTCCTGAGATCACATTCGAGAATGCTTACATCTCCGGACTGGTTGTTACTGTAATGAACAGCGGGGCATACAATATGCGCTTCGTAACCGGCAGTTCAGATGCCACTATGAGTTTCACAGATTCCACTGGAACTAAGACTGTCACTTCGATCTACAACCTATCCATGTTCTACTGCGAATACAAATTCCCAAACACGGATCTCAAGGTCGAAGGGAACAAGTGGACCATTCATTTCCCCTCCGACTCGGGTATCAAAGATATGACACGCGTCACCGGAGAAGGCAGTTTCGTGATCCCCAAACCGACGCAAGCCCCTGATCTGTTCAAGTCGTGGAACATAAAGGGGGAGACCGATACCAGAACGGCGATCACCGAAAAGGAGTTCGCACAGCTTGATTCAGATATCTATCTGGAGGCCACATACGACACGATGACGGTCACATACGACCATTCGGCCCTTCCGAATGCGTCAGGATTGCCAACATCAGGAACGTTCTCCGTAGGCGATTCGTATCCGACCCTGCCTGACACCGCCGGTTACATCTTCACCGGCTGGTATGTAGGATACAAGACCTACGCCGGCGGGGACAAGATAACGACATATCAGGACCATGTCGCCGTCAGCAAATGGACCGTGGCCACATTCGATGTGTCGGTCGTATCCCAAGGAACGGTCGTAGCAACGAAATCAGTAGAGGCAAACACTGCTCTGAAGTTATACCAGTTGTCAGTGACCGTGCCGGAGAACAAGGTGCTCAAGGGATGGAGCCTCCAGGAGAACGGCACAGTTCTGACCACCGATCCGATAATCGACCACAGCTGCAGCATCTATGCCGTATTTGGCGACAAGGTGCAGCACACTGTTAGATATCTTGACGGTCAGACCGTCCTCGGATCGATGACAGTGAATGAGGGTTCGGTCCTCACGATCGGACAGGATAATCCGGTGAAGGAAGGCAAATCCTTCCAGAACTGGGAGTTGGGGGACACGGGAAAGAAATACTACAAAGGAGAGACCCTCACTGTCAATGGTGATTTGGATCTGAAGGCTGTCTGGCTCAACATACAGCACACGGTCACGTACTCCTTGGAAGGACAGACAAAAACCACATCGTACGATTACGGGACCGAGGTCACGATCGGATCCGACGATGCCGTCAAGGAGGGTTACGAACTTCAGGGTTGGTCCCTCTCGTCTGCTGGAGAGGTCCAGTATCACAACGGCGACATGGTCGTTCTGAAAGAGGATATGATACTGTATCCGGTCTGGAAGGAGATCCCTGAACCGGCATCTCCTGCTACTAATCCGGACCAATCTACGGATACATCCGAAACTAAATCGGACATTCCAGCCACACCTACTCAGCCTACGGATCCGGCCACAGATCCAGATAAGACTACACCGGAATCGTCTTCGGAAACAGTGCCGGAATCTGATTCAGGTTCTTCTTCGACACCGTCGAAGACGGTAACGCCTGTGGAACAGACAAGCTACAGTCTGAAACTGATGAACGGTTCCGCCGAATTCGACAGCTACTCGGTGAACGACGGCAGATTCGCCCTTTCTGCGGCCGGGACACCGGTGCAGACTGGTTACAAGTTCCTCGGATGGAGCAAGACAAGCACCGCTAAGACCCCGGAATACATATCCTCGAGCACCGTACCGGTACGCTCCGACACAACGCTCTATGCGATCTGGGAGAAGCTCATCTGCGTCACATACCATGATGACACGGGAACATTCAGCGAACCTACATACTGCGAGAAGAACGGTTCGATAGCCTTGAGAGATATGAACAGGGAAGGTTACGTCTTCAAGGGATGGTCCGAAAGCAACTCGACGGCTGTACTGAAGGGGACTGTGACAGTCACCAGGGATCTCGACCTCTACCCCCAGTGGGAACCAGTCAAGACCGAGGAAGAGACCACACCTCCTGTCACCGAACCGGAGACGCCTGCCCAGACCCCTGAAGAGAAGACCGACACCACGGAACCTACCGCTCCTATGTCGACCAAGACCTCTGGCGGGAGCGACAACTCCAACGCAGTGATGATAACCGTAGGCGCAGCAGTGGCTGCGGCCATCACAGCGATCGTCTTCATACAGTTCAGGAGAGCCTGATCATGGCGGTCAGGAAGCACAAGAAGAACCACTTCCGGCGGCGGTTGGCCGACGACACCGTCGGCACCGCATCATCAAACAATTTATACACCCCTGACCGTAAGGAGGTGTGAGTCAGATGGCAGCAATAAGACTGGGCAAGAATCATCTAAGATGGTGTTACGAATGCAACCTTCCGATACTAGAGAAGGAGCAATGTCCGGTCTGCGCCAGACCTACCGAGGAGGTAGTTCTCACACCTCCGGGGGACTCCAGGCCCGCCTTCGAGCATGACATCGAACTGCTAAGGAGCATCCTCAACCGCGATTACGGAGAGGGTGCCGGGAAGGCGGTCATCCCGGACAATCACGTAGTTATCCTCAATAAAGCACCTTCCCTGGACAGGATGGACGAAGTCATCATCGACGGTGCCGTCATCGCATCGTTCAGATATGATATGGGTTCTGGATGGAAGTTCGTCGCCAGGATGCAAGGCGCATACCGCATAGGGAAGCACTTCTCCAAGGGATACGTGGTCTGTGACCCCGAGGCGGTAAAGTTCGTCAGGGAGAGCAAGAACCTCATGGCACCCGGTGTCGTGGATGCCGATCCGGACATCAAGTTCGGAGACGAGATCATAATTGTCACGCCAGACAGGGAGGTCATCGCCACAGGTATGGCCAAGATGACTGGTCCCGAGATGGTGGAATCCACAAAGGGTGTGGCCGTCAGGACCCGCTGGTACAGACCCGAGGAGTTCAGGGATCTGACCGATAAGAACAATTCATGGGACGAAGCAGTGAAGGCCAACGAGGGAGTCATCAAGAGAAGGGTCGATGAGGCCGTCGGCTTCATCAAGAAGACCATGGAGAAACAGGATCTCCCCACAATCGTATCGTTCTCAGGAGGTAAGGACAGCCTTTCCTCGCTGCTGCTCACATTGGACGCGGGCCTGAAGCTGCCCGTCCTCTTCGTCGACACCGGATTGGAGTTCGACGAGACTGTGCAGCATGTCCACGATGTCTGCGAGAGGCACGGACTGCAGCTCATCGAAGAGAAGGCCCCCACCGATGCATTCTTCGGCAACCTGGTCTACTTCGGACCCCCCGCCAAGGATTACAGGTGGTGCTGCAAGACAAATAAGCTTGGTCCTACCGTCGGTGCCATCAACAAGCACTTCCCGGACGGGGTGCTATCGTTCATCGGACAGAGGAAGTACGAGTCCGAGCAGAGGAACTCAAAGCCCCGCGTTTGGAAAAACCCCTGGACACCGGGACAGATAGGTGCCTCTCCGATCCAGAACTGGTGCGCCATGCACGTCTGGATGTACATATTCTACAAGAAGGAGCCTTACAACGTCTGGTACACGAGAGGTCTGGACAGGATAGGATGCTTCCTTTGCCCCGCATCGGACCTTGCCGAATTCGACGCCATAGCCGGAAAGAGCAGGAGATGGGACGAATGGGACAAGTACCTTGACAGCTATATGGAGGATCGCGGTCTTCCGAAGGAATGGAAGGATTATAGCCTTTGGAGATGGAAGAGCGCACCCAACTCCATCAAAGAGGAGGTACAGAGGGTGTCCGGAAAAGAGGTGTCGGAACTTACCAAGCAGACGAAGGCCCCTGAGAAGGGACCGATCACTATCAAGGTGCAGGACGGATACTCGCCCTGTACCGTCGGATACAGCATCGAAGCCGCGCTTTCCAGGCCGATCGATCTGGAGAAGGTCAGGCCGTTCTGCCATGCGATCACATGGATCGTGCCCGACAAGATAGAGGACGACTACATCGAGCTTGGTGGAGCTACGCTGTACGCCGAGGGATCCATCATCAGCAAATCAGGTTCCGAACTAGATGCCAGAAGGACCATCGACCACATCTTCCAGCTCATAATGCGTGCGGAACAGTGCGTCGGATGCGGATTATGTGCAGCAAGATGCAGGCCCCACGCCCTGTACATGGAGGACGGAAAGGTCCACATCCAAGAGGACGAATGCATATTCTGCAGGGAGTGCTTCGGACCCTGTCCCTCCGTTAACTTCGCCAGAGGCGAGGAATTCGAACAGTAATCGATTATATCACTGTATATGATTCCTCTGTCATGAAACTGACGGTACAGCCATCGGACGTTGCCATGTCCGAACCGGTGGTCATGCTCAATAGGGACGACTGTCTGCAGCTGGGAGTGGGTCCCACCGACAGGATCCTGATCACGTCTGTTCGTTCCATTGTCACATCCATCGTGACGACAGACAATAAGGTCGGGAAGGGTTCCATAGGGATGCCCGCCTATGTCCTCGAGAGGTGCGGTGCAGCCGACGGCGAACTGGTGGATGTCGTGTACTCCCCGATGCCTGAATCCGTCAAATCCATCCGCAAGAAGATCAACGGGCATACCCTTGACGAGGAGGAGATAGGATCCATAGTCAAGGACATCATGGAAGGGAATCTTGCCGAGAAGGAGATCCTTGCATTCGTGTCGGCGTTCAACGTCACCAACGCGAAAATGTCTGAGATAGCCCAGCTCACCAGATCCATGGCATCCACCGGGATCATTGTCGACTTCGGCACGATGCCCGTGATAGACTTCCACAGCCTGGGCGGCGTCCCCGGCAACAAGATCACGCCGATCGTGGTATCCATAGTGGCATCTGAAGGATTGCTGATCCCCAAGATGTCCTCCCGTGCCATAAGCAGCGCCTGCGGCACCTCCGATTTCGTCGATACGTTCTGCGATGTCGAACTCAACGAGGAACAGCTCATGTCCGCCGTAAAGAAGGCGAACGGAGTGTTCGCCTGCGGTAACGAGGATTACGCCCCCGTGGGCAGAATGATCATCAAGGCCGAACATCCGATGGGCATCGACCCGAGACCGACCATGCTGGCCTCAATCATGAGCAAGAAGGTAGCCATCGGCACCACACATCTGCTCATAGATATCCCGATGGGAGAAGGTTCAAAGATCCCCGATATCGCCACGGCGAGGAACTATGCGAAGGACCTGACCGAGCTCGGGACATTGCTGGGAATGCATGTTGAATGCAGCGTATCCCGTGCAGATGAACCTATCGGGCACATGATCGGACCCATCCTCGAGGCCAAGGAATGCATCGAGGTGCTCGAGAGAGGCGACGGGGACCCGGAGGTCGTTGACAAGGCCTGCAGCATGGCAGGCATAATCCTTGAGATGGCAGGGGAACAAGACGGTAAGGAGCGCGCATTGGATATTCTCAGATCGGGAGCGGCACACCGCAAATTCCTCGAGATAGTAGAGGCCCAGAACGGCGACCCTGGATTGAGGTCCGAACACCTGGTCCCGGGATTGTACGTGAAGGACGTCCACGCCAAGAGAACGGGGTTCGTTCAGTACATAGATAACGCTGGTATGGTCGCCATTGCCAAGGGAGCAGGGGCACCTTCGGACCTTGGAGCAGGACTCGAGATGTTGCATAAGAAGGGCGACAGGGTCGAGGAAGGAGATGTTCTGTTCAGGATCTACGCCGAGAACCAGGCAAAGCTGGACCGTGCTGTTGAATCGGCCAGATCCCGCCGCCCGATGTACGTTCAGGACACGCCAGTGCAGGATTCGGGCCCGATGATGCTGGAGAGGATACCTTCGAAGAAGCTGCTGGACCTCATCAGGTTCGCCAGGAGCACGGAGTGATATCATCCATATCCGTAGTATCTGCCAACTCTTTTATCCTTCATGACGATATAATGGCGATAAGATGAAGGTAGATCCCGACGATCTCGCAGCGGCTATGGAGAAGGACCCCGCTCTCATTAATGAGGACGATGCCATCAGATTCCATACAGGTCTGCAGGCAGTCAGCATGTACAGGGAAAGCCACGAGTTGTGGCTGAAGGGCGACAAGGAGAAGGCCAGGGAGATCAACTACAAGGCACATCAGCTCACCGGCTGTGACATACACCCCGGAGCGACCATCGGCAAGAGATTCTTCATTGACCACGCCACAGGCGTCGTCATAGGGGAGACCGCCATAATCGGAGAGGACGTCTCGCTCTATCAGGGAGTTACCCTCGGCGGCGTATCGACCAACAAGGGAAAGAGACACCCCACCCTCGGGAACAACATCGTAGTAGGCTGCAACGCATCGATATTGGGCAACATCACCATCGGTGACAACGTGCGCGTAGGAGCAGGCTCGGTCGTGCTCAAGGATGTCCCCAGCGACTGTACGGTCGTCGGAGTGCCCGGAAGGATCGTCAAATGCGGAGGAGTCAGGGTGAACGGTTACCTGAACCATGCGGACCTGCCCGATCCCGAAGAGGATGAGATCACGAAACTCCGCAATGAGATCGAACTCCTGAAGAAGCAGATCTCCGAACTCAAACACTGATAATCAACCAACGCCGTCCGATGGACGACATCACCCTTAATCATTCTATCCCCATATCTTAGATGTCAGGTAAGGCTCGTCCCCATTCCTTATTTATATCCTTTAGGATACGATATCGATCAAATGTCTCTGATGATCCATAACACCCTGACGAATTCCGAAGAGGAATTCAGGACTATCGAACCCGGAAAAGTTAAGATGTACGTATGCGGAGTCACAGTATACGACGACATACACATGGGACACGCCAGATGCATGATTGTGTTCGACACCGTCGTACGCTACCTGAGATATCTGGGCTACCAGGTCACACATGTCACGAACTTCACCGATGTGGACGACAAGATCATCACCAGGGCAGCTAAAGAGGGTATCGAACCCCTCGAGCTCTCGGCCAGATACATAGATAAATACTTCGAGGACGCCGCAAAACTGGGAATCAACAAGGCGGACATCTACCCCAAGGCCAGCGAATGCATCGGAGACATCATCGCAATGGTCCAGAAGATTATAGACAGGGGATTCGGTTACGTCACAAGCGACGGCAGCGTTTACTTCTCGATCGACAAGGTCGAGAACTACGGAAGGCTCGTGAAATCCAAGCTGGAGGACATGTCATCCTCCGGACGCGTCCAGATGGACGACGAGAAGAAGAACCCCATGGACTTCGCTATATGGAAAGCGGCCAAACCGGGAGAGTGCTCCTGGGATTCCCCCTGGGGAAAGGGCAGGCCCGGATGGCATATCGAATGCTCCGCCATGATCGACAGGTATCTCGGAGAACAGATCGATATCCACGGAGGAGGTAACGACCTCATCTTCCCCCATCACGAGAACGAGATCCTGCAGACGGAGGCCGTAACGGGCAAACCGCTGGCCAACTACTGGATGCACAACGGTATGCTGCAGGTCAAGGGACACGGGATGACCAAGGAAGAGAAGATGTCCAAATCGCTCGGCAACTTCTTCACGGTCAAGGATGTGGCGGCCAAATACGATCCCCAGACGATCAGGTTCTACTTCCTCAACACACATTACATGAGCCCCCTCCTGTACGGAGAGGATATGCTGGAGGAGGCCAAGGCGGCAGATTCCAGGATCATCAACAACTACAAAGACCTCAAGTCCTACGTGAAGAATGCTTCCGAAGGGGACGCGGATGCCAACGACTGCTGCGATGTCATCGAATCCTACAGGCAGGCCTTCAGGGATGCCATGGACGACGATTTCAACACCCGTCAGGCGATAGAGGTCATCTTCCAGATGGTCAGGGCCACGAACAAGGCCATGAACGAGAGGACGCTCTGCAAGAAGACCGCACAGAAGCACATCGACCTCATGGACGAGTTCAACGGCATCCTCAACATCATCCCTGCCGATGACGGTGCGGACGACGGAACGTTGGATGACGTCATGGGAATCCTCATCGACCTGCGCGCAGAGCTCAGGAAGAACAAGATGTACGATCTCGCCGATATGATCCGCGACAGGCTCAAGGATGCAGGGGTCGTGCTCGAGGACTCCAAGGATGGTGCGAAATGGAAGAAGATCTGATCCTGAAATCCCAGCTCATACTCGGCGGGAGCGGGATGAAGGTCCCGCAGGGATTCGATCACCCCTATGCGGACCCCAAAGGGGACGGTACAGGTTCCATAATCGCCTCATTCGGCGGCACCAGGTTCAGGATGAAGTATTCTCCGGACAAAGGGGAGTTCGAGCTGTGCGAAGACCAGGAAGGATATTACCTGACACACAACGGGGAACCGTTCATAGATCATATAGAGTTCATCCAGGCGTTCTGCCATTCGCCTGAACAGGCGAACGTGAATCTCGGCAAGTTCTCTTCCACCGCGGAGATCCTTGCCTATGTCGACAGGATTGTCGCCACCGGCACGGTCAAAGGGATACCTGTGAGCCTGGGGCCGGATTCTACACTTGACGATTGCATCGAGCTCGTCGGGATGATTCATTCCAGATACCCTGAGATACCTATCGGACTCAGCTATGAGGTCACTGAAAAAGATACGTTGCAGGCACTGAAGGATGCCGGACTCACCGAATTCAAGGTTTCAGTAGGCTCAACTGTTCCTCGCATATTCGATGCACTGCACGACGGCGAGAGCATGGAATCCATCATTGGATGCCTGAAGGAAGCTGCGGATATCTTCGGCAAAGGGAAGGTCTGCTCCGGTCTGTTCGCAGGACTCGGCGAGACCGATGAGGAAATGGAGAAATCCATCAGGGACCTCAGCAGCATCGGTATACTGACCGACCTGAAAGTGAAGAAGAACCGCAAGGCATTCGAGGATAAGCTCGGAAAGATCGAACCTCTCTCGGTCGAAAGACTGGCGATGTTCGGAAGGATGCTGAAGGATATCGAAGCGGAATACGGTCTGGATCCGAGAACGATGGACACACTCTGCCTTGCATGCAGATGCTGCAACCTTGTGGCATTCAGAGATTACTGAGCTTCTTCTGCGCATCGGCCAGCAGGTCACATGACTTGCATCTCTTGCCGACCGTAGGCTCTCCGCACTTGCAGAGATGAAGATTAGATGTTGTGTATTCCTTGTACAGCATCGGACGCAATGTATCGTAAGATGAGACGATGCTGTGCCTTGAACCCGGTGACCTGTCCTCGAGCTCATCGACGATGGACCTGTACTGGTTCCTGAGGGCCTCCGTCCAATACGGACATTCCCCGTCCCAGAACTCGATACCGTTGACTATGGCATAGAGCAGAGTCTCCTTCTCCGGGATTAGTCTCAGAGGAAGGAACCTGGGGATGAGCCCCGGCTGCACCCTCTCGTGGGGTCCGAGCCTGGCAAGCCTCTCGACATCTCCTCTGACGAAGTTCATCATTATCGATTGAGCCATGTCATCCAGGTTGTGACCGGTCGCAAGGAACTTGGCACCGATCTTCCTGGCCTCGTCGTTCATGAGTCTCCTGCGGAACACTCCGCAGTATGTACAGGGGCTGCTGTCCCTTGACAGAGGTGCTATGGAATCCATCGTCACGCCCAGTTCTGTGAACGAGCGTAGATGGAACTGGATGTTGTTCTTCTCGCAGAATCTCCTCACGATGTCCACGCTTGGAGGACGATATCCTTCGATGCCTTCATCGATTGTTATCGCATGCACGCCGATCCTGTTGCGCTCTCCGAACACATCGCTGATGAGCTTCAGAAGGACCATGCTGTCCTTTCCACCGGAGACCGCCACGGCGATCTGCTCACCCGGATAGACCTTGATCTGTTTCCTGATCTCCCTCTTGACCCTCTTCTCCACGAACCTCGAGAAGTCCTCGGCGCACAGATGCATGCCGTTGTAGCGGATGAACGTGACCGCCTCTGCTCCGCAATGGTCACACTTCATCGATATCCTCTCTTCCTGTGAGTTCCGAATCAAGCATGTCCGCGACCTTGGATGCCAGAACTTTGGATGGTATATCTGGAAGCGATACCGTCGTGGTCCTTCCTCCTTTTCCGGACGATGAGACGCGGGTCTTCACCAGTCCGACCTTCTCCAGGTCCCGTACGTATCCCCAGAACTGAGTGTGCTTGCGTGCGGGAACGTCGTACTCCTCGCAAGCGATGGCATAGGTCTTTTCTGCGGCCGATATAGGGATCATGACGTTCTGCTTCATGGCACGTGCGATGGCGAGAAGTGTGAGCTTCCTGTTCAGGTCCAGTACTTCGATCTTCGACTCGGATACGATACTGTAGATACCCGCCTTCGCGGCACGGACGTTCTCCACTGTGACCTCGCCTACGGATTCCTCCTCTGCAAGGTTCGCAGCCCTCTCCAACAATTCGATCGCCATCCTGGCGTCCCCGAACTCCTCGGAGCTGTCCGCAATCTGATCCAATACCTCATCCCCGACCTTTCCCGGGAGCAGTGCCTCTTCGGCCCTCTCCTTGGCGATCTGCCTCAGCTCCTCACGGGAGTATCTGTCGAATCTGACCATGGTGGTGCGTCTGAAAGTGGATGCTGTGGCATCGTCCATCATGCTGTAGATAGACTGCTGCGAGATCAGGATGATCGATACAGGAGCGGGCTTGCTCGTATCGTCAGATAATCTTGTTATCTGGTAGATGATGTCCACGGTGGACTTCTTCAGTAACACGTCCACTTCGTCAAGTATCACTACCAGGGGCTTTTTGTTCTTCACCAGGTGGTTCTTCAGTACACGGGCCATATCCTCGACGGAGAATCCCCTTTCCGGATATCCTTTGTCGAAGTATCTGATCAGGTTGAGGATGACGGAGTTCTCGGAACTGTTGTTCCTGCAGTTGATGTAGATGACATCCAGCGCCATGCCCCTGCCGGCACAGTAATCCTTCATGTCCTGACAGAATCTCTTGGCCGTGACGGTCTTACCCGTACCGACCGGGCCCATGAGGAACGTGTTGCAGGTGCGGTCGTATTCCACAAGCGGACGGAACAACACCTCCAGATCATGCATCTGGTCCTGCCTATTCACGAGGTTCTTCGGTACGTAATCATACTCGAACCTGCTCGGATCCTTGATGATACTGGACGCTTTCTCGAACATCTGAATTCCCCTCGTGGACTGTTGCTGGTAAGTATATCCCCGTTTCTGGCGATTCGACCATGTATTCGCCCAATAAAATCTTTTATAACAACGGACATCGCTGACCGATTCCAATGAATGAGATTTGGACAGAGAAGTACAGGCCCAAGAATCTGGATGATGTCGTGGGTCAGAAGCATGTGACCGAGAGACTCAAGGCGTACGTCTCGTCTAGGAACATGCCGCATCTGCTCTTCACGGGACCTGCCGGTACCGGTAAGACCACATGCTCGCTCGCACTGGCCAAATCAATGTTCGGGGATGAATGGAAAGGGAACTTCATCGAGCTCAACGCATCCGACGAGAGGGGAATCGATGTGGTCCGCGGAAAGATCAAGGAATTCGCAAGGACAGCTCCCCTCGGAGGAGCCGAGTTCAAGATCATCTTCATGGACGAAGCGGATGCACTAACTTCCGATGCACAGGCCGCTCTGAGAAGGACCATGGAGAAGTTCTCCGGGATCTGCCGTTTCATCCTGTCATGCAACTATTCATCGAAGATCATCGACCCCATTCAGTCCAGATGCGCCGTGTTCAGGTTCAAACCCCTGAGCGCCGACGAGGTCAGGGAGTTCCTCCAGACCATCATCAACAAGGAAAATGTGGACATCGACGAGGATGCCATGAACGGACTCGTCCATGTTGCAAGGGGAGATATGAGGCGTGCGGTCAACTCTCTGCAGGTCGCCGCATCCCTGGGGAAGAAGATCGACCTCGATGTGATCTATCAGACCACCGGTATGGCGAACCCTCAGGCAGTCAAAGAGATGATCGAGACCGCACTCAACGGGAACTTCATCAAGGCCCGCGACATGCTGGACGACATCATGATCACATTCGGACTGTCAGGTCAGGACATCATAAAACAGATCCATGCAACATTCTTCGACCTCAGCATCACGGATGCGGAGAAGGTCAGATTCATGGACAAGACCGGTGAGATCGAGTTCCGTATCGTGGAAGGCAGCAACGAGAGGATCCAGCTGGAAGCTTTGCTTGCATATCTGGTCATGCTCGGCGGAAAATCGAGATGAACTTCGGGACCAGGATCTCCTTGGCCTCCTTGAGCACCTCTTCGCTCGAGCACATCACCAGTATACCGTACTTGTCAACGAGTTCGTGATCGTAAACAGCTCCGGCTTTCTCTGCGATATGCATACCGGGCTTGAAATCCCATATCTTGTTGAGGAACCTTATATGGATGTCCACCCTGCCGACTGCAAGATAGGTGTAATCCACGGACGATGCTCCGAACACCTTGAACCTGGCGATATCGCTGTAGCAATCATGGAAGATAACTGCCTGGGCATCCCTGAACTGCTGCGACCTCCTGCTGAAATCGCCTGTCGATACGAGGCATTGCTTCAGAGGCCTCGGTCCGCATGTGTGTATCGGCTTCCCGTTCAGGAACGTGCCTTCATCAGTCGCGGTGAACATCTCATCGAACACGGGAAGGTAGATGGCGGAGGCCTTGGCCTCGCCGTTTATCATGAAACAGCCTTGGATGCCGAAGAAGGGTATCCCCCTGGAATAGTTCATGGTCCCGTCTATCGGGTCCAGCGTCCAGCAGCGTTCGGACACCTTGTCGTCGGGGTTTGTCTCCTCGGAGATTATCGTATCGTCCGGGAACTCCTTCCTGATGTCGGCTATTATCGATTCCTCTGCGAGGATGTCGGAACCAGTGACCACATCGTACATTCCGATGACGGTGGACTTGTCCTTCGCGGAACGGTCACCGTTCATCACGATCTCCGATGCTTTGCGCATCGCCGCTGTCAAAACATCCAACTCTCTCATGGGATCAGTAACGGTTATCGAAGATACGGTTGGTCTTCTTCTCGCTCCTTGGCAGGTATCCGATGTCCACCGCCTTGGGGACGATGGTCACACCGATCTTGGACTTCACCTTCTCCATGAGCTCCTTCTCGGCTGCATCGCGGACGTCTCCCGTGGCCTTGGTCTCGAAGTAGACGGTGATGATGTCCTTACCTTCCAAGTGGTCGATCATGATCTGATACTCGCTGGTCGCGTCCTTCATGGTGGCCAGCACTTCCTCGAACTGGGCCGGGAACATGTTGACACCTTTGACCTTGATCATGTCGTCGGTACGTCCGACTATGATGTCGATCCTGGGGAACCTGGATCCGCACGGGCATTCTCCGGGGATGATCCTCGTGAGGTCGTGGGTCCTGTACCTGATGAGCGGTGCTCCCTCCTTCCTGAGTGTGGTGATGACCAGCTCTCCGATCTCTCCATCAGGGAGGTTCTTTCCGGTCTTCGGATCGATGATTTCGAAATAGATGTAATCGTCCCACATGTGGATACCGTTGCGGTAGTCGCAGCTGATACCGATTCCGGGGCCGTAGATCTCCGTCAGTCCGTAGATATCGTAGAAATCGACACCGAGCTCGTTGGCGATGCTGTTGCGCATCTTCTCTCCCCAGCGCTCGGATCCGATGATCCCCTTCTTAAGACAGAGCTTGTCCCTGATGCCGCGCTTCTTTATCTCCTCAGAGAGCAGGAGTGCGTACGATGATGTCGCACAGAGTACGGTGGACTTCAGATCCTCCATCATGCGGAGCTGCTTCTCTGTGTTCCCGGGACCCATGGGGATCGCCATGGCACCGAGCCTCTCGCAACCGGCCTGGAAACCGATACCAGCAGTCCATAATCCGTATCCGGGCGTGATGTGTATGCGGTCCTTGTCCGTGACACCGGCCATCATGTAACAGCGCTCGAATATGATCGCCCAGTCCTCCACATCCTTCTTCGTGTAGGGGATGACGACAGGTGTACCTGTGGTACCGGATGACGAATGTATCCTGACGATATCCTTCTCGGGCACCGCTGCCAGTCCCAACGGGTACGCTTCGCGGAGGTCCGCCTTGTCTGTGAACGGAAGCTTCTCGAACTCCTCTTGCGTCTTGATTTTATCGACTTCGATATCCTTGTACTTCTGAGCGTAGAAGGGACTGTGCGCCTTGAGGGTCGAAAGTTCCCTCATGATCATCTCCTTCTGATACTCGTTCATCTTCACTTCAGTTCACCCCTGTCGATCCTCTCCAACAATTCCACGGCCTCCGAGGAACCGCGATTGGAGGCTTTTGTGAGCCACTTCTTGGCATTAGATAAACTATGTGTCATCCCTTGTCCGGAAATATGCATTTTTCCGAGCTCACACATGGCGTCCTCCGAACCCATGTCGGCAGCTTTGATCATGAACTTGGCAGCCTTGTCCGGATTATTCGGGACCCCTCTGCCTTCCAGATGGATAAGACCGAGACGGTATCCTGCCTTCTCGTATCCAGTCTCGAAGCATCTGGTGTACAATTCTATGGCCTTGGGGATATCCTGGGGAATACCACGGCCTTCGTCGTTCATCACGGCCATCCTGTAGAGGGATATTATGTTGCCCTTCTCGGCGGCCCTCGAATACCAGTAATATGCTTTCTCCCAGTCCTGTGGGATACCTTCAACATCGGAATACATGAAACCGAGGTTGAACATTGCCCTGGCGTCACCGAGTTCGGCTGACCTGAGGTAAAGGTCCATGGCCTTCTCGAGATTGCAGCTCATTCCGATGCCATGGGCACGCATATGGCCCAGGTTGCACATGGCCTCAGCATTGCCTTGATCGGCGGCGAGACCGAACCATCTGGCGGCCTCCCTCCTGTCCTGTACTACACCGTCCCCTCTGAAGAACAGATAGCCCATGGCGACCTGTGCATCCGGATCACCGTCTTGGGCCTTCCTAAGGACTTCTTCGAATCCCAACAGGTTCACCTCTTGGATTTCATGAGGTTCAACAATGCGGCAGCGTCGGGATCGCCCTGCTTGGCCGCCATGTTGAGGTACTTCTTGGCACGGATATCGTTCTTCTTGACGTACTTGCCCTCGTAGTAGAGCTTTCCGAGATAGAACTGGGCCTCGTAATAACCTTCATCCGCTGATTCCTGGAGGAGTTTGAGACCTCCCTCGACATCCTGCTGCACACCGGATCCTGTAACCTTGAACATTCCGAGGAAGGCCTTCGCCGAAGGGTGTCCCTGCTCGGCGGCCTCGTTGTACCACATCGCGGCCTCCTCCAGGTTCCTCTCCGTTCCCCTTCCTTCATAGTAGAAGCATCCGAGGCAGTACTGGGAGTTGACCTCTCCCATCTCTGCGGCCTCCTTGAACCATTTCAGGGCCATCTCGTCGCTCTGTTCGTAATAATAACCGTTTCCATACATACAGGCCAGCGCATACTGCGCATAACCGTTGCACCTGTTCGCCGCCTCCGTGAACCAGTGTGCGGCCTTCTTGTAATCCTTGGGGATGATCTGTCCTTCGAAGCACATGTTGGCGAAGTCCACCATACCCTGCTGGTAGCCGTTCTCGCAACTCTTCTCCAGCCATTTCACCGCTATCGACGGGTCCCTGTTCACTCCCTGACCGTATGCGTAGCACATGCCGATCTGGTATTGGGCCTCGGCATGGCCCTGCTCGGCGGACTTCTCGAAAAGACTTGCCGCCCTCTTAACGTCGGTGTGGAACTTCTTGGGCACCATGCACATACATCCCAAAGCGAACTGGGCATCCTTGTTCCCGGCCTCGGCGGCACGCTCATACCATTTAAAGGCCATCTTCTCGTCCGGATCCGTGTTGCACAGTCCCTGGTCGTACATCTGTCCGATGCGGTACATCGCGGTACCGTCACCGCTGTCAGCCGCTCTCGATAGCCATTTGAGGGCCAGGTCCCTGTCCTTGGGTATTCCCTTTCCCATAAGGTACATGAAACCGATCTTCGCCTGTGCCTCGGTATCGCCCTCGGCCGCACAGGCCAGATAGAATCTGACGGCCTCGGCATGACTCTTCTTCACCTTGTCGTTGCCTTTGTCATACATGGCGAACAGATCTGCGGACGCTACCGTGTCCCTCTGTTCCCCGAGGAACCTCTTCGCTATGAGCTCGTCCATTACCGCCTCGGAGTTCCTCTCGAACTCCTTCGCGACGATGCCGGCCTCCACGGATCCTGCACTCTCGGCCTCCGAGAATCCTTTCTTGGCCGCCTCCTTGTCCTGCTGGATTCCGCCCTCTCCCAGATACTGGAAGAGCGAATAGAGGTACTTCGCATCCGAGCTGGTCGATGCTGCTCCTTTGGCCTCCAGGGCCGCTTTGGAGAGATCGTAATCCTGCGAATGATGATTCATAAGAGTACGTGCTGAAACAAAAGGTTCCGAAACCATATGACTGACCTTCTTCTCCCTATCCACGCGTAATATATGACGCTTTTTATCCCAGCCGAAGGTATGCCCGAAGGACCTAAGAAATGGTAAGATAACACGGTTTTAATCAGAACGGCTTTTATTCTCGGCACTATATCGGAGTAATATGTATTCCGACTCGGATATGATGGAGCCTCTCGAAAAGGCGAAGTTCATCATACGTAACAATGTCGATTCGGGATATTTGGAAGCGTACAACACTTTTATGCGCGAATCCAAGAAGAACAGTGCGGAGTCCGATTACTATCTAGGGCTCATGTATGCACGTGGGCAGGGCGTACCTAAAAACTACGAGACCGCTCGGGTGTGGTTCGAGAAGGGTTTCGATGGTGGACATCCAGGATGCGCCTACTACCTTGGGATCATAAACCTCAAGGGACTCAGCGTCGAACAGAATTCCAAGAAGGCTAAGGAATACTTCCTCATGGCAGCCGGCAGAGGGGACGTCCGCGCGGAATACGAGCTCGGTCTCCTGCACTTCAAGGACAACGACATTCCAAGGGATCTCGAGGTATCGGCCAGTTGGATGAAGCTCGCCGCAGAGCACGGGCACATAGAGGCTCAGTTCATCCTGGGCCAGTACTACAAATCTGGTGCCGGTGTGGACAGGGACATACCCCTTGCGGTCAGATGGCTGATGACAGCTGCACTCAACGGACACCTTGGGGCTCAGATCCTCCTCGGTAACATGTACAGGAACGGCGACGGTGTCCCACAGAACCTTGACGAGGCCGAACGCTGGTACGACATGGCGGATGCCAACAGGAACTGATTCGATTTTTATGTAAAAGAAAGGGGGAGGATCCCCCTGAATTGTTTCACTTGAGCCCGACGATCTTTCCGTCGTCCATGAGGTCCATCCTCATCGCTGCAGGGACCTTGGGCAGACCGGGCATAAGGGTCAACGTACCGCATTCGGGAACGATGAATCCTGCTCCGGCGGAGATGTTGATCTCCCTGACGTGGAGCTTCCAACCCTTGGGCACTCCCTTCATCGTCGAGACATCGGACAGTGATGCCTGAGTCTTGGCGATGCAGATGGGGAGGTTTCCGAACCCATCCTTCTCATAGCCCTCGATCCTCTTGTCGACGAGGGGGTCGTATGTGACCCCGTCGGCCCCGTAGATCTTATTCGCGATGATCTCTATCTTGGACTTGATAGGCTGGTCGAGGTCGTAGAGGAACTTGAAGTCGGTCTTGGTGTTGTCGATGGTGTCGATGACGGTCTGGGCGAGCTGCTTGGCCCCCTCTCCTCCCTTGATGAATCCGTCGTTGAATGCAACGGGGATTCCCATCTTCTTGCAGTGGTCGCGGATGTAATCCATCTGCTCCTGTGTGTCCTGCGCGAAGTGGTTGATGCCTACTACGACAGGTACGCCGTACGAACTCATGTTCTCGATGTGCTTGTCGAGGTTGCACATTCCCTTCTCGAGGGCTTCAATAGTGAGTGTGGACTCGTCGTCGAGCACTCCTCCTCCGTGGGTCATCAGTGCTTTCACTGTGGCAACGATGACGACGCATGAGGGTCTGAGGCCGGATTCCCTGCAGACGATGTCCATGAACTTCTCTCCTCCCAGATCGGAAGCGAAACCGGATTCCGTCACTACGTAGTCGGCCAGTTTCAATGCTGTCCTGGTAGCGATGATCGAGTTGTTTCCGTGAGCGATGTTGGCGAACGGGAATCCGTGGATGAACACGGGCTGTCCCTCGAGTGTCTGCACGAGGTTGGGGTTGATGGCGTCCTTGAGGATGACCATCATGGCACCGACGCACTTGAGGTCCTTGACTGTGACGGGTTTGTTGTCGTATGTGTAAGCGACGACGATCCTCTCGAGCCTTGCCCTGAGGTCGGCACGGTCCTTGGCCAGACAAAGGATGGCCGCGATCTCTGATGCCGATGTGATGATGAATCCCGACTCGTGGGGCACTCCGCCCTTGATCTTGTCCTTTCCGAGACCTGTGACGATGTTCCTGAGCTCACGTACGTTCATGTCGACGGTCTTTCTCCATACGACACGTGCGGGGTCGATCTGCAGGGGGTTGTCCCTGACGAGCTCGTTGTCCACGATAGCGGAAAGGAGGTTGTGTGCTGCTGCTACAGCGTGGATGTCACCGGTGAAGTGGAGGTCGATGTCCCACATGGGGTACACTTGGGCGTATCCTCCGCCTGTCGCTCCTCCCTTGATTCCGAAGGTGGGTCCAAGAGAGGGTTCCCTGAGCGCTCCTACAACGTTCTTTCCCAGTGCACCGAGTCCCTGCATCAGACCGATGGACGTGACCGTCTTTCCCTCTCCGGCGGGAGTGGGTGTGATGGCTGTGACCATGACAAGCTTTCCGTCCTTCTTGTCCTTGAGCTTCTCCAGACGCTCGATGGGGACCTTTGCGATGTACTTTCCGTAAGGGCTGATGTCGTCCTCTGTGAGGCCGATCTTAGCTGCGATTTCCTTGATTGGTTTCGGATTCGCCTCATAGGCAATCTCGATGTCAGATAACATGATGGGTGCCAATCATTATGCGTAAATAATTGTAGTCACGAACGATGTCGAAATAAGTTCCAATTTTATTAGGCAACCCTAAATTTATATATGATTTAGTCATTCCTAAATTTGTCAAGATCCGACCCAAACGTCGGCTGACGCAGAAACCGGGGATCGGGGGGTCTCCGGGTCTGCAAAAACCGCTTAATGTAGCAAGAAATCGGAGGACCGTCAATAGCCTCAATGGATGTAACCGATAATCAATCGGTTCTGCGATGACTGATACATAATTAGTAACCTCAGCCGGTGGTCGGGGGGCCTCCGGCAATATTTTTTCCTGGATCATTACGGTAGCACCAACAAAAGTAGTCCAGGAATCCAACACACTGAAAGTGGTTTAGTCCCTCCTAAATTATTTATATTGTTTTTAGGTATTCCTAATTATGAGTCAAATGGATCCTATGCCCGATGCTATGCAAACGGGCGATGGGGGAAGCAAGATGCCGACCGTACCGAGTTCGTTCCTCAAAGTGGGACAAACAGCGGTAATCGACAGAGTTTCCGGATCTGAAGAAGTCAGGAAATTCCTTGCAGGACTCGGATTTGTGCGTGGCACGGAGATCAAAGCGGTCAGCAACAACGATACCGGGCTCATTTTCGAAGTAAAGGGTGCCAGGGTTGCCGTTGACTTGAAGATGGCCGCAAAGATCCATGTCGCCAGCAAGAGCTGATAATATGACTACTTTGAAGGAAACTCCCATTGGCTCGACCGTCAAGGTCAAGAAGGTCAACGGAGAAGGAAACCTGAAGAGACACATCATGGGCATGGGCATCACCAAAGGTGTCGAGATCTATGTCCGTAAGGTCGCTCCTCTCGGAGATCCTGTGGAGATCACCGTGCGCGGCTACGAACTGAGTCTCAGGAAGGAATATGCGGAGATGATCGAGGTCGAATGACCCCGTGATCTCCGGGCCGCCGGAATGGCACGGCGGCTTGAAGGAGTGAATGAACATGAGTTTCACAATAGCATTGGCCGGAAACCCGAACTGCGGTAAGACGACCCTGTTCAACGCATTGACAGGTGCGTCCCAGCGTGTAGGTAACTGGCCCGGAGTTACTGTTGAGAGGAAGATCGGAAAAATAAGAGGAACAGACTCTGAACTCGTCGACCTTCCTGGTATCTATTCCCTGTCACCCTACTCCCCCGAAGAGATCGTGTCGAGGGACTACATAGTGAATGATAATCCTGACGGTATCATTAACATCGTTGACGCTACGAACCTTGAGAGGAACCTCTTCCTCACACTGCAGCTCATCGATATGGGAAAGCCCCTCGTCGTCGCCCTCAACATGATGGACGAAGTAGAGAAGCAGGGCGACAAGATCCACGTCGAGAAGCTCGCAGAGCGCCTCGGAGTCCCAGTGGTCCCCATCTCTGCGAAGGAGAAAGAGAACATTGCCGACCTG
>CALAVG010000183.1 GCA_937892275.1 uncultured Methanomicrobiales archaeon | reverse complement strand
TAGTCGATTATGGATTATGAAGCGGACGTTGGTCCTAGCCGTCGACAGGGATGACGATTTCGGTGTCAAAGGAAAGGTCGTTACACCAGTCATCGGTATCGAGGGATGCGTTGCCGCTGCCAATGCATTGGGGATCGCAGATCCAGAGGATTCCGACATCAACGCATTATATGCTGCGATCAGCACCTGTATGGACCTCCAGGAACAGGGTGCAGATGCGACAATCGCCCTCATCTGTGGTGACGAGAAGGTCGGTCACAAGTCGGACCTTGCCATCGTTGCCCAGCTGGAATCCGTTCTTGATGAGATTAAACCGGATAACGTCGTCCTCATCGGGGACGGTGCTGAGGATGAGTATATCTATCCAATCATCTCGTCCAGGGCCCATGTTGATTCCGTCAAGAAGGTATTCGTCAAGCAGGCACCCAACATCGAGGGTTCGCTGTATGTGCTTACCAAGATGCTGTCCGAACGCAACAAGAGGAAGAGGTTTATTGCCCCACTTGGACTGTTCATAAGCATCCTGTCGCTGTTCTTCCTCATCCCCGATCTGATAGTGTTCTTCACATCAGGGGATGTGACGGACCTACCATCCATCTCCAGGGACTTCATCATCCTGCTAATCGGTCTCTTCCTCTTGATGTATGCCTACAACTTCATGGATAAATGGGATGCTGCGAATCGTTACTTCAAGGAGAGGGTTTTGGGAAGGAGCACGGTTTTCATAATGTCGACCCTGGCCATCGGTATCTTTATCCTCAGCTGCATCGTCTTTTACTACGAAGTGTCCGATACCTATTATGAATCGGGATTCGTTGCCTTCGTCGCCTATGTCGACATGCTCGTTTGGCCTTCCATGATGAGTCTCCCCATCTACATCATCGGTATAATCATCTATGAGTATCAGGAGGCCATGGCCATCCGTCTGAGCAATCTCTTCAACTGCTTCAGCGTCGCCAGCTTCGGTGTGCTCTTCACCGGTCTGCTGGATCTGGTCCTCTTCTACATAGGCTCGATAGGTGAATTATGGCTTGGTATCGGGGAGATCATCCTGGGTATCGCGATCACCTTGACATCCAGTTATTTCAAGAGACAGTACCGCCAGAGCCTCGTCACGGAATGATAAGATGGATTTCGCCGAGTGGGAGCCGATTTATGAGGGGATACTCGCAGATATGGGCTACGACCGTTCGGATGACGAGGCTTCAGTCCGTGTTCTGAAAGCGGTTACCTTGAATTCTGACCTAATCTCCG
>CALAVG010000182.1 GCA_937892275.1 uncultured Methanomicrobiales archaeon | reverse complement strand
CCTCGCTGCCCGCCTTTATTTCCATATCCTTGTGTAGACGTGATCGTATCCACTTGTTCTCGATCTAGATAGAACCGTATCCTGTCTTAAGTAATTACCAAATTTTCTTTTATATTATCAGCGACCATTCATCAAGATATGGGTGAATAGGCTCCTGAAGATTGGTTGATTGATTACTCACAGATGTCTTATCTGATTGGTTTATTCCTAGCGATCCCCATCGGTCAGAATTCCCTTCCTTGGTATTCCGGCCTCGTCTTAAGACAATATTTCAGGAACTCGGACAGGTTTGTATCCTCTCTTCCTTTCACCATCTCGTAGATCTCGATCACATCGTATCCGTCCAGTATGTCGGAGTACGCCGATGGTTTATCGGACGTCACCTTACCTATTCCGGCTTCACGAAAGACTGTATCGAGGTCGGGTATGTTGTATATCGGTACCACCCGGTCGCTGAAACAGCTTTTGGCGAACATGTTCCCGGTCATATATGATCTGTCCGAGTGGGCCAGGTCCCTTTCGGTATCCATGATCGTGAATATCTTCAGTTTCGGCATCCTCGGTTTCTCTTTCGCCGAATATTCAAGATCCGGGTATTTGCGATGCAGTTCAGGTTCGCTGCTCAGCCACCTGCTCCCGAACAGAGAGGGCAGATTCTCTATACGGATCGCTTCGCGCCCTTTGTTCTTGGAATAGGATTCGATACCCATATTCAGCCTTACCCTCACCCATCCTACCAATATGTCCTCGCAACGGCCATGGTCTATCGTCAGTATGCGGGGTTCGCTCATGCGTCCTCCAGCTCATCTATGAGTTCCTCGGCTATCGATCTGAAATCCACCTCTCCGATGTACGGGACCCCTCCGACGGCATTGTTAAGATAGCGGATCTGATTGTTGTTGTTGGAAGATGTCCTGATCTTGTCGCTGAAGTTCTCTATGTGCTTATATCCCAGCGAATCCACATCTATGATGTATACATTCTTGGGCGAGACCTTCTTCAGCAGTCCTGTGTTGTGCGTCGTTATGACCAATTGCCCGTCTATCTCCGGCAGCAGCTGAAGGAGCAGATCGTACACCAT
>CALAVG010000181.1 GCA_937892275.1 uncultured Methanomicrobiales archaeon | reverse complement strand
CGTGAGCTGGGTTTAAAACGTCGCGAGACAGTTTTGTTGCTTTTTGATGGAGGTGCAGGCACCTGACGAGAAGGGCCCTTCAGTACGAGAGGAACAGGGGCCCGCGGCCTCTAGTCCATCAGCTGTCCGGCAGGGCAGGCTGAGCAGCCACGCCGCAGCGGATAAGAGCTGAAGGCATCTAAGCTCGAAGCCGCCTTGAAAAAGAGGTGCCATCGGGGCGCCCGTAGATGACGGGCCCGATAGGAGCCGGATGTAAGCGCCGAGGTCCGCCGAGGCGTTCAGTCCGGGCTCACTAAGCCCCCGAAAGCCGCTGGGGCATGGTCTAGCCGTCATACAGGTTCCGTATGCAAAAACTCATCCCCGGAAACACCTTATTTCTATTCATTCTGTACGATTTGTCAGCATCGGCATTCGAGTCGAAATCGCGATCATCAGCATATCATGCATATTGATCCGTGTTTTCCATTCCCATATGCAGGGCCGCAGGACTCGATTCCCCTTTTCCGAAGGCACTTTTGTGGATCCATGCCGATTACGAAGTCACCGTGATTCCGATGATTTTGGATTGCGAAAAGCTGGAAGTTTGTCGTTCCATCATCAATCGCGTTAGCACCGTATGGTTCAATCATGGTCACTTCTGTTCAACCATGAGAATCTGTTTTATAGTATCATTAAATCGTCGTTTCATGGCAATCGTGAGCCTGGGGACCATCGAACCCAGCGATTCCAACACATATCTCGTCAAAGGGAGCAGGAACATCCTAGTGGATACTGGGCTCGGCCTGCATCCGGAGGAGCTGCTGGATCGCATCGCCAAATCCCTGGGAAGCGAGAGGCTCGATGCCGTCGTGCTCACCCATTGTCACATCGACCACATCGGCGGATTGAAGGCCGTGGCGAAGAGATTCGGATGCAAGGCGTATGCCCACAAGGATGACGCCGTCCATATCAGGAACGGGGATTCCAGGTACACCTTGGATCTGGATTTCGGCATCGACGCGGGCCCCATGGACGTCGAGGACCTTGAAGATGGCCGGATCATCGACATCGGCGATCACAGACTCGAAGTGATTCATACGCCAGGCCATACCGAGGGGTGCATATGCCTATATGACCGCGTCACCAAGGCACTGATAACGGGGGACACCCTGTTCATCAACGGCATGGGGCGCACCGATCTCCCCGGAGGGTCGTTCGCGACCATGATAGCGTCCCTGAAGAAGCTCGCCGGCGTCGACTTCGACGGGATATACCCGGGGCACGGGGAACACAGCCCTCACCAGGGGCATGACTGTTTAATTCACGTTTTAAGGAGCAGGGGTGTGGACATTGAAGATTATTAAGTGCGATCTGTCCAACGGCTTCGGAGTCAAATGCGACGAGGCCGTGATGGCTGCAGCCGACGACATTTCGGCAGGCAAGCTGATTGTCTATCCGACCGAGACTGTCTACGGGATCGGGGCGGACATATACAACGAAACCGCGATCAAGAACCTCTATGTAGC
>CALAVG010000180.1 GCA_937892275.1 uncultured Methanomicrobiales archaeon | reverse complement strand
GCATGAACCAACCAGGGCTGACAAAGGAATCAAGATCCTGTTATCCGCACCGGTGAGGATACGTGCGATATGTGGTGCGACCAGTCCAACGAACCCTATTATACCAGTGAACGAAACGATCCCTGCCGCTAGAACGGAAACCGATATCAGGATGATTATTCTGACGCGATCGACATTGATTCCTAAACTTTTCGCGTATGAGTCTCCAGAATTCATTGCGTTGAGCACCCTTGCTTCCCACATGAGGATGCATGATCCGAGCACAACGAAGATATACATTATTCCTACCTTTTCCCAATTCATGCCCTCGAGCGATCCCACCGTCCAAGAGTATACGGCAGCTACAGCATTAGGATCGGCCACTAGCATCATGTAGGATTGAGCCGCGTTGAAGACATACATCAGAGCAATACCGCTCAGAATGATCATCGCTGGCGATGGTTTTCTGAACTTTGATAATGCGATGATGAATGCTGAAGGAATGAGTGCAAAGATGAATGCATTGACGATCATTCCATAAGGTCCGCTTATGAGTGTGATTCCAGCCGTCATTGCGATGGTCGCTCCGAGAGCCGCCCCGGAGGATATTCCTGTGGTGTATGGGTCCGCAAGAGGGTTCTTCATCATGCTCTGCATCGCCGCTCCGGCAATTGCGAGACCTACTCCGACGCCTATCGCTGTCAGTATGGTAGGGAGACGCCATTTCCATACGACCTGATTGGCCATCGGGTCGGCCGTTATCTCGTTGCCCACTATATGATCCCAGATGATCGAATAAACAGTTGCTATATCGAGGTTGTATTCACCCACGATCAACAGCAAGCTTATCAGGACGAAGAACAGAATGAGCATACCGATGATGACAATAAGCTTGGACCAGCGGTGGGCCCTGTATTGAGCTATCGTCACTTCCTCTTCTGAAAGTCCCGAATAATCTTTTTCACGATAATGATGGCGGATGTCGCTGATCTTATTCTTCGTCGAAGAAACGGCCTTACGAATACCGCTTGTATTTAACTTCATTTAACTACCCCCGTGAGAGACAGGTCAACATCATCATTGGAGATCCGCATCGATTCTATACTACGTTTGCCGGACATTTTGAAAACGTAGGATGTTTCTTTGTAGTACCCGTGCCACTCATCCTTGATCTTATCATAATTGTAAATATCGGATGTCGGATTGCCTTCAGTATCGAACATGATGAAGTACTTGAGTTCCTCGGAAGTATTCTTCATTGTGACTTTGTACAAGACAATTATTCCGTATCCGGATTGCGAGCTGAGGGACGATTCGCACGATCCTTCGGCATACTCGCCGTCGACGGTCCCTGTAACGTCGAATTTTTGTGAATCATAAAGTGGATGCATCTCTGTGAGCATTGAATAGATGAAGAATCCTCCGATAGAGACGCCCATTAGAAGCAATGTACCTGCTATTAGGACGAACTTACTGCTAGTATCCATGATGATGAAAAAGGGTGGGGGAATCATCCCCCAGTTTGTATCAGCCCATGTTCATGATATCCAGGGCGGGATTACCGCCGTACAAAAGGTTCATGTTGTCGAAGTTCCACACATCAGAGATTCCGATCAACTCACAGAACTCGTTGATGTACTTCTCAAGGTCCTC
Source organism: uncultured Methanomicrobiales archaeon (assembly GCA_937892275.1). Classification (GTDB taxonomy): domain Archaea; phylum Thermoplasmatota; class Thermoplasmata; order Methanomassiliicoccales; family Methanomethylophilaceae; genus Methanoprimaticola. Next base: position 2,018 of record CALAVG010000180.1, on the reverse strand, counting down.
GACAGGGAAGTAATCAGGGTACATGTAGTAGCCCATCATGATCGCGCAGATTATATCCGATATTCCGGACGCATAAACGAATCCGGAAGCGAAGTAAAGCTTGTCGTCAAGAAGGGTTCCCAGCTGATCTGCCCATTTGTCGAGCCATCCCTGAACATCTTCGATCTTGTATGCACTAGAGTAAGGCATATCGCACTGCGCGATGATGGTATCAACATTGTACTTCTTGCATGATTCCGCCAACTGCTCAGGCGTGAGGTTGACTCTGTCTCCGGTGACATCCGAGACTCCTCTGTCCCTCATAATGGCGCTTCCGATGTCACTCGCTGCGACAAGACTGAGCTTGAGATTCTCAGCAGATGTTCCGCCGAGGAGGCAGAACTGTCCATTACCCTTGTGTGGGTAGAATGTGATCGCTTTCTTCTTCATGGAGTCGGGGATCAGTTTGGCCTTCTGCTCAACATAGTTCTCTACACCCTCATACCAAGTAAGGAAGGAGTATGCTTTGTCGGTCTTCTGAAGCAGGTATGCTGTTGTCAAGAGACCATGGATGGGTTCCGCATTCTCCCAGGTCGCCATACGGATGACCTGGAGATTGAGGCCTTCGAAATCTTCCTCTGCAGTCGTGGCGTAATAATCCTTCTGACCACATACGATGGTGAGACGGTCTCCGTTAGCTTTCATAAGGTTCGCCAATACTTGTTTATCAGGTGAACCACAGGGTCCGACAACGGTCACTTTCCCTCCGAGATCGAGGACATCTTTGTAACGGTCGTATGCAGTCCCTGTCGTCGCGAGCCTGTCGTCAACTCCGACGATGAGTGATTTGTCCAGCACCAACATCGTATCGATCGGGGGTTGGATAAGAGCAACGACCTTGGTCTCGGGGTGACTCATATCGTAGGACCTGATATCATAGTCGTGGACTCCGACGTAGTATACGATGTCCTGCTTGTTGTTGATCATCTTCTTGATGACTTCCACATCGGTCTTGTTGATGTATCCGTCCTTGTTAGCATCGCACATCCATTCCTTGGTGTAGTTTATATTGCCCTTGGAGATGAGATTCTCAACGTATTTTACATCCTGGTTGTCAAGATAATCGTCGCAATTCGCATTTCCCAAAACGGCCAGTCTGGCAGGGAATTCGTTCAACTCGGGGATGACTCCCTTTTCTCCAGGGTCATCTCCTCCACCGCCGCTATTGTTGTTCATAATAACGAAAGCGGCAATGGCCACTATGGCCACGACCACCACTACGGCCGCGACTGTCATCGTTGTCTTTTGATCCATTAAATCACTTGGATGTATAATCCAACATTAAGTAAAAATATCATATCTATAAATATTACCGTTAAATTTATAAATTAAACCTCAGCAACAATGACCATATGGTCAAGAAGTTTAAATCGTCATTTTTCCTGGACCAGATTGCCCGTGATGGACATGGTGTTGGAAGTTATCTCCACACGATATAGTATGCATTGACCCCCTGTGTAGAGTCTGTAGCGCTTGTCATCGCCATCATAGGTCCAGATGTCGACGGTGATTTCACCGATTGTTCCGGTGCCCACATGGTCGTACAGTTTGGGTTGCATCTTGTCCTCAAGCGTGAATGCTAGGAGGAAACTGCCGGATACCGGCCCTACAGAGTACTTAAGAACATAATCATACTCGGTCAGGGACTCCGGCGTATAGGTGGTGGTCCCTGTCCCGGTGTACTCTATACCTTCGATAGTACCTTCGAAGACATAATCATGGGAGGCCTCATGCGGATCGGGGTTCATGTTCTGCATCGTCTGAAACAAGACGAAAGCGCCAACCGATCCTGCCATCATCAGTATGACCAGAACGACTGCGACCATCACATTTCCGTTGCGTGGGCTCATCAAGAGGGATAATGCGACCAACTCATAAAAACCAGACGATGGAGAAAGCTATTACTGAACTAATAGAATGATAAAAGTGGTTGACAGCGCACCAGAGTTCCCGTACGCTTGCGCAATACAGTACAGACT
>CALAVG010000179.1 GCA_937892275.1 uncultured Methanomicrobiales archaeon | reverse complement strand
GCCGTCGAGATGTCCTGGCAAGGGAATGAGTATGTGACGAGGTCGCATTCAGGGAGGGCGAACACCTACCTGAATGCGACCTCGTCACATACTCGTTCCCTTGCCAGGACATCTCGACGGCCGGACGCCAGAAAGGATTCACCGAGGGCAGCGGAACACGTTCCGCCCTGTTGTGGGAGGTGCAGAGGCTCCTTGAGGATATGAAGGAGAGGGATTGTCTTCCCGAAGTCCTCCTGATGGAGAACGTGGACGCACTTCTGAATAAGAAGAACCTCCCGAACTTCCAGAAATGGTGCAACGTACTGTCCGAGATGGGCTACACCAACTCGTATCAGGTACTGAACGCCAAGGACTACGGCATACCCCAGAACAGGAAACGTGTGTTCATGGTATCCACCCTTCACATGGGGGAGTTCGTCTTCCCTCCCAAGCAACCCCTGGAACTGAGATTGAAGGACATGCTTGAGGATGATGTGGACGAATCCTACTACCTGTCGCCGGAACATATAGCCGCATACGAACAGAACAAGAAAAAACAGGATGCCAAGGGCTACGGGTTCGGCTACAGGCCGATGGATCCGTTGAAGCTCGATCCCGAACCCGAACAGTGCGATGCCGAAGGCAACATAGTGACCGTCAACAAGGGCGACATAGCCCACGGCCTTACCACCAAAGAGAACCGCATGATCTCCAACTTCATCGTGGAACGCGATAAGGACGAGTCCCCCGATGACGCTTCTATCGAGGTCAAAGGCAACCTCAATCTGGAAGGAAGATTCGAATCCGCTTGCCGTGTATACGGTCAAGAGGGGATATCCCCAACACTGTCCACGGGGGGAGGCGGAGGGATAATCCCTAAGATAGAGGTGGAACCACAAGCCGGAATCGAAGTAAAAGGGGATCTCAACATCGAAGGCAGACTCGAATCCGCTTGCCGTGTATACGGCACGGATGGATTAATCCCCACAATCCCGGCCAGATCGGGAGATATGACTCCCAAGATAGAGATTGCGGGCGATCTTCACAACGGTTCAATCCAGAACAGCGTGGTCGTAAGCCCCGACGGACTCGCCCCGGCCCTCATGGCATCCGCTGGTTCCAAGGGCAACCACGTGAGGATTGAGGTGGATGCACAGCCCAAGATAGCAGGTTCTCTCGGTGACGGATACCACGCCAACAACGATGTGTACGACACGGACGGCGTAGCCCCCGTACAGAGCGCGAACGCCCATGGCAACAACACGTTCATAGAGGTCAAGGACAACGATGGTTGCATCGAGGTAGAGGTGCAGGAAGGTGATCCCCAATGACCGAGGATTACCGCAACACCATCTTCAACGAGGACTGTTCCATCGGTCTTGACCGCATACCCGATCATTCCATAGACCTTGTCATGATGGACCCGCCATACGAACTCGATACCAACGGAGGGGGTGCATTCGGTTCCGATGTGAAACAATACCACTCGGAACTCACACCCATCTCCAAAGGGATCACCGATGAACTCTTGGACAAGATAGTCTCCAAGATGAAACAGATCAACCTGTACGTATGGTGCAATAAGAATCAGATCTACCAGTACCTGAGATATTTCGAGGACAGGGGGGGGTGTACCATGGACATGCTCACATGGCATAAGACCAACCCTGTACCCACCTGTGGCAACAAGTATCTCAGCGATACCGAGTACTGCCTGTTCTTCAGGGAGAAGGGAGTGAAGCTCTATGGATCCTACGATACCAAGCACAAGTACTACGTATCATCCCTTAACACCAACGACAAGAGGATGTACGACCATCCCACCATTAAGCCGTTGGAGTTCGTAAAGGCTCTTGTAGGCAATTCTCTCCCCCCAAAGGATACGGAATACGTCCCGATAGTCCTTGACCCCTTCATGGGGTCGGGAACCACCGCCGTTGCGGCGAAACAGCTCGGATACGACTACGTCGGATTCGAGATAGTCGAGGATTACTGCAAGACCGCAAGGCAGAGGATAGCTGCGACCTCGATCCCGGGGGATGCTACAACGGCACCCGTTGTGAAGGGCATAGAGGCATGGGGGGTGACGTTCTGACCGAGGATTCCATAAATCAGGATGCAAGGATCAACATCGTTGGCGACCTCCATCTCGAAAGGATATCCAATGGCGGTAAGAGGAACAACCACAGCAACGACGTCCTCGGTACTGACGGCATATCCACGGCCATAATGGCATCCGCCGGAATGGGCGGAGGTCATGTCCAGAAGATAGAGGTGCAACCCACAACGATCCCGGGGAATGATTCCGACGGGATACAGATAGTCGGCAAGCTCACAGATACATCGTTCGAACAGGCACAGAGGGTCTACGGTACGGAAGGCATAGCACCCTCTATGAAATCCCGTGACGGAAAGGAACCATCCAAGATCGATGTTTCCGACCTCGACGGTACCGAACCCGACACGATCATATCGGGTGTCTTCTCCGATTGCAACGTGGAACAGGCCAGAAGGGTCTACGGAGTCGATGGGCTATCTCCATCCATCACCGCTGGCGGAGGAACAGGGAGCATCACGAAGATAGAGGCTATGGAAGAAGACCCCTCCGAACAGATGCCTAACATGGACAACGGGGAGGTCTGTGCGATGCTGACCCCAGGTCGTGCCGTGAAGAGAGGGAACGGAAGAAAGTTCAAGAACCCCGATGAAGAGGCATTCACAGTCACAACGGTCGACAGGAACGGTCTTGCCATCAAGACCAACGACCGCATCCGCATCCGATACATAACGGAACGCGAGGCCCTCAGACTCATGGGTCAGAGGGATGACGCAATCGATAAGATTTTCGAGGTAGAACCCGCGAAGACCATCAGATACAGGCTC
>CALAVG010000178.1 GCA_937892275.1 uncultured Methanomicrobiales archaeon | reverse complement strand
TACATCGGAACCGGAACAGGCTCGAGCAAGACCTACACGTACACCATGGATCTCGCCGCCGCACGCGATGCTACCGTCACAGGTACGCTGAAGCTACCCGTCGGAGTTACCCTCAACAACGGAATATTGGGAGCCGAGTCGTTCCTGAAGGTGAGCGGAGAGCTCGATGCATCTGCATATAGCAGCGCGTCCACTCTTGCAACCTTCGCCAACGTCAACGGTACGATCACCCTCGAGGGATCGGGTATCATCAAATCCAGGAACCTCGATGCGACCGTCCACGCGGCCAAGACGCAGGTCAACACCACGAGCAAGACCTATCACTTCATGACCGTCGACTCGATGATCGCCACCTGCAACGCAGACGGATCCACGATCGAGGAGTTCGAGGTCGTTGGAACGAAGAACTACGTCACTAAGACCGCGTCCATCCCCGGAAACGTCAAGATGATCGTCAGCGGAGAACTGTACATCGGTTCGCAGGCTTCCGACATCGAGACAATGCTCACACTGAAGAACGGCGGAGAGATCAAGGGATCCGGAACGATCACCGTGTACGGAACCCTCTACGCCGAGAACGCTACCAATGTGAAGAACAGCGTTACCATCATCAGTGACATCAAGATCACCCAAGTCGACGAGAAGGGTAAGGTTGTGAAGGACGGATGGGCCAAATGGACCAACCTCACCCTCGCACTCAGCTCTGCCGTAGCAGGCGACGAGATCAACGTGACGAAGGAAGAGGGCTACGTATGGCTCTACTCCAGCGCCGAAGTGAAGGAAGGAGTCGTCCTCAAGATAGTCGACGATGCTGTACCTCTGGTCATCGCCAACGGTGTCACATTGACCGTCAACGGAGTGTTCATCACCGAGCAGAAAGTGTATGCCCAGAGCATGTTCGACCTTGTCGCCAAGAACGACAATGGAACCACACCCGGAGACAGATCGAGTGCGATCATCGTGAACGGTGCGATGCTCATGGACATCCCTTACAACTACGCATACAACCCGAAGGCCCCCACGACAGGAACGGATGCAATCGTTGCAATGTCTGACGGAGCTCCCATCGCAGGAGCCTACTTCAGCACCGACGATTACTCCTACGCGATCGCCGGAATCGAGACCGCCTTCGACGAGATCGAGGAGATCACATCCGCCATCAAGATCAACGGACAGGTCAACGCCTACGACCTCTACTTCATGGCTACAGAGACCTGCAGCAGGATCGAGGTCGGAGCTAACATCAACAACAACTACAAGACAGCCTTTAACTTCGGTCAGATTACCCTTGATGGTGCAACCATTACCGGAATCAGCACAGGAAGCATCAAGGGAGCTATCACCGCAGGCGACGGCACCCTTGTCGTAGACGGTGTAGCAGGTGCATTCTCTGCTGCCGACAAAGACGGAAAGCTTGTGCTTACCGGAGCGTACAACGTCCCCAAGGATGCTACCTTCCAGATCGCATATGGTTCAGTCTATGCCGGAACCGCGGCAAACGCTCTTAGCGTCACAGTCAATGCAGATGCCAAGGAAGTGTCCGTAGCAAGCGGAGCCACCCTTGTGGCGAACGGAACGGATGCTACCTTCTCCAGCCTCGAGGTTGAAGGAACCTTGGATGTTCCCAACAACAAGGCGATCAAGGTAACCGTCCTGACCATTGACGGAAGCGTGATTGTCGCTCCTGCGACCGCCACCGCATCCGCTGGAAGCCTGACCGGAACCAAGATGTTCATCGGAATGAACTCCGACGACATCTCGGCTGGGGAGACCCTGTCCGGACCCTTCAGATACACCGGATACATCCTCGTTCACAGCGGTTCTTCGATCGATCCAGTCGCTCAGGCGATCCTCGACAAGCAGGACAGCACCGAGTTCTACGTGGAAGGCCTGCTTTGGTTCACCGCATACTCACCCAGTTCTGCTACGATCACAGTGAGCGATGCACCACCCATCGAGAGCGCTCTGCTCGTCGGATGGTGCGAGGACCCTGCCTTCGACGGCGAGGTCATCTCTAAGACTGCTGAGATCACCATCGGAGCACATGACGAGCTGTACG
>CALAVG010000177.1 GCA_937892275.1 uncultured Methanomicrobiales archaeon | reverse complement strand
CAGATGCCCAATACACTTGGACATTCGCCGGATGGGACCCCGAAGTCGCAGCAGTGACCGGAACCCAGACCTACACCGCACAGTTCACCAACGTGACCAACGTCTACACCGTGATCTGGCAGAACTACGACGGAACCACCCTTGAAACCGACGAGAACGTCCCCTACGGAACCACGCCCTCCTACGACGGAGCGACCCCCGTAAAGCCCTCCACCGTGCAGTACGAGTACACTTTCTCCGGGTGGGAGCCCGCAGTGGACACCATCACCGGAAACGTAACCTATACCGCACAGTTCACCGAGACCGTCAGGTCCTACACCGTAATATGGAAAGATTACGATGGAACAGAACTCGCACGCGCGGAAGTACAGTACGGGACCGTACCCGCATACGACGGAATCCCCACAAGGGCACCCACCGCAGAGTTCTCCTACGAATTCGCCGGATGGGACCCCGAAGTGGTAGCGGTCATCGGAGATGCCGAGTACACCGCCACATACACTGCAACGACCAACGTCTATGCGGTCGTATGGCAGGATTGGGACGGAACCGTCCTTGAGACCGATGCGGAAATCCCCTACGGAGAGACCCCGTCCTACGATGGAGAGACCCCCTACAGGGCACCCACCGCACAGTACACCTACGCGTTCGCAGGATGGCTCCCCTCCGTGTCACCCGTGACCGGAAACATCACCTACACCGCACAGTACACCAGCACGGTCAACACCTACACCCTGGGCTTCGTACCCAACTACGATTCATACGGACAGGTGTCCGTCAGCTCTGTACAGAACGTCCCCTACGGATCCGAGATGACCGTATCCGGAAGGACCATGACCATAGTATCCTCGCTGGATTCTAGCGTAACGTGGACTGTCACCGCCACCCCCACCGAGGCAGGACAGCAGTACACCTACTCCTTCGAGGGATGGTCCGTACAGGGAACCACCGTTCAGGGAGACCTCACCGTCATCGCCAACTTCGCAAGGGACCTCACGAGATATACCGTGACCTTCCTCTCCGCGGAGCCCGATTACGGAACCGTCACTCCGATCATGGTGGAGAACGTGCCTTACGGAAGCGAGGTCAGCATCACGGACAACGTGATCATCGTCAACTCCGCAATGGTCACTGCGACCTCTGCGGACAGGGATGTGCAGTACACCTACGCATTCGCATCCTGGTCAGTACCTGACCACTACGCAATTGTGGGCAACACCGACATCTCCGCCACCTTCACTGCGACCGAGAGGACCTACACTGTTACCTTCGATGCAACGACCAACGGAGGAACCACCGAGGCCACCACCGTGACATTCCTGTACTCCGCCGGAACCATCCTCCCCGACGCACAGAAGGACGGCTACCTGATGGACGGATGGTTCACCACCGCCACCGGCGATGTCCTCGCAGGAGCGGTCGGAGACACCTACCGCCCCACCGATGCGGCCAACGACACCATCACCCTCTATGCACAGTTCAGTCTGCCCCAGACCTACACATTCACGCTGGTCTACAACGCCAACGGAGGTATGGGATCCGTGGACAGGCAGTACGCTACCTCGTATGTCGACGAGCCCCACGCATTCACAGTAACCGACAAGACCCTTTCAAGGTACAGCAGCACCTTCAAGGGCTGGTCCACCTCTGCGGATGCGACCGAGGCCGAGTACACCGCAGGGGACACCGTGTACGTCCAGCCGGACAGCACCCTGACCCTGTACGCAGTCTGGGAGGAATCCCCCGCCCACAACGCATACTCGTCCATTGTGGAACTCATCCCCATAATCGCAGCGATAGGACTGATCATGTCCATCATCGGAGGAGTGATCTTCGCCTACAGAAGAGGAATCATCTGAAGGCGGTACCAACAACCAAAACACACTGAGAGGGACGGCGTAAGCCGTCCCCCTACCCCCCCAATAATAATATATT
>CALAVG010000176.1 GCA_937892275.1 uncultured Methanomicrobiales archaeon | reverse complement strand
GGTCGAGGGGTTCCTGCGCGGACGGATCGCACCTGAGGGTGATGGCATTCTTGGGACAGACGGAAACACAGTGACCGCACCTGAAACACGAATAAGGGGATTCGATTTCACGGGCTTTGCGGTCCTCTCCGACAGCGAGATGTCCGCGGATGCAGACCTTCACGCACTGTCCGCAGCATATGCACGAATCCGATACAGATACGGTGGAGTCCATCTTGATCGGAATCGCATCGGTTTTGAGATTTAAGCAAATGCCATACGAATCGGACTTGACTGAAGTGATGAGTGGACATGGCGAGATTCGAACTCGCGGCTTCGTCCTTGCGAAGGACGCACGCTACCGGACTGCGTCACATGCCCAGTTAAAACCGGTGAGATTGCGATACCCATATCCGATATAAACCCTTGTTCCCGCGATAGGTTTTAGGCGAGTATGCCTATCTCGGGAACGTTCCCATGACCCGCATCTATCTCGCCGGCCCCCTGTTCTGCCAGTCCGAACGCGACTACAACATCCGCCTGAAGGATGCTCTTGCACAGGCGGGTTACGAGCTTGTCCTCCCCCAGGAGAACGATTTCAAGATCAACACCGCGAAGATGGCCGCCGACCAGGATTACCGCGATGCCGCCACCATGATGGTCTTCCAGGCGGACATGGAGATGCTGGATTCCTGTGATGCCGTCGTGTTCAACATGGACGGCAGGGTCCCCGACGAGGGCGGATGCGTGGAGATCGGATACGCGTACGCCAAGGGTAAGGAGTGCTTCGGTCTGAAAACGGATGTCCGTACCGCGGAGTTCGGTACGGACAACATGATGATTGGAGGGGTCCTCAAACTGAGGGTGGCCGCCTCCGTATCTGAGTTAATAGGTTTCCTGAAGGACGCGGGCCTCTGATCAGGCCCTTACCACATGGACGTGGACACCCTCGGAGGAGTCCACGATCACCTCGGTGCCCTCGGGAATCTCCTCGTCGGCCTGTGCGCTCCAGACGTCGTTGCCGATGCGGACCTTGCCCTTCATGTTCCCGGTGCTCACCGCCACGGTGACGGTCCCCTTCCGGCCGACCAGCGATTCCGCTACCGTCGTGGTGGGGGGTTCGGGGGCGCCGAGCTTGGCGTACATCCAGAAGGTCAGGGGCGTGG
>CALAVG010000175.1 GCA_937892275.1 uncultured Methanomicrobiales archaeon | reverse complement strand
TCCTTGAGTTCCCTGGATTCGTCCGGACCGATGTAATCGAATAGAGGATTGGAAGATGGGAACAGCGGTCTCGGGGTGGAATAGACGAGACCGAGAGGATATGTATGATCGATGTATCTGCCGATCACAGGAAGTCTGTTGAGATCGAGACGTTCATCCCTTCCAATACCGCTCCTGTCTATGAACTGTATATGATAATCATTCAATACACCAGTATATTGATTGTATAGCTTCGCCCTGCGAAGCATGTCAGGATGTATATCGAACACTATCGCCAGCATGACGAACGCGTATGCCTTTGCGAAATGGGTGCCCTTGACATCCTTGGAATTGTGAAGGAATATCTTCCTGAGTGCCTTCTCGGAGTTCTTCCTTTTCTCTTCCAGATCCTTCATTCTGAGATCTTCCAGATATTCCTCTACGGAACAGTTGTCATGAAATTGAAGGTAGTTGTCTAGATAGGAAAGATCCCTGGAGATCGTGGATTCAGATTCGCCGCCGGATATACGGGTATCAACGAAGCACTGTATATCATTCGGGGCGATACGAGAGGGGTTATCAGAGGGTATGATTCCGTTCTCCTTCAGGAGATGCATGATCCTTCCGATGTTCTGGAGATGGTTCCTATTAGTGATCAAAGATTGCTCGCTCGAGTTCTTGGAGCCGGTTGCGAGGAACTCCTCGATCCTGTCATTGAACGGATAACGCGACATCTCGTCCTCCTGCATTCTGTTCCGCAAAGATCTCCCTGAACCTCTGGATCGATCTCTGCTCATTGACGGCAGTCATAAAGTTATACTCGTAGTCGGTCAAAGTCCTGATACGTTTCCATACCGAAGGTTCTTCAGACTTCTGTTCAGGCAACATCCCGATACGGTCCTTGAATCCTTTACCAAAAGATACATCCCTTGTCCTGAAGCACTTGTTGCCCAGATGTGTGAAGAGCATGGTGCGTTTGTCCTTGTCCTTGACAGAGTTGATGTCAGGTACGTCCTTGATGGAATTCTTCCCGACCTCAGTAAGACATTTGACAAGATACTTGAACGGATATGTGATGGCATCCTTCCCGGATCTCGACCCTTCTTCGGATACTATTCCCTCGAAATCGATGAAACCATGTTTCCAGATCGGATTCTTGTCAATGGCCGCACGATAATCGGTCCTGGCCAGCTTCCTCATGAGAGGTCCTTTACCTATCCTGTTCAGCACCCTCTGGTCGCAGATCCTCCAGGTAACCTTGCCGTCCTTTCCTATATGACGTTCCACCATCACGGGCTCATCCAGAATGAAGATAAGATGAGGGGCAGGATAACCGGAGGATTGTGCCTCCTTAGAAGTAAGTGTACCGTGTTTCCCGAAGATCTTGCTGATGTTCGCATTGAGTTTGTTGATCACGTTGAACGTGTATTCGACCCCCTCTGTCGGAGTGGAACGCAAAGCGGCCCAGGCCTCCTCGCAGGTGTATTTGGATCTGTCGAAGTTGACGGTACATAGCAGCAGCTTAGTCATTCTTCTGTTACGGAATCCATTGACAGGATAATCGAAGACCTTGCCTTCCAAGGCATTCTTGAGAGCATCCCTCTTCTTGGTCTTCCTAGTCGCATATACAACATTGCCCCTCTTCGCAGATTGAGCATAGATCACATCCCCGGTTTCGAGATTGATGAACTTGTTGTAATCTACGGATTCGATCCAGTCAAGAAGAATGGCTTGTAGCTCAGGGTCACTCAACAATCTCTCTCCACGGACTAGCTGCGCGATAAGCTCATCCTGAACGAAGGGCCAACATCCGGATTCGTCGGTACGGAGCTCTATGACCGGAAGCTGTTTGAGAATCTCGGATAGCTTCACTCCATTCTTCTTCGAGTTCTTCCCGATCTCATCGGGATCGTAAGTGGTCAGATTTTCCCGCCTTAGAGGACCATCCGAAGAGGTCTCGGGCGATTCGGCTGAAGCGATAGAATTCAATAGAAATTATACGGACGTACGCTTGGCGCTATCATACCAAAAATGGACTGCATAGAAATTTTTCCTGTATGCTGGCTCGGTTGGGTTCTAGCCCCTTCAGGCCCGCCACTTATTACTTCAAAAATGACCTGCAAAGGGTATATTCGCATCGATTTCCCATAAACATTGCGATAGCGTTCGCTAGGGGTATGATTGAAAAAACATGGGTTTGACCCGATCGATGTTATTCGGACCCTTCTCACGACCGGACGATCATGTCGTTTAGCGTTTTCATGCATAGGTATGCATAACCATGTAGTCGGCGGCCCATAGGCTGCATCTGCCCGCGGGGTGGCTGACGTATGGTTTTCGTACACAGTCCTTCGAATCTGCGGATCGAAGGGGCGGGACATTGATGGGCAGTTTGATTCTAACCGGGTCATTATGAACCAATCTTAAGAGAACGGTTCAATCACCTTGCCCTGGACACGTCGTCGAGAGTGTAAAGCTCCACATTGTTCGGATCGGCCATATTAAGGGCGTCTTCGGTGAACCCGGACCTGGAAAACACCATGAGCCTCTTAGGAAGATTGCTATTAACAAGTTCAGAACGTCTTATGAGCGTCTCTACAACACCTTTTCCCGTTGGTTCCGAACGGTACTTGCATTCGCACAACACCATCTCCCCCTTGCCCAACGCCGCCACGTCTATCTCTTCCTTCTCGTGTGTAACAGGATTGGTGCCCCACCACGTTCCCACCTCACGACAGGTTTTTCCCACATACTCAGAACAGACATCCTCGAACACATGACCCAGATATGTTTCCATATCTTCCATTATATCCGCGTAGGCATCCTCGAGACGGTCCCTGCTCACCTCGACCTTATCCGGATAGATGAACATGAAATAGGCACGGAGATAATGGTCCTTTATCCTGTAGATCGTGCGCTTGGACTTGGGGTCGTCTATCGGACTTCTCTTCTCTATGATCTCCAACATGATCAGCTCCTTCAGTAGCACGGATATACGGGAGGTCTGTAAACCTACGGCGGTAGCTATCTCGCCGACCCGGTTGTGTCCCTTAGCTATCGACGAGATCACATCATAATAGGCCACGGGCGATTCGAACTCCTCCGCGAAGAGCAGTGTTGCCTCCTTGTTGAGCACCGCGTACGGGTTGAGTAGATTCCCGATGATGTTTTCTTTCAGGCTTTTACCGCTATCGAAGAAACTCAGATACCACGGGATTCCCCCCACGAGACCGTAAACGGCCATGCGCTCCTCGTCAGAATAGCCAGGAAGGAACTGCCTCATGTCGGCGAAGGAAAACGGACTAAGTTTTATCTGACCCGTACGTCTGCCATAGAGCGGACTCTGATTTCCCAGGATTTGGGTCTTCATTATGTTCATCGACGAGCCTGAAAGGATGATGAACGCATCCGAATCCAGGTGGCTTTCGATAAAATTGTTGAGTATGCCTGTGACCGATTCATCGCTTTTCACAAGATACGGGTATTCGTCTATCACGAACACATACCTCGATTTCCCATATCTGCTATGAATAACCTCCAATATGTCCTCAAAATTCATGACAGGGGCGTTCTTCACTCCGAATACTATCGAGGCCAGGAGACGCATGTTAGTGCTATGGGAACCTTTGACCGCTGTGAACTTGACTGCCACTTTGTCCTTTATGAACTCGTCGATCAACGCAGTCTTGCCCACCCTGCGACGACCATAGATAGGGATGAACTGGAACCCTTTGGAATTATACCTTCTGTCGAGTTCGGCCAATTCACCCTCGCGTCCATAGAACATGGATATGCATCGAACCCTGCGTATATATAGCTTACAATTTACTAA
>CALAVG010000174.1 GCA_937892275.1 uncultured Methanomicrobiales archaeon | reverse complement strand
CCACAGGACCCCTGTCGTCAAATTCATCTATTCAGAGATAGAGCGTCTGGGCATCAAGGATGCCAAGGACCCTCGCTTCAACGATATCTTCAAGGCCACCAAGGAGCGCTTCTGGAAGAAAGGGAAGGCACTGATGGTGGTTGGAGCTACATCGGATGCAGGCAAATCCGTCACTGTCGCTGCGATATGCAGGATCCTCCACGACAGGGGATATCTGGTGGCTCCTTTCAAATCTCAGAACATGAGCCTCAACTCCAAGGTCACCAGGACCGGGGCTGAGATAGCGATGATTCAGGTCCTGCAGGCGAAGGCCGCAGGCATAACCAATCCTGATTCCCATATGAACCCGATACTGCTGAAACCCAAAGGTGACACCGTATCGCAGGTCATGGTATGCGGGAAACCCTTCGCCGACTACGATGTGGAAGGGTATTACAACGAATTCGTACCCGGGCCCGGGATACAGATCGTGAAGGAGCATGTTGACTTCCTCAAGGACAGGTATGACTGCGTTGTCATGGAAGGAGCAGGTTCTCCCGCGGAGATCAACATCTACGACAAGGACATAGCGAACATGCGTGCAGCCGAGATAGCTGACGCGAATGTCATACTGGTCGTCAATGTGGAGTGGGGAGGATCCTTCGCGTATGCGCTGGGAACAGTCGAACTCATCCCCGAGAAGGACAGGAAGCGCATCAAAGGGATCATCCTGAACAACGTACGCGGTAACACCGAGAACCTCAGATCTGGAGCGGAGAAGCTGGAGGAGATCACGGGAATTCCCGTCATCGGTATCATACCTCATGCTGATGTGGTCCTACCGAGCGAGGATTCTGAGGCTTTAAGAGGGATCCGTTCCAAGGGAAAGGGAGAATCATTGATCGGCGTGATCAAGTTCCCCAGGATGGCCAACTTCACCGATCTAGACCCGTTGTTCCTCGAAGATGTATCCACAGTTTTCGTAGAGAAGCCTGAGGATCTGAAAGGAGTAGATGCGATAGTCATGCCCGGTACCAAGAACACCGTTTCCGATTACCTATGGATGCAGGAAACCGGCATCGCCAACGAGATCAAAAGACTCTGGAAGGAGATTCCCATAGTAGGTATCTGCGGAGGATACCAGATGATGGGAAAGGTCCTTGACGATTCCAATGGTATCGAGGCGGGCAAATCCGCTGTGTACGAAGGATTGGGATTCTTCGACAACATCACCACCTTCGGCGAATACGCCAAGCAGATCCTCAGGAACGAGGGTAAGCTGGCGGTTGGCGACAAAGGTGAGATCACCGGATACGAGCTCCATATGGGCGTATCCGAAGTGAGGGAGAAGCAACCGCTGGTCTACCTGGACAGGTTCCATGCGGATTCCGTTCCAGAAGGGTCCGTAAGAGAGGATGATCTCACATTCGGTACCTATCAGCACGGAATATTCGACAAGCCTGCGTTCAGGAAGTACTTTCTCTCATTCGTCAAACATGACGGTAAACCAGTGGATACCAGCCACGCCGAGGATTACGATGTCACCATCGAGGAGAACCTTGTAAAACTGGCCAAGGTATTCGAGGACAACATGGATGTGGAGAAACTGATCGACATCGCAGGGGTGAGAGAATGAGCATACTCTTCCTCGGTACATCATCCGGAGCCGGTAAGACCACCGTATGCGCCATGGTATGCAGATATCTGAGCAGGAACGGTGTTGATGTCGCTCCTTTCAAAGGTTCCAATCTATCGCTAAATTCCATTGCAACGAAGGACGGAGGAGAGATTGGTATCGGACAGGCTTTCCAGGCCTGGGCCGCAGGCATAGAACCGGAGACCGATATGAACCCTGTTCTGCTGAAGCCTTCGGGGAAGGGTGTAATGCAGCTTGTTCTGAACGGGAAACCCTACAAGAACATTACCAAGGACGATCCGATGGACCGCGAGATGGCCCTGCAGGAGGTCAAAAAGGCCTACGATAGGATGAACGAAAGGCATCAGCTGGTCCTCTGCGAAGGTTCCGGATCCCCCGTGGAACTCAACCTCATGGATACCGACCTGGCCAACGTCGGTCTGATGAGAGTCACCGGAGTACCTGCAATACTTGTCGGGGATATCGAGAGGGGCGGAGTGTTCGCAGCCATATACGGAACGTGGAAGCTCATCCCGGATGAACTGAAGCCTCAGATGGAGGGATTCATAATCAACAGGTTCAGAGGAGACGGTTCCATTCTGAGATCTGCCATAGAGCGCATCGAACAGCTCACCGGCATGAAGTGCCTGGGAGTCCTCAGGTACGAGTATCTCAGGTTCCCTGAGGAGGATTCGTTATCATCATCCGACGGGAAGCTGGAAGGCAACGATGTGCATGCTGCGTTCCTCTCCAACCTGGACGAGATGATCGCCCATGCGGAAGAGGACGGTTTCGACTTCGAAGGTCTGAAGAAGATGTGCGGACTCTGATCATCCGCCGGAAGCGACCTTCATCGCCCTGACGGTCATACTATCGGTTATGACAGTGTCCATCGGGACAGGTATTCCATTAACAAGATAGAGGAAGGAATCAGGATGGAATCCGAGATCGGATACCGCCTGCTGGACGGTCTTCCCTTTTGCAACCTCGTGCTCCTGACCGGAGATCTGAATCATTCCCATGTGCAGGACGATTCATTATCACTATAAACAACCGTCGGAGAATCCTCTTCCTTGTTCAATGCCGAGATGGAGCATGCCGGGTAGCTGCTGCTGATAAGCTCTCTGACCTGCTCCCTGTAGTCTGCGATTCTCGGACATTTGCTGTAGAAATCTTTGATGAGGCCGTTGTCGATATCAAGTAGATCGGAACCTTTCGAATACACGGTCAGCCATGGGCCTCCGTTCTCGTAGGATAATATCTGGAGCTGCATCGTGGAGTACTTGTTGTAAAAGATCGCCACATCCATCAATAGCTGCCTGTCCTCTTCGTCGAATAACTCAGGATCGTACTCCTTGTAGACCTTGATGGGCATGTTGCCCGCACCCTCGTAGTAGAACTCGAGCCTGGTCAGTCCAGGGCCCCAACTGTATGCCCTGAACGTATCCTCGAACAACAGTCTGCCGTTGCGGCAAAGGCTCTCGGCCTGAGCGAAATAGCAGAGCAATTGGGCACGCGGAAGGTTAACGGGGTCGACAGAGCGGCTGTAGTAATCGATGAAGAAGTTCGCGACATCCGTTACGGTGTAGAGGGTCATAAGTTATCAGCCGAAGTATTGATTGCTCGATATAAACTCTTGGATGTATAATCCAACTTTGTCTGCATATACAAACTAAATCTTTAACAAATGTGTAAGATATACGACATGAACGTTCACAGTCAACGTACTTGTACGCGCCTGCGTCAAAACTATTTTTATTGTGGCCATAGATAAGGTGATGTAGCATCTGAGGTGGTAATCTGAAAAAGGAATACGTAGACTTCATCGAAGCCAAATGCAAAATGTGCATGGAGAACGACAGTTTCCGTGCAACCGAGTATTCCAAATACGACGTTAAGAAGGGACTCCGCGATTCTGAAGGCAACGGGGTCATCGTCGGTCTCACAGAGATATCCCAGGTGGACGGTACCGTCAAAGTGGACGGAGTGAAGCAGGAATGCGAAGGAATCCTCCGTTATCGCGGATATAGCATCGAGGACCTCACCAACGGTTTCCTCGGTAAAAGATACGGATTCGAGGAGTGCGCATTCCTCATCATGTTCGGGAAACTCCCGACGGAGAAAGAACTGGACGAGTTCATCAAGATCCTCAATCAGAACCGTAAGCTCCCCAAGACGTTCACTAGGGACGTCATCATGAAGGCTGCGAGCAAGGATGTCATGAACGCCATCTCAAGAGAGGTACTGTTCCTTGCTTCGTACGACGAGGATGCGTTGGACAACTCGTTGGACAACGTTCTCAGGCAGACACTGTACCTTATCACCGTGTTCCCCATGCTCACCGCCTACAGCTATCACGCTTACAACCACTACATCAACGGCAAGAGCATGTACATCCACAACCCCGACCCGAAACTCTCCACCGCGGAGAATTTCCTCCGTATGCTCAGGGCCGACAAGGAGTACACACACCTCGAGGCCGTCGTTCTCGATCTGGCCCTCGTCCTCCACATGGAGCACGGAGGAGGAAACAACTCCACCTTCACCACAAGGGTCACCACATCCAGCGGTTCAGATACCTACGCGGTCATCGCAGCTGCCATGTCATCCCTCAAGGGACCTAAGCATGGAGGGGCAAACCTCAAGGTCATGGACATGATGGCCGACATCAAGAAGCACGTAAAGGATCCCAACGACGAGGAAGCTCTCACAGTATATCTCAACAAGATCCTGGACAAGAAGGCCTTCGACGGTTCTGGACTCATCTACGGAATGGGACACGCCGTCTACACCAAGTCCGATCCCCGTGCGATGGTTTTCAAATCACTGGTGGAGAAGCTCGCCGCCGAGAAGAAGCGCATGAAGGACTACGATTACTACAGGAACATCGCAAGGATCGCTCCCGGACTGATCATGGCCCACAAGCACAATAACAAGAGTGTCTGCGCCAACGTCGACTTCTATAGCGGTTTCGTCTACGATATGCTGGACATCCCCAAGGAGGTCTACACCCCTCTGTTCGCATCCGCCAGAATCGTGGGATGGAGCGCACACCGTATCGAGGAGCTCATCACGTCCAACAAGATCCTGAGGCCCGCCTATGTCAACATCCATGAGCCCCGCGAGTACATATCGATGGAGAAGAGATGATTGTTTGACAGAAAGGGAAGAGTTGGCCAACCAGAGATTCAACTGCACCGAGCGCGAACGTGCCGTTTTCGAGGCCGGCATCAAGATGGCCACGATCTACCATCAGTTCGTAGGCACACCGGTCAATCTGGACACCGTAAGGGGATTGGAGGAATCGATCGCGAATGCTATCGAGGTGCAGCCCTACGTTGACTCCGCTGTCGTGAAGGTAGACCGTTCTGTCTTCATCAAGGACGGGGACACCTATTCTTACGTCTCCCTCACAGGGGACATGATAGATGCCGTTGTGACGATAGCATTTGGAAAGACCAAGGTGACGGCTGAGATGAGGTTCGACACGGAGCTTGGCTACCCCCTGATGTACGTTTCATCGATCGCATGATTTCCACAATTCAGCCATTACGTAATTCGAAAAACTTCTACTGAATCCCGCAATGATCGGACTGAATTGACGGTCAAAAACCCATGTTTGTTTAAAAACTGACAAAGGCCATGGCATTTTAAATAATATAGAAACGATATACTCGCAGCCAGCCTATTGACTAGTGGTTCACAATGATTACTGATATCAAGATCGGTATAACAGGCCTTCCCGGCTCAGGGAAGACCTATGCACTATTACGCGTCATCGACATGCTCAAAGAAGAGGAACTTCAGATTGGAGGAATGGTCGATGAACCCATTGAGGAAGGAAGGAAGAAGGTCGGATTCACCGTCAGGAACCTTCTAACCGGAGAGAAAGAGGTCTTTGCGAGCACCGCGATCGAAAGCAAGATCATGGTGGGAAAGATGGGTCTCGACCTTGCCAAACTCGAGCAGGTCGGAGTGACCGCTTTGAAAGAGGCCATCGAGAAGTGCGATATCATAGTCATTGACGAAGTAGGTAAGATGGAGGTAGAAAGCGAGGCATTCGTGGAGGCTGTAAAAGAAACACTCGAAGCTGAGAAGCCGATGATCATCACCCTCCACAAGAAATCAAGGAATCCCCTCCTGCAGGATATCAGGAGAAGGGATGACGTCAGGATTCTGGAGGTCACCCCTACGAACAGGAACCTGTTGCCTTACAAGATCGTCCGTCTCATGCACGGAGAGAATGATTGATGCCAGATGGTGTCATCATTCACGAGGGTTCCACAGACATCCTTGTACCGGAACTCCATTCGTCCGGCGGCCCGGGAAAGATCCAGGGCGGAGTATTCTTCAACGAGCAGATGGCGTTCAACCGTGACATCAGCGTTATGTTCCTGCGCGCTGTCGGAAGGGACCTCACCGTTGCGGATGCGATGGCCGCCACCGGTTCTAGGGCAGTCAGGATCGCCAATGAGGTGAAAGGCACCCAGGTA
>CALAVG010000173.1 GCA_937892275.1 uncultured Methanomicrobiales archaeon | reverse complement strand
GGTCTACGGCAAGCTGGCAGTCAAAGGAGTCGTTGATACTGTGAACACCTTGCAGGTCTACGGCAAGCTGGATGCCAGCCGCCAGCTGATCGAGGACGACAAGGGGGACTTCTATCGTTACACCGAGAAGAAGTCCTCCGGAGGCGTCAGCATCGACTTCGGGATCGACACCATCCTGATCGCCCTGATCGGGATCGTTTGCTTCCTGATTGTAGCTCTGCTGTTGACCGATCCGCGCATCCGCAGGTCTGCTCCGGAAAAGGAACCGGCCGATCCAGAGGAAGAGGTGCAATGATACCATGACACAGGACGATCACGGGTCCGAAAGCAGAAGGACGGATGACAAGGGGACCTACCTCGTTTTCGAATCGCTCGATTCGATATCCTCCAGATTCCCAGTCAGAAGGGAGATGCATCTGAACATCTATGACCAGACGGATGTCCACCGCGGATACATCGGAGACGGTGTATGCGACGGACCTTCGCCCGAGCTCGTAGAACGTTCTCTGCACAGGATGGCCGAACGCGGCATTGTCCCGTCCGTCGATACGGACGGGAACGTCGTCCAGAGGGCGATCTATGTCGCGGCCGTGCCTGATCCCTTCGATATGGGTGCTGAGAGCGTAACATGGGACACAGGATACGGAAGCATTACCCTGTATACCGATGACGGGCTAGATCTTATATTGGGTTCGCACGACGTGTTCGAGCTGATATCTGATCTGAAGGACCTGTTTATCAGGATCGTCGTCAGATCCCTCTACGATTCGGGTTTCGCGGATCCGTCTAATCATCATCTGTTGATCCTTGAGAGAGGGTATACGGAAGATTCGGAGTCATCGTTAGAGGTCAGGGTCCCGTTAGATCCGCAATCTGAATCCCGGTGTTGTAGGGATGAATCCCGGATCGCCGAATGCCGCGTGGGATGCATCGCATCGGATGAAAAGGGGGTCTGAATCGAGCGGGACCGTACAGTGGGACGATAACCTAAGCGATATCCGCAATAGGACATCGATGAACACCTTACCGTCACTTCGGTGACGGGTTCCCACTTATTCATCTGCACGGCGACGAGTTTCTGGCGATTTTCCCTTGAAGGTAAGTTAACATTGTTCACTAATCTATTTAGGCTAATATAATTGATGTTCTTGGACTTTAAATTCCGATTTTTTTGGATTATACATCCAAATAACGTCTTACATTGATTTTGCTCGAGTTCATCAACGCATTCCGTCACCTCCGTGAGTGACGGGATGCTTCGAATCCGCATCAGGGGTCATCGACCACGTTCTCTTCAATACTCCTCTGCAAGGAGCACTGTGGTCACCGACCTGTCGCATTCTGTTATCACGAAGATCTTCCCGTAATCGGTGTCGTAGCTGCTGAACAGGCTGTCGGCGTATCCGCCTTCCTTCTCAGCCTTCAGTGAATCGTTGTTCAGCTGCTTGTCATCGTCACAGAGATCTCCCCAGTCGCCCTTGCAGTGCCTGTCCAGACAGCTCTTAATGACATCCGCCGCAGTGCCTTCGGTCATCGCGATCTCTTTGATCCCGACGGTCATGACTATCGGTCCGGTCTCGAACAGGCTCATGAGCTCACCTCCTCCACAGACATGATGGATCTCCTCCTCGTTCCGTTCCCTCCGTAGAGTATCGATTCGGAGCCGTACTTCCATTCGAACCTGGGTACAGTCATCGTTTCACCGTCCTTCTCGATGATCGCCTCCATGTACGGCTTCTCCACTATCCTGACGATGGTGTACGGCCGCTCCTTGCATTCGGTGTAGAATTTCCCGATCTCGAACGGTCTGGATGCAATACCGCTCTCCTTTCTCATCGCCATCTCGTGCTGGTAGTTCCACGTCACATCGCTTATCGTTAACCCGTGGAACCTCAGGGCCTCGATCATGCTGCTTCCCAGTTTCTGATCCTCCGGCTGGGCATCGTCCAGCGCCCTGAGGAACTCATCCAGCTGATAGCAGTCCTGTTCTTCCCCATCGAAAGCGGAAAGGGCAACGAGAGCGGAAAAGGCAGTACTGCCACAATAAAGACGCATCACAACATGGTAAAAATGCCGGAGGATATAACCTTTGACGGAATAATAGAACCGCTTGGAGATCTTTTTAAAGATGAGGTCAGAAAGGTCGGCGAAAAGCTCGGCATACCCAAAGAGCTAGTCTGGAGACAGCCGTTCCCCGGCCCCGGACTCGGCGTACTCTGCCCCGGCGCCATCACCAGAGACCGCCTCGAGGCCGTCAGAGAATCTGACGCCATCCT
>CALAVG010000172.1 GCA_937892275.1 uncultured Methanomicrobiales archaeon | reverse complement strand
TACGCCGGACATCCTCCTCGCCTGGCATATCCACTATGCAACGCACGTATTTCGTGGTATCCCCGAATTGATCGAGCGTACAGCAAGATGATGATCAAATGCAAGCCAAGGACCTGTTGAAGCACATACGTATGATCCGTCGTACGTCGATCCTACGGCCGGATCACGACCGGCCGTATCCCTCCCGTATCCTGACGGCGTCACCGATATTCAGTTTCATCTTCTGAACGTATGTGGACACCTGTGTATTGGTGACATGTTTCCCCGTGACGCGATTGATCTCGTCGGCGGCCTCCTTCGGAGAGAATCCCAACACCCGGGTCAGACCGTACGATACGGCCTCCATTGGCGAAAGGCTCTGCAATGCTATCGCCTTCAGGAGTCATTTCCGCGATCACGCGAACGATCCCGACTATGACGACAGCGACGGTATTGGATCCGCCCCCAACTCAGATTGTCAGTCATCCTCCCATAATGATAAGCCCGGAAGAGAGGGCCATCCATGCACCCATCACTGCGGATTCCGCAACGACGGTCCCGATGACATCAGGCACAGGGGCATCCCGGGTATGATGAGAAAATATGAATCTGACGAATACGGGATCACCGTATCTCCGATCCCGAAAAGTGAGTTCGATGTCTAATGAGTATGGTCCCCTCACCGAAGGATCCCTGAACACCTGAATGCTTCGCACGAACGCCATCGGGATTCACCGATATCACATTGAGAGGATTCCAGGACTCCGAAGGAGAACAGATCCACAGCCTATCAGTACGTCATAGACCATCCTTACCGGCTTTTTGCCCTCTGTGACCGGACTGAGAACAACGGGATCAACTGTTGGGCCCGCAAGAAGGACGGCTCCGCCGCCCTCGGTCGGGTCCGGAGTTCAAGGACAGATACGGGTGGTACGGTCCATGAACCATTTCCAAGAGGCATTCCTGCCGGCCTATACATCACCGCAGACCATCATGATGCTTCACGATCATTCCAGGATCCTTCTCTCTATGTCCATCCCGGAGTACAGCACCCTATACACCTCGACCTTCCTCTCCTTAGTGAACACGCGATACAGCACCACATAGTTCCTGACAGGCAGTAGCCTGATATGACGCTGCCTCAGCACATCCAGTCCGGACACGGGGTTCCTGTCGGGCATTTGTTCCAGGGATCCCAGGGCCTCATTGAAGGCGTTGTAATGTTCCGATGCCGCCATCCTGTTGCCAAGATCATCAGAGATGTATCCGATTATCGATACGATGTCCTCCTCGGCAGAAGGCATCACGGTCACATGGTACCTCATAATCCGAGTTCCTTCTTTATGCGCTCCATGGATTCGCCAAGCGGGCTTCCCTTCCCTTCGCGGGCCTCCCGTATACCTTTGTCGACCTTCAGCGCAAGGAGCTCCCTCGATATCCTCTCGTATTCCTCCACGCCAAGCAGCACGGAATGCCCGTAGCCGTTCTTGGTCACATATATCGGCTCCTCGTTCAGATATCTGTCAGTAAGTTCCACATACCTGTTCCTGAGATCAGAACTCGGCACTATTACCATCGTATCACCTGTATAATTCTGATAATATTCTGCGAATATAAAGGTTTCCCGACGCTTCCGGATATGTGTACCTCGAA
>CALAVG010000171.1 GCA_937892275.1 uncultured Methanomicrobiales archaeon | reverse complement strand
GCTTCCTGCTCGACACGCAGAAGGAGATCGCCGCGAAAAACAGCGTGGTGATGGACGGCAGAGACATCGGAACCGTCATTCTGCCGAACGCCGACGTCAAGATTTTTCTGACGGCCAGCGCGGAGGAGCGCGCCCGGCGGCGCTAT
The DNA here is from genome assembly GCA_937892275.1 of uncultured Methanomicrobiales archaeon. Lineage (GTDB taxonomy): Archaea > Thermoplasmatota > Thermoplasmata > Methanomassiliicoccales > Methanomethylophilaceae > Methanoprimaticola. The sequence continues at coordinate 1,180 of CALAVG010000171.1, read as the reverse complement.
CTGGAGCTTCAGGAAAAGGGAAGCGAGATCGGAGCGATTATCGTCCACAGCAAGCAGGCCTTGGGAGATTATGCCGACGATATCGAGGCATCCGGTATCAATCTGATCTACCTCAGGGCCACGGACCCGTTCTACTCTCTAGATGCATCCGTACTCCTCGGATTCCTGCTCGGTCCCGACTATGCCGTGAAGGGAAAGGCCTTCGCGGACGACTGTAAGAATACGCTGAATGAAATCCAGAAGAAGGTCTCTGCGGTACCTGAGAAGGATAAGAAAGCATTCCTGTCCCTCTGTATGATCTGCTATGTGGCCCAGAACGAATCCCAATACACGATGCTGGGAACATACGCAGGCGGACTGGCGACCATCGACCTCGAGGGGAACACATCGGTCAAACTCCAGGATGTGGAAGCGATTACGAAGTACAACGACTCGATCGACTACATGCTCAACTGCTCTACGCAGGACTGTACCGTCATCACGCCGGATGTCCTGTGGGAGGACCCCGGATGCAAATACATGGCCAAGAGCTCGCACTACCACGACATGGTCTGGATCAACATGTCCATGCCCGTTTCATGCAGGGTGATGTATATCGCATCCATATTCTACCCTGACATCGTCAGCCACAACGATGCTGACATATACTTCCAGGACATGGTCGACAAATACATGAAGTATCTCGATCTGACCACGGATGACGGACACTTCAGTGTCATCGACGATATGTTCACCACCATCACGTACCAGGATTATCTGGATTGGAAGGGCGATGACCCCGAGGACCCTGTCGTCTCTGACATCAACTGTCTCGGAATGGCCACCCACTACTACAACACCATGGACTTCACCGGTTACAGCGGAACACCCTTCGTGGTCACCGGTAACGACCAGAGTGCCCTGGTCTCCGCAGAGGGCGGCGGCAACTACTACTACAAAGCTAAGCTCTACGAGGATGCCGCGTCCAAATTCGCCGAGATCAAGAAGGTCTATGAGGATACCATCGGTACCCAATCCGCCATGGGAGGAACCTACGTCGGACTCTACCAGGTATACGGACTCACCGACGGTATCGGTTACTATGTGAACACGACCGGAGGAAAATCCAGCAACATCGGTTCGATGCATTATGCGGGTTACTACAAGGAATGCCTCATAGAGATCAAGCTCGCCTACAAGC
>CALAVG010000170.1 GCA_937892275.1 uncultured Methanomicrobiales archaeon | reverse complement strand
GGACACACCTGTGGAGCATATGGTGAGAAGGAAATGGACGCCGCATGATGACGAGGTTGTGATTAGTGCGTCACTCTCCGAGATCGGGGATTCGCCGGACTACTACGCGGTCGTTTCCGGTCTGAGAATCGTTGAGGACATCACCTCCTTCGAGGTCGACCCCATGTACAAAGCGAACTACGACGGATACATCGCACCTCTTGAGAAAGCATCCCTGAACGGTATGAACATCTCCGGAGATGTGTTGGTGTCCCTCTCCTATGTCGGGACGGGCAGTGCCGAACCGAAAGCCTTCGCCAGCGCCGACATCACACTCAAAGGAGGAGAAAAGGTCGTCGTTCCCGCAGAAGAGGAACTCTACATCGGATTCCACGTAAAGTTCACGAATGATACGGGAGCCATCCTGTATGTCTACGGAACGCTCGACGCGGACGATTACATCACCATGACAGATACCTCCAGGCCGCAGTTCGTGAACAGTGGAGAACTGTCCCTAGAGGGCGACGGTATCGTCACCACCACCAAAGCACTGGGAGGAACGATCAACGCCTCGAAGATCGAGAGCGGAACTATCACCATCTACACGTATGTGACGATCGATACAGTCCTCGCCATGGCGGCGCTGGACCCCACCATCGATGACATCGCTGTAATGGGAAACAACACTATGTATGTCTCCGCGACACTCCCCAAGGATGTCACGATGACCCTCAGGGACGGTGCGACGATCTACGTCGGAGACGAGGCAGGATCGGAGGTCGTGTTCACGATCGCCGACGACGCCACCCTGAAGGGTGAGGGAACCATCAACGTGAACGGAACAATGTACGCCTACGACCAGACGGATGTTAAAGGCAACACCGTTGTCAGCGATGTCAAGAAGGTCGAGTACAACGAGTCCGGAAAGATCGTCAAGGACGGATGGGCACTGTGGACCAACATCGTCACTGCACTCAACACCGCGGAGGTCGGAGATGATGACATTCCCCTCCGTGCGGGTATACTTGCTGACCATCTCCATGAACTTCTCCGTCTGCTCATTGTAGACCTCGATACGTTCCTGAATATCCGGCATCGCAAGAATCTCCTCGGTGGTCTTGTCGTGACAGGCTACGAGCAGCTTCTCCATGAGCTGATAGTTGGAGATGGTAAAATTACGCCATCTGCCGAGACCGGTTCTGGGATCCATCAGATAGCCGATCAGGATCCAGCCCTTGGGGTTCTGCACTTCGTCGATGGTAAGGTTGCCGGAGTCCACCTTGTCAACAGCTTCCATCATATCATCGAACTGCGGGAAACGTTCCTTGCCGCCATAGTATTCATAAATGATGCGCGCACAGGAGGGGGTGATACGGCTCTCGCCCTTGTACTTGCCCTCCAATGCCTGACGTTCATGCTCGCTTGAGTGATGGTCAAACCAAAGTCCACAACCTTCTACGAATGGTACATTGGCAAGAACATCATTCTCTGTTACAGGAACCAAGCCATCCTGAAGATCCTTTGGATGTGCGAAGGTC
>CALAVG010000169.1 GCA_937892275.1 uncultured Methanomicrobiales archaeon | reverse complement strand
GGCCCTTGCGGAATATTGTATCAGCATCGCCAATCTAACGAATGCGCTCAGTATCTGTCCGGAATATGATGAGAACACGATCATGTCCGAGAATAGGATCGTCTGATGTCCGGGTTCCGTACCGGCTATCAGCATGACACCCAACCAATAGATGGCGACGGTCATCAGATTATTGACACCTTCCGAGATGCCAGGAAGGAGACCTCCAAGTTTCCAGATCTCGACGGAATTCTCCATCAGATCCTTACTGGCATCGGCGAACTTCTGTTCCTGGAATCTTTCAGCGTTGTATGCCCTGACCACACGTACTCCTGTGAGGTGTTCGAGCGAATAATGGTTGATGTGATCAGTAAGGACGGGGATCCTCTTGAATTTAGGACGGGTGGCCCAGATGATGCTTCCCATCAGCAGGACCATCACGATTACACCTGCAATTGTCACGGCTGTCCATTCCCATTCGGATCCGGATATTTTCACAATCGCCCATACTGAGATTACCGGCACCCTGATTATGGTCTGCATCCCTCTCGTGATGAACTGTTGTATCTGCGTCACATCGTTCGTACTACGGGTGATAAGGGAATCCACCGAGAACGTATCCACATCCTGTGGTGTGAACCCTCCAACCTTGTCGAACAGTCTCAATCTTAACTGGTGGCAGAGGGATGTAGCTGCTCTTACGGCCATTATACTGGCTATGAATGATACTGCCATACTGACGAAGGCGCAGAGTATCATGTCCATTCCGTAGCCGTAAATGACGGACTGGGATTCCTTGTTCATGATCGCGTCAGTGATAACGGTCATGTATTCAGGGATACGAAGGTCTAGATACACCTGGAGTATGACGAACATAGCACAGATTGCAGCATACGCCCATTCTTTCCTGGTGAAGTACTTCAATATCAATTCGGACCCCTTTCCAGATTCCCGTTCGATGTTTCACTGTATATGGATAATCAACATAACAGAGGGGTCGTGCTATAAATAACAGGTTGATTGGAAAAAACGGTGATTTTTGATAAATTGGAGATATTATCCAAATAATTGTTAGAAATGGACGGGTGCGTCCAGGCAGAAGGGGCGCACCCT
>CALAVG010000168.1 GCA_937892275.1 uncultured Methanomicrobiales archaeon | reverse complement strand
CATTCTTTGTGGATCACAGTCTCGGAAGTGCAATTACGCAGAAGATCAGGGACGATCTTGCTGCAGCCAATATTCCGGAGATTCGTCTCGCAGTAGCAGACCCGTACAAGGATATCTCTTCAGTTATGATGGTAGGATTCCTTGCAGGAGGAGAGATCGAGGAGACAGCCAGGAAATATGTCGATGCCAGTATCGATGTCCTCAGCGATATCGAGAAGAAACTGTCCAAGCTGAAAGACGGAGAACATGCATCATACATCGGAATCACTATGTCGAATTACATCTGTCAGACCAAATCCACCTTCGGAATGATTGGATCATATGTTGCAGGTACACCCTATGGTGATCTCAACGACGACTTCGCCGACAAGTATGCTGGAACCGGATCCACTGTGATGAGCAGTTTCGAGGCCCTTTCCAACTACGCTATCAAATCCAAGCTGGGAGATAAGCCCGGAATCGATGTTATCTTCAGCAACCGTTCAATTGACTTCAAAGTCGGTGAGGATAAGTGGGATGATACAGTTGTTTCAGAGTGGGAGAAGTCCTGTTCAGGTGGAGCAAAGGGAAAGGCAATGGATTACTTCAAGGATCTTGATTGCTACGACAGGCTTTGGTACATCAACAATTTGATGCCCGGAGCTTGTAAACTGGCATATGCGGCAGCAGCTCTCTATCCCGACCTGTACGCCATGGAAGATGCAGAGAAGGTTGTTGCTCAGTTCTCAAAAGTCGCGATTACCATGAGTGGTGTCACGCCCGAGAACAGCACCCTGTGCTTTGGTTTGGAGGACTACAACGCAGCTAAAGCTGCTTGAATAAACTGGGGGGAAACCCCCTTTACTTATCATGGCTACATCAGAAGATTTCCAAGCAAGATATCACCTGCTAACTCTGAGAAAGATAGCAATTCTGGTAGGTTCGATAATCGGTGTAATTCTGGTTGTGGGCTTCTTCTCACTTTCTGTTTGCCCGAACATTTCACTAGGTGAAGCTTACAATTACATATGGAATCATCTGATCGGTACAGAATACCCTATAGAATCACAGGAATGGTGGGATGATCGCTTCATATGGAACCGTTCATTGCCCAGATCGATTTGTGCAATTGTTGCAGGAATAGGTTTGGCATCGGCTGGAGTTATGATGCAGTCCCTTATGAACAATCCGCTTGCCGATCCATACAGCACAGGAATATCTTCAGGCGCTTGTTTTGGTGCCGTCGCGGCAATAGTTGTATCATCGATTTTCCATTCGGTCAACGGAGATTCGACAACAGTCATATTCGCATTTCTGGGCGCTATGATTCCAGCAATGATTATAATCCTCATCTCTACAAGGATCCTAGTCACTCCTGCAACATTGATTCTTCTGGGAACCGCAGTATCATACTTCTTTAACGCGATGATCACATACTTGATGGTCACAACCGATGCGGATACTTTGCAGAGCGCGTATATCTGGCAGATCGGAACTCTGGACACTGTTACATGGTCTCAGATGCCAATCATTGCTTCAATTTCTATAGCAGGTTCGATAATCATCCTTTTCCTTTCTAAAAAATTGAATATATTGTCCTTAGGGGATAATAGTGCTAAATCATTAGGTCTGGACGTTGAATCTTTCAGGCTGATGTGTCTCATGATCATGGCAGTAATGACTGCCGGAATAGTCAGCTTCACAGGAATACTCGGTTTCGTGGGATTGGTAACGCCACACATAGTGAGATTCCTGGTAGGTTCTGACAATAAGTTCGTGACGCCAATCTCTATGGCGTTCGCCGCATTCTTACTATTGATTTCCGATTACTTCTCCCAGACGGTATTCGATGTACAGGTTGGAGCCATTCTTGCTCTGATAGGAAGTCCGATCTTCTTCATCCTCATCGTATTTCAGAGAAAAGGGAGGGGGATGTACTGATGAATGCTTCGGAGTTCATCGCGCATTATTTCCATAGTAACAGGAATAAGATAATCCTCACTATAATAATGGCAATATTGGCGTTCATCTTCATTTTCGTCACACTGGGTTTCGGAGTTTATCACATTACAGTACCTGATGCAATCATGGTGGTAATCGATAAGCTGCTTGGGAACGAAGTGGATTATCATGATGAATTATACATTTGGGATTCACGTCTTCCACGCGGTATCCTTGCGGTCATAATAGGTGCAGGGCTCGCCTTATGTGGTGTGGTTATGCAGAATGTCATGCACAATCCCATGGCCGAGCCGTATACGATGGGATTGTCTTCAGGAGCATTCTTCGGTGTCGTCATCTCCTTGGTCTACGGGGTATCGGTTGTTCCATGGTTCGGCGACAATGTAGCGTTGATTGCTAACGCTTTCATCTGTGCGTTGATCCCTGTCGCAGTCATACTCTTCATCACAACTTTTCGTAAACTGACCTCCACCGCTATGATCCTGGTAGGTATTGCCTTGCTGTTCCTATTCTCATCTGTAACGCAGATGATCCTACTGACAGCATCATCAGAAACTTTAGCGCAGGCTTATTCTTGGAGGGTGGGAACGTTGGCGAATATGACGTGGGAGGATGTCATCATCATATTGCCTGTAGTTGCAATTGTTTCTGTTCTGATCCTATCATTATCAAAGAAATTGGATATGATGTATATGGGGGACCGCAATGCACAGACAGTCGGTGTGAATCCGAACTTCATGCGCATATTGTCGATGACGCTGGTCTCAGTCATGACAGCAACAATCGTCTGTTTTACAGGTACCATCGGATTCATAGGCCTTGTGGCACCTCATGTGGCCCGTATGTTCGTTGGTTCAATTAACAAATATCTGATGCCGTTCAGTATGGCATTTGGCGCGCTGTTCTTGGTGGTCGCAGACACCATCGCCAAGGTTTCGGGCGCAAACGGACTCCCGGTCGGTGTGATAAGTTCACTCGTCGGCGGTCCTCTGTTCGTATATATCTTAGTCAAACGTGGAAAGAAGGTGTGGAGCTGATGCTGTTACACGATAAAATCGACGAAAGTCTGTTGACCGCAGAATTGAACATCCGTTTAAAAGATCTCGGATTCACTTACAAAGGTTCCTCCAACGCAGTGTTGGATTCATTATCATTGGACATAAAGGGCCCTCAACTGATCTCAATATTGGGCCCCAACGGAGCAGGAAAATCGACGCTCATCCATTGCATGAACAAGATACTTGACCCATCCTTGGGAACAGTGGTCGTCAACGGCAAGAATGTCAACGACATCACTGTCAAAGAGATGGCAAAGATCTCAAGTTATGTCCCGTACACATCAACTGACAGTTTCCCTCTGACAGTTACAGATACGGTTCTGATGGGACGTCATCCACATTCGAAAATGGGGTCCATAAAACAGGATCTGGAAATTGTTCACGAGATGTTACAGTTGCTCGATATCGAAGATCTTGCGGATTCGATGTTCAATGAACTCTCTGCCGGACAGCATCAGAAGGTTATGCTGGCAAGAGGTTTTGCCCAGGAGCCACGTATTCTGTTCCTCGATGAACCCACATCGAACCTTGACATCAAATATCAGTTGGAGATCACCAGGATACTTCGCAGGATGTCCCGTCAGAAGAATGTGCTAGTGGTCATGATCAGCCATGATATCAACATAGCTGCCAAATATTCCGATAATATCATCGTACTTCACAATCATGGGATCTATTCGGTGGGAAAACCTGAAGATGTCATTACTTCAGAGATGCTCAAAGAGGTCTATGGTGTGGATGCAGACATCATTGCAGATAATGGAAAACCTCATCTGATTCTGAAGGATGATAGCGTATACGATCCGCTTCCAGAATCATCTGGCGTATCGTTCATCTGAAATTGATGGGAAGAATCAAGTCTCGGGCATCCGTGGAGCAGGCGTTTCGCATCAGCGGTCGGTCACGTCCTCGATTCTCTCTTCAACTTCGAGATAGAGGTCCTTGAGTCTCTGTCTGTAATCCTCCTTGGCATCCCACAGTCCGCGTTCAATCGCTTCTTCCAGACGGTTCAGGATGTTCATCATCGCGTACGGGTTGACGTCCATCATCCACTCCTTCGTATCCTTGTCGAACAGATACTTATCGGCCAGGCCCTCGTACATCCAATCCTCAGCGATGTCCGAGGTGGCGTCCCATGCCATGGTGAATTCAGTGAGATTGGCCATCTCACCGGCACCGCGGTAACCATGTTCCTTCAACCCGTTGATGAACTTGGGGTTGAGGATCTTGCTCCTGTAGACGTATCTGAGCTCCTGCTGCGTGTCCCTGAGCTTTGACCTCTTGGGATCGGAATCATCGCCCATATATGTGGCGAAATCCTTGTTCTTCCCGTATGCGCGTACGAAGGCGTTCATGCCCCCTAGATATTCGTAAACGTCATCGCAGTCCAGCAGGTCGATCTCCCTGTCGGGCATGTTCTTCACAGTGAGTGAAACATTGCTGAAGCGTCTCATGAACTCGTCCTTCAGCTTCTCGCCGTAATGTCCCTTGGAATAACCGTTGCTGCACCAGTCAAGATAGATGTCCGCTAGATCCTTCACATCGTTCCATGTGCTGTCGCCTATCGCCTTGTTCACCCCTGTGCCGTATCCTCCCGGAGGTGCACCGAATATCCTCACCGCGTTGCGTCTGCGTGCTTCGTCCGGCGAGAGTCCGGAGATGATGCCTTCGATGACATCCTTTCTGAGATTGGCTGCCAATGCGTTGTCCTCGTCGCTCTCGTCCAGGTCCGCTATTAGATTCACCGCGGAATCGATGAGGTCGATGAGGTTGGGGAATGTATCTCTGAAAAGTCCTGTGATGTTAACCGATACGTCTACTCTGGGCCTTCCCAGTTCTTTGATCGGTATGACCTCGAGGTCGATTACCTGGCCTCCGGTCCTGGCCCATACCGGCCTAACAGATCGGAA
>CALAVG010000167.1 GCA_937892275.1 uncultured Methanomicrobiales archaeon | reverse complement strand
CACTAAGCACGTCCTGCTTGTGGGCGGCTCCTGGACCGGCGGTGCCAACGCCGGTCTGGCTGCTGCCCACGGCTAACGCCGCGCTGGGCTATGGTTACAGTATCGTCGGGTCCCGCCTGGCCTATGCATTGACCGACGATGCGTCGGTCGTTACCGATCTAAGCACCCATACGCTGAGGCTCGACGCGGCGGACATGGTGACCGTCAAGGCCGGAAGCACCGAGATCGGCAACGGGGACACTTTCGAGGACGGGACCAAGCTATATGTGACTCTCGATTCGAGGGTGGTCTCCGGAGAGAAGCTCATCGTCACCACCTACGATCTCCTGGGATCTCCCCTTTCATTCACTTCCATCAACGCCATCGGCGACGAGATCATATTCACTCCCACCGGGGACGTGTTCATCTATCTGGATACAGGCATGATCGAGTCCGTGGTATACCAGCCCATCATCTACGAGAGCAATGGTACCTCGGTCAAAGAAGGCAAGGAGGCCATTGTCGTCACGTTATCAGACAGCGTATCGAACTATGTCTGGGCTTACGAGAAGATAATCAAGACCGCCACCAATATCATACAATCGAGTTCGTTCTACTTCACCGGCGACACGATCGTCATAGAATTGGACAAGACGTCCGTGGCCAATTCCACCAACGATGCTCAGACGCTAAAAAACAATGGGGACAGGTACACGAATGTTTCTGGAGGTTCCACGCCGACCCTATCGAACACAGGCGATTGGGTGCTGATTTCGGCAAGCAGGAATTATTATGTGCTCAGTGGTGCGACGATATATGCTACGTCGACATCTGGTTCTCTTGCCGCATATACGGTAAGTACAGCAGGAGACATCACCGGAGTTAAGAACACCACTTTGACTGTGACCGATTCCAGTACGACATATCCTGGTACTTTTTCTTTGACAGCGACGAACGTCACTTCAGCAACATATGGAGACGTCTATGTACCTTACGATTCCCTGATCCATCAGGATCTGGGTACCGTCTCAGGTGACCCTCTTGTATTCGCACAGAATAATGATGGGACCTGGATCAAGGCGACTCAGACCTCCTACAAGTACTATGTGGTCAAGGGAGGAACGGTGTATGCCTACAACAATGATACCACTCCTGCATTGCAGGCGTTCACGCTGACGAGTACGTCTGTACCTTCGGATATGAATACTGCATCGGGATTAAACATCACGGCATCAACGACATACTCCGGATTCTACGAGATCACGGTGTCCACCATCGGTGATGGTTCGAACAAAGCAGAGGTCTATGTCCCGACGACCATCTCGTACAAGGACAGGGATGC
>CALAVG010000166.1 GCA_937892275.1 uncultured Methanomicrobiales archaeon | reverse complement strand
GCTCTTCCGATCTGTTTGTTTTAAAAATAAAGATGTATCAAAAATTTTGCACAATTTTGCTTTGGGATTAAATCTTCTTGATGATTACGACCGTCTGATAGAGGTCATGTCTTACCCTTATGCAAGGATGTTGGTATCACAGATCGGTGACCGTTTCCTCACCAAGAGATATGCTCTTTCCGAAGCCGTTAGGATGAACAATCTCCTCACAAAGGAGAACACCGAGACGATGATGATGGTCTCTGAAGAACTAGGTGTGACATCTGACGTGGATGTGGACGGTACAATACACATGAACTTCCCAGACTATCTGAGATTAGCGAGCAGACTGAGCAGTATCGATTGGAAACTGATCAACAGCGACATCCACCACGGGATCGTGTATCTGCCCCAGGACAAGTTCAGCCGTCTGATGCAGAACGCGCTCCAGGACAAGATAGAATCCGAACTCCCTCTGATGACTCCGGACGAGTACAAGAAGTACCTCGTCAAGGATGTGGAATCGGTCAAGAACAAATTGATCGATGCGAAGATGCGTATGAGCGCTACCAACGGGGAAGGGATGAAGATGGACTACCTCCCGCCATGCCTCGTGCGCATACTGGATATGTCCAGGAACGGACTGAACCTTCCGCACAGTGCCAGATTCGCCATTGTGACGTTCCTGAAGGCTTTGGGCCTGGAATATGATGATATAATCAAAGTCTTCGCAGAATCGCCAGATTTCGACGAATCCAAGTCCCAATATCAGATAAGGCATATCATGGGTGAGATAAGCGGCGGAGAAGGTTACTCCCCGCCGGAATGTAAGACGATGAAGACAAATGGTCTCTGTTACAATCCTGACAAGCTCTGCGAGCAGGAATGGATGACGCATCCGCTCAAATATTACAGGACAAAAGCGAAGGATGCACAGAAGAAGAGTGAACCCTCTCCTCCATCTCCGACCAAGGAATGATCATCCCTTCTTCACGTTCTCCATCTTCGTCAGATTCTTCCAGGTTATTATCGTCCTCTGGATCGCTGTCAAGTTGCCGACTGCAAACCACAGCATCATGATCTCAAGCCAATTGATATCGAATGCGAACGACCCGAGATCGATGTGAAACGATCCGTATCCGATCATGATCATGACGTATTGGATTATAGGGAAAAGTGTGGAGAGGACCACCCTGTCGGCACGCCCTAACAGTCCGGAATACAGACGGGGTGCCCCGATGGCCTGCGCCTGCGTTCCCATGTACGATGTC
>CALAVG010000165.1 GCA_937892275.1 uncultured Methanomicrobiales archaeon | reverse complement strand
CTACCACAGGGAGGCGGCCTGGTCCGGCATCCCGTACAGGTACGTCCTGACCACCGATTCGGAGGTCACCCTCCAGGATGACTCCCCGTTCTCAGTCTCCAGGACCGATGTCGGCGACAGGACCTATGTGATGATCTCCGGCACACCCGGTGACGATTCCGTAGGCAGATCCTTCACGGTGAGCGCCGACGGGGACCTTTGGAAAATCACCGTCTATGCGGCAGGATCCAGGGCTCCCACTTCGGACTTCACAGTGGCCGTCGGTGACGACGGACGTACCGTGGTCGCGATGTTCACAGGACAGGACACATCGTTCCACACCTACGACTTCGACGGCGACGGTATCCCGGAGAGCGGCAACGCCTTCACCTACCAGGACGGAGGGACGCACACGATAGTGTGCAAAGCGGTCAACAACATCTCCGAGACCTCCGTCACGAAGATGGTCCGCCTCTACTCCGTACCCAATACCGAGACCACGATCCAGGGTCTCACGGACTTCCAGATGACCGTCGGAGAGAGACAGGAGATAGTCCTGGACATCCGCGAGGGCGAGGTCATCACCCTCTCCGGATCCGCGGCGGACTTCTGCAACGTCAAAGCCGGAACGATCGAGGTAGCTCCGAAGAACCCGGGTGTCTTCGACCTGACTGTGAAGCTCTCACATGACAACGGGCAATCCGAATCGGTCAACGTGAAGGTCACCGTGAGAGGCGAGGAGCACCAGGAGAGGCACGATTACATGGTCCTCATGGCAGTCTTCTTCGCTATCTCCGTCGTGGCCATAGCGGCCTTCGTTCTGAAGGACACCGGAGTCCTGGCCGGACAGAGGAAAGCATTCGGCAACACCCGCGATCAGTGGAGGTTCCGCAGATGAGCGTCACCGTCCCCGTGACCACTGTATGGGATGTCATGGCGAACGCCCTCGACGACATCTGGTTCTGGACCCTGTCGGCGGTGGGAGCGTTCTCCTTCGCTCTGATCATCAGGTTCAGGATCCAAGGGAGGTGCCGCCGATGCCCCTTCCGGCATTCATACCGGCAATAGCCTCGGCTCTGGCCTGGATAGGCATGGACCTGGGGATCTCATGGCTCACATCCGATACGTCGGATGTCAGCTACGTCTCGGGTCTCGACCCCCAGTCCTTCCTGTCCCTCTACTGGCTCCCGCTGATGGTCTACGCTCTGATGATGCTCACCGCCGTCACCGTGGCCATCCCTAGACAATCGAACAACGGCCCCGGCCGCCGTAACCGAAGGCCGGAATGAAACGAGTTGAGAAACATGTTAGCAAGACAGACAGCAGCCGTACTGGCGGTCCTCGCCATGGTGTTCGCCGGATCCGCGATGATCGCACCCGGATCCGATGCCACAGGTGAGGACCTCACAGGTTACGGCCAAGTGAACGAGATAAACATCGGTCCCGGTTACTCCTGGACCTACACACCCACCTTCCCCTCCGATCTGACGGAGTTCATAACCGTCTCCCTCCAGGTCAACGACGGCAATGTCGGTTCAGTCTCTGGAAAGACCGTCACAGTGAACATCCCCAGCAACGCCGCTGCGGGCACGAAGTACAACGTCGTCATCCAGGCGTCGATGACCTCTCCAGTATCGCAGACAGCCTACCAGTACGTCACCTTCACTGTGGTCAACGGTCTCAGCGTCAGCGGAACCATCAACGACATAATCAAGGGCAGCAACATCAACTTCACCCCCGTCGGAACATCCGATATGGGCGATGTCACATGAGATCGGAAGAGCGTCGTGTAGGGAAAGAGTGTAG
>CALAVG010000164.1 GCA_937892275.1 uncultured Methanomicrobiales archaeon | reverse complement strand
AGGCTTATCTCCGAACGCACCAGATTGGCCGAACAGGTCGGTGAATACAAGAGGGGACATGACCTCCCTGTGAGGAACATGGCCGTCGAGGAGAAGGTCATAGCCAGATACGTGGATATCGGTGCATCGGCAGGCCTCAGCAAGGAGGTCATGACGACGGTATCCAAAGCTCTCATCAAGGAAGCGGTCGATGTGGAATCGGCCCTCCCGATCCCAGGAGAACCGAAGAAGGTGGCGATCGTGGGAGGAGCCGGAAAGATGGGTGCCTGGACCGCGGATTTCCTGAAGAAGGACGGCCACACGGCGAAGATAATCGACCCGGCATCCGGAAACGGACTCACGCTGAACGACTGCAAGGGATGCGACATCGTGATCGTATCTGTCCCGATCCATCTCGTGGAAGGGATACTCACCGAACTGGATTCCATCTGCAACAGGGGATGTCTGATCTTCGACCTCTCATCCCTCAAGACACCCTTCATCGAGAAACTGAAGGGCATGGCCAAGGAACGCAAGGTATGTTCCATACACCCCATGTTCGGTCCCTCCGCCACATCCATGTACGGCAGGAACCTGATCGTCTGCGACTGCGGGAATGGAGATGCCGTGGAAGAGGTTAAAAGACTCTTCGACGACAGGGGAGGTAACATCAGGGTCATGGACATAACGGAGCACGACGGGTACATGTCTTACGTGCTGGGACTCACCCATGCCGTCAACATCGCGCTCTTCACCGTGCTGCAGAGGAGCGGATACAGTTTCGAGGACCTCTTAACGGTGTCATCCACCACATTCAACAAAGGTCTCGACACCAATAGATCCGTTGCATCGGAGGACCCCATGCTGTACTACGAGATACAGCACATGAACGCTCACAGGGACGAGATGTGGTCCCTTTTCAAAGATACTGTGGAAGAACTGAGAAAAGACTCTCTCGACGACAATCCCGAAGGATTCGTCGCTACGATGAACGCAGGGCGTGAATATTTCGAGAGTAGATGACGCAGTTTTTAATATCTACGCATATACAAAGTGATGAGGCATCGAGAGATGTATGGAAAGAGCATTCGTATGGAAAGGATAACGGACAGGAAGACCGGTAATGCGGTCATCGTGCCCATGGATCATGGAATATCGGTTGGACCTGTGAACGGACTCATAGATATGAGAAGAACCGTCGACGACGTGTCCAACGGAGGAGCGACAGCTGTGCTGATGCACAAGGGATTGATCAGATACTCCTACCGTCAGTCGGGAAGGGATGTCGGTCTCATCATGCACCTGTCCGCATCTACGGATCTCGGCCCAAACAGGAACACCAAGGTCCAGATCACCAGCATCGAGGAGGCGATCAAATACGGTGCGGATGCTGTTTCCATACACATCAACTTCGGTTCCGAGGACGAACCCCTGATGCTAGAGCAGGCTGGAAAGATCTCGGAGCAGTGCCAGGAGTGGGGAATGCCTCTCATCATCATGGCATACGCGCGCGGTCCCGAGATAAGGAACTCCTACGACCCGGACGCAATCGCGCACTGCGCCAGGGCATCCGCGGAGATCGGCGCAGACATAGTCAAATGCAATTACACCGGGGACATAGACACCTTCAAGAACGTCTGCAGAGGTGCGCTTGCCCCCGTGGTCATAGCCGGAGGACCCAAGATGGAATCCGATATGGATATCCTCAACATGGTCCACGACTCGATAGAGGCCGGAGGGCACGGAGTGTCCATCGGCAGGAACGTCTTCCAGAACAAGAACGTCATGGGTATCACCAAAGCGATCTCCAGCATAGTTCTGGACGGCTTCTCAGTCGAGGAAGCGGCGAAATTCCTTTGAGTGATAATGATGAAGAAGCTTATCGTAAGGGCGGACAGATCCGACGATCCCTCCGTAAGGAAGGATTACGTCACGAACGGATTGGAATCCGGGATGACAACGTTCATCCTCAGAAAAGGGGACGAGGAACTCGGACAGCTTGGGAAGATCGAGGCGATATACTCGCAAGACGGGGAAATCCTCGACGATTCCTATGCTATGATCGATATCGACACCCCAGGTGCCCAGGAGATCGCCATGTCCCTGGCCGGGAAGAAGAAGGCGGTAATGGTGAAGACCTCTGACTGGACAATCATCCCCCTGGAGAACATGATCGCGAAGTTCGGCGGTACCGGTACCGAGGTGTACACCGTGACATCCAATCCCGAGGACACAAAACTGTTCCTCACCACCATGGAGAAGGGCGTCGACGGTATCGTTATCGATGTGGACAACCCATTGGACGTGAGGAAGTTCGGGGAGAAGCTGTCCCAGACCGGTAAGGAGAATCTCACCGAGGTCACAGTCACATCGGTGAAGGCCGTGGAGATGGGTGACAGGGTCTGCATAGACACCTGCAGCATGATGGTCCCCGGAGAGGGTATGCTGATCGGTTCCTACTCCAACTGCCTGTTCCTGATCCAATCCGAGAGCGAAGAGAACGGATACGTCGCCAGCAGACCATTCAGGGTCAACGCCGGTGCCGTGCACTGCTACATCGAGGTCCCCGGAGGAGGGACCAGATACCTATCCGAGATCAGCGCCGGAGACCCTGTCCTGCTTTGCGACAGGGAAGGCAACACGAGGATAGCATCCGTCGGGAGATGCAAGATAGAGAAGAGGCCCCTGCTGATGGTGGCCGCCACCGACGGCAAGAGGGAGTACACCGTGATGCTCCAGAACGCGGAGACCATCAAGATGGTCGGCCCGGAAGGTGCGAAATCCGTCACCAAGGTGGTCAAGGGGGACAAACTCCTCGCCAAACTGGACACCGGCGGAAGGCACTTCGGAATGGCGATCGAAGAGACCATCTCGGAGAAGTGAATGAAGATCTGCACCACGTACGGCTCCGCCATGCCCCTAAGGAAGGGAGCGGAGATGCACGAGATACGCCTCGACGTGTTCGATTCCATCCCTGACGCGGATGACAGAAGTCTTCTGATAACACTCTGCGGAAAGGACATCAACCAGGTGCCCGAAGGCTTCGGAGGGCTGGTCGATGTTGGCGACAGGAACATCAGCACCCAATTCAGGAAGATAAGGTCGATACACGATTTCGACAGGACGCCGTCCGCGGATGGGATCGTAGCGATGCTCTCCGAAGGGGACCAAGAGATCTCCAAGGGAGCGTTCAAGGCATCTTCCTTCACCGATCTGGATTCCATTTTGGAAGCATCCAAAAGAATAGGCAGGAAGCATGTCCTCATCGGAATGGGTCAGATCGGAGAGGTGACCCGCATAAGGTCCACCCTGTTGGGCAACGAGTTCACGTTCGGATTCGACGGAGTGTCCACTGCGCCGGGTCAGCTCAGCGCCGACAGGATGGAGCAGCTGGGAGACGACTGTACCTTGATAGGTATAACCGGACATCCCCTATCGCATTCCAGGTCGCCTGCTATGCAGAATGCGGCCATGAGGGCCGCCGGGATCAACGGGAAGTATCTGATATTCGACTCTCCTGACCTCGACCATGTGGAAGATGTCGTCAGAGGATACGATATCAGAGGAATGAACGTCACCATCCCGTACAAACAATCGATAATGGAGCATCTCGACAGCGTATCGAAGGCGTCCTCCAGTATCGGTGCCGTCAACACCGTGATCAACAATGACGGCAAACTGATAGGGGACAACACGGACATCATCGGCATAGAGTACGCCCTCCTAGATGTCCCCCTGAGGGACAGGAAGGCGCTCATCATGGGTTCGGGAGGCGCGGCGAGAGCTGCCGCATATGCCCTGGACTCGCTCGGTTGTCACGTTTCCATATCAGGAAGGAACAAAGCAACGGTCGGGGAGATCTCCAAGGAATTCGGTGCGGAGATACACTCTGGCACTGTGGAAGGATTCGACCTCATAGTAAACTGTACGCCGATAGGATTGGTCGATGGGGAATACCCTGCGGAAATGACCGGACTGAAGAAGGATCAGACGGTCTTCGACATGGTGTACGGAAGGGACACTCCGCTCACATCCATGGCCTCATCCAGGGGATGCAGGATCGTGGACGGGAAGGAGATGCTCGTGGGGCAGGGAGCTGCCTCGTTCAGAATGTGGTTCGGAAAGGAACCCGACTGCGATATCATGAGAGGTGCTTTGGAATGACAGGACACGGAACATCATACGGTGCGATCTCGGTGATGAACGCGATTCCATGCGGGATCGGTTCCACGATAGGGATACGCCTCAGGACTGAGGCTGAATTCAAGCCTTCTGATACCCTTGCCATATTCCTTATCGACAGACCCGGTATGGATGACGCCCTAGTAAGGACATGCGTCTCCAGGACATTCGAGGCGATCGGACAGGAACCGTTCGATTACGAGCTCACCGTCAGATCCGACATCCCTCCTTCCATGGGACTGAAGAGTTC
>CALAVG010000163.1 GCA_937892275.1 uncultured Methanomicrobiales archaeon | reverse complement strand
TCCGCTGACTTGTTCTATAATCAGTGAAAGATCGGCGTCGCCGACCTTCCGGTGTGTTCTTTGTAGACCATCTACAGGCTTGGTTATTTAACAGGCCGAGATGCGCTTGTTTTCTTAGACGGGAGATCAGACGAGATTGTCTCCTCCTTCCGATGCCCTGCGTTGAGTCGTGAAAGCATCGTCGGAGGATGAGTATCCCGAACTAGTATTAACCCAAGTGCAAGACATGACGTCACATCGAGATTATCGCCTCCTCCGTGCCGAAAGCTCTCCTCTGTCTCCTGAGGAAGAACTCGTCCGGTTCCGCGAAAGGGCCGTCCACGACCAGGTCGTGATTGTTCCTCTCTATCTCCAATTCCTTGGTGCAGAGTGCCGTCGGGATCATCCTGGCGAGGTCGAGCTTTGTAAGTTCCTTGTCGCGGAGCTGCGACTTGTAGCGGAGGAAGAACTGTCTCACGAGGTCGGCGTTGTTCCTGAATGCGACTATCTGATGGTCGGCGATGTATCTGACGTACTGCCCCTCAGGGTCGCAGAATCCGTCGTACACCCTGAGAAGGCATCCGCATTCCTTGCAGACCCTTATCTTGTATTGCCTATCATATCCTAAAAGCCTGATCCTGTTCTTAGAGATGCCACCCCATTGCCTTACTCTGAGCTTCACCGTGAGCCTGTCCATGGTCCACTTCTCCCAGTCCATGGCGCTGAGGTCCCCTACCATACGCCCCTGATTCCTGAGCTCATCCTCGTAGTCCTTGTCCTTGTATGTGGCGCCGGGCGATTTCAATCCAGGTATCATGTAATCGAGAAAGTCCAGGTCCCAATCGACTTCTTCCGGTTCGACATCCACGTATCCGAGGCCCATGTGAGTCATTAGATAGGCTACCGTATGCCTTATGCTGCGTATCTTCTGCCTCGAGTGTATCTTCTTGATTATCCAACCGGGATTGTCCTTCCTGAATTGATCCGTGTTTATCCTACCGAACATTATGCAATGGAAATGAGGGGATAGCTCCCAAAGCTGGCCGATACCTTTCCTGTAGGACTGCCTCCAGGGATGGAACACGTTGAACCCTGCGAGGGCTCCGTTCTTCACCAACTGTGCTTCTATGTACCTGTTGACGTCATCGAATGGTCCGTAGGATTGCATGGCTGATTTCATGAAGTCCTGCGGAGGGGATACCACCCAATGGGAGACGTCGCCTACGTCTATGCCCTGCTTCTGATTGAGGCCCTTGAACTGGAGCATCCTCTTCTCGACGCTGACGGCTTTCTTGAGAGCGGTATCGTTCATGCACTTAGGGCATCTGAGGGACCAACAGTGTTTGGATTTGGCTTTGCAATGATGGTGATGGTCCTCTGGACATGCTGTGTAAACTATGGAACGATCCGATGATCTGATGAATCCGCATCCTCTGTCTATCGGTCTCTGCTTGTCATGACCGGGCATATCCCATGTTATGTGGTTGGTGACGCCTTCCTGAAGCTGCCTTGCGATCTTCCTTTCCGATGTTGTCTTTCCTGTAGGGGTGACGAGCTTGATGCTTGATGATGGGATGTTTTCCTGATTGCTACTTTCCTGAGGACTCGTTCTTTCCTGAGAATTCATATCTACGAACTCGCCTGTAGCTTTGTTCACCCTGTTCGCAAATCTAAGGTACCTATTGGCAGGGTAAATTTCCCTCTCCGCGCCTTTACATACTTTTGTCAACCCCGATAGCAGAGATGTTGCTCCGTACCATCGAGTTCGGATCCAAACGAAAGAACGTAACTTTCGCCTTTAATAACCCAGCTGCTAAATATTTAGAGCCTCAGAACATTGATGAGTGACAGAAAAACAGTTTGAAAGGGCCCTATGGGCCCGGGATCATGCATGTCTTATCCCTGTTGCCTGGGATATCTCGCTGTCCGTGGTGCAGAGATCGTCCAAGGATAGTTCTGAAATGGAATCGTGACCGGTTATCCTGACGAAGGTCCTGAGTTCGGATGCCACCGCCTTTAGATAGTTTCCGACACGCTTCGCCGCCTTCTCCTGATCCAACCTCGATTCCAGCTCTGGATCCTGCGTTGCGATGCCCATCGGACACTTGCCCGTGTTGCATCCCCTGTATTTCTGACATCCGAGGGCCATCATGGCAGAAGAAGCGATGGCAACGGCATCGGCACCCATTGCCAAGGCCTTTGCGAAGTCCCCGCTGTTCCTGAGTCCGCCGGTGATGACTAGTTCCTGCTCCATACCGTGCTCGTCCATGTACTTCCTTGCCCTGGAAAGAGCGTATACTGTCGGAACGGATGTCGCATCCCTGAGGAACTTCGGCGATGAACCGGTGGCTCCTCCGCGGCCATCGATGGTGATGAAGTCGCAGCCCGATTTGGATATGAATTCGAGATCCTCCTCGATATGGCCTGCGGCGATCTTCACACCGATGGGTTTGCCTCCGGTCCTCTCCCTAAGCATATCCACCATCTTCTTCAGGTCCTCCGGGGTATCGATCTCTGTGAATCTTGACGGACTCTTGACATCCTCCCCGACCCTCTTGCCCCTCATCACGGCGATGATCTCCGTGACCTTGTCACCAGGTAGATGTCCTCCCATACCGGGCTTGGTACCCTGCCCGATCTTTATCTCCACAGCATCGCATCCCTCCATTGTCTGGTAGGTGAAACTGTAGCGGTTGGGTATGAATTCGTAGATGTACTTGTGAGCGGCATTCATCTCGTCATAGAGCGCACCGCCCTCTCCGCTGCACATAGCGGTCCCCGCAATGGCGGATCCCTTGGCCAAGGCGATCTTGGCCCTTCCCGATAGTGCACCGAAGCTCATGTGCGATATGTACACCGGCATCTCGATCCTCATCGGGACCTTTGCCTTCTTACCGATTGTGACGGAGATGTCGACCTCGTCGTCATCGAGCTTTGGTGCCCTTGCGAGCTGTGCTCCCAATAACAGGATGTCATCGAACTTGGGTACATACAATTCCGTGTCCAACGGATTCCCGATACTTCTGCCTGTTAGGGCCATGGTGTGGATGTCGTCCATGACACCGTTGTCGTTCCTGATGAGCTTGGGATCGAACTCCCAGCCCTCATCCTCTTCGACCTTCGGTTTCTCCTTCTTTACAGGTGCTGGAACACCCTCTTCCTCTATCAATTCGAAATCGGATTTCGATGCCCGGCATACCGGACATCTCCAATCGTCCGGAAGCTGTTCGAAAGGGATGCTTTCGACATCGTCATCGTAGATCTCCCCGCAGATTGTGCATCTGTACTTCGCCATGTGTAAGCAGATGATGTCGTAGATTATAATGGAGCATGCGGAGTTAACCTGTGATAATCCCAGATATATCGTCTGAACACATGTTCATCGCATCATGCCGCATGATTCTGTTTATATACTCACGACCTCGTATCATTCCTCATGGGATGCATGTGTCAATACTGCGGCAGTGAGAACTCTGAGCTTAACCCGTTTTCCGTATGCATAACATGCGGACAACCTCTGGCAATGAGATTCTGATCGGCCGATGGGATAAACCGACTGAATTGCGGGATATCGGCGACTTCGATGCCGATGAGAAATGAGGTGCTGGCTATACCAGATGACTTGCGCTCCGTCCTCAGACGAACCTCATCGAATCCACTATATCGCGGACAACCAACGTGTCGACCTTGACCCCGACATAGGTGTAGATGGTGTAGGTCACCCTCTCCTTCTTCAATACCGTGATTTCCGAGGTGTACTCGATGCCCTGCCTGACATACCTGTGGCGGAATCCGTATGCGTCGAGTCCGCAGACCTTCCTCTCATAGAAACTGTCGAAAACGTACCCGAACTTGTACAGACGCTTGCTGATCCTGTTCTCGGTAGCCCTGCAGATCTCCTTCGCCCCTGCGAGCTTGGAGACGAAACGGCCTGCCTTGTGCCAGAATACGACGACCACCGTCTGATTCGCATCGTCCAATATCCCTGCGCGGTCGTGGTAGCGATCCCTGTAGAGGGAATCCATCTCGGCTTCCGAAAGTATCCTAAACCTGTCCGGGAAGGTGAAGGACAGTTCTCCGTTGGCTGTTATCTCGCCCATATCAATGCCTCCGAATCCCTTCAATGGATAAAACCGATGCTACCTGTCCTCGGAGACCCCATAATTCAATAATTGGCTTGTACAACCTTTATTACAAGACAGGTATCCTTTATTAAGGGGTTTAACGGTAGGCGAATCAATTGGTGCAAAAATGATAGTAAACGCCGAACTCTTCGTCAACGACCTACCTGGTCAGCTCATCGGCTCCATAGAGCCCATATCCATGGTCAACGGAAACATTCTGGCAGTGGTCCACAACCGCGACAGGATAGTTGACAACAGGATATGCGTGAATGTAACATTCGAGGTAGGTGACAGACAGCTGGAACGTCTCAAGGAACTCTGGAAGGCCAGAGACATCGTAATTTCCAGCTTGGGATCGGTGCACGAGACTTTCACCATGCACTACATCCTGATCGGGGATGTCAACGCGCAGTACATCGAGGGACTCCTGAAGAAGGTCAACGAGGCCACGACACTGGACCAGGTCAACGTCAGTTACTCGTCCAAATCGGTGAAGACTGCCAGCCATACAAGCCTTATCACTGTCAAGGCCCGCTACGAGGACAATCTGGACAAGATCGATTCCATCCTCAGGAGGGAATGCAAGAAGGCCAACATCACTTACATAAGAGGTGTCTGAGATGAGAGCGTTCATTTGCGGTTTCGGAACCATAGGACAGAGCGTCGCGAGGGTCATCAAGGAGAAGCAGGACTTCTTCTCGAAGCGCTACGGCGAGACACTCACACTCATGGGAGCATTGGATTCCAAGACGTACGTCTCGGACCCCAAGGGACTTGACGCCGATGCAATCATCAAGGCGAAGAAGGAGACCGGAAAGGTCGGCAACAAGGAATACAAGGACATCAAGGAGGCCTTGGAATCCGTCGACTTCGAGATACTCATAGAGGTCACCTCCACGGATATCGAGACCGGCGGTGCCGGACTCAAGAACATAAAGTATGCGCTGGAGAACGGCAAAGATGTCGTCACTGCCAACAAGGGCCCCCTCGCACTCAAGTTCAAGGAACTCACGGACCTCGCCGACAAGCACGACCGCTACCTCCTGTTCGAGGGAACGGTCGGCGGAGCGATGCCCATCATCAATCTCAACAAATACGATCTGGCAGGCCAGAAGATCAAATCCATCAGAGGTATCTTCAACGGAACGTGCAACTACATCCTGACCAAGATGGATGACGGACAGCCCTTTGAGCAGGCCCTCAAGGAAGCACAGCAGCAAGGTTATGCCGAGACCGATCCCACAAACGATGTGGAAGGTTACGACAGCGCATGCAAGGTCGTCATCCTGGCAAACTCCATCTTCGGAAGGAACGCCACACTGGACGATGTGGAGATCACCGGTATCACCAGCATCAACTCGGATGCGGTCGCCCTCGCACAGAACAACGGAATGGTCATCAGGCTCATCGGAGAGGTCTCCCCCACCAAACTGGAGGTCGCTCCAAGGCTCATCCCCCGCGGACACCCGCTGAGTCTCCCTGGTACACTGAACACCGCAGAGATCATCACGGAGTACGCCGGACCCATCACCGTCTCCGGAGTAGGTGCGGGAGGGCTCGAGACAGCTTCTGCCATCCTCAGCGACATTATCGACATAATGGACGAGAGAATCGGTGACTGAGTTGACAAGGATCGTCATCTACGACACGACCCTTCGCGACGGAGCTCAGACGGAAGGCGTGCTGTTCTCGGCAGAGGACAAACTCGATGTTCTAAAGGCACTCGACGAGTTCGGAGTGGATTTCGTAGAGGGCGGATGGCCCGGTTCCAATCCTGTGGACGACGAGTTCTTCGCTAAATCCAAAAGGCTCGATCTCAAGAGAACGAGGCTCGTCGCTTTCGGAAGCACCAGGAGATATGACATCGCACCGGAGGAGGACCCCCATCTCAGAGCACTCGTCGATTCCGGGACCGAATGGTGCTGCATCTTCGGGAAATCATGGGATTTCCAGGTGGAGGGAGCCTTGGGTATTCCCCTGGACATTAATCTGGACATGGTCCAGGACAGCGTAAGGTTCCTGGTCGATTCCGGAAAACATGTCATATTTGATGCGGAGCACTTCTTTGACGGTTACAAATCCAATCCGAAGTATGCGATCAACGTTCTCAAGGCAGCACAGATGGGAGGTGCCGAATGGCTCGTCCTGTGCGATACCAACGGAGGTTCACTCCCGTCGGAGATCGCTGTGGCCACAGAGGATGCTTTGCTCTCAGTGGATCTGCCTTTGGGAATCCATGCCCATAACGATTCCGACCTGGCAACGGCCAACACGCTATGCGCTCTGGATCGCGGATGCCAGATGGTGCAATGTACAGTCAACGGAATGGGAGAGAGGTGCGGCAACACCAACCTGTGCACCGTACTCCCCAACATCGTCTACAAGACAGGTCTCGAGACATCCGATATGGATCTTACCAAACTCACGGCACTTTCGAGGAACATCGGGGAGCTGATCAACATCCTTCCCCGCCCGGACATGCCATATGTAGGCGAGACGGCGTTCACCCACAAGGGCGGGATGCACATAGCCGCGATGACCAAGGACACCCGTACATACGAGCACATCGACCCATCCCTTGTAGGGAACAGAAGGAAGATCCTCGTATCCGAGATGGCAGGCAAGGCCAGCATCATCGAGAAGCTGAAAGAGCTCGACCTGGAGTGCGGTGACGATACCTCAGACATCATAACGAAGATCAAGGAGATGGAATCCAAGGGATACCAGTTCGAAGGTGCGGATGCGAGCTTCGAGCTCCTGGTCAAAAGGCTCAGAGGAGAGCTGGAACCAAGATTCACTGTCGAGGGATTCAAGATTATGATAGACAACCGTCTCGGTGACATGGACACGGAGGCCACCATCAAGGTCCTGGATTCCGAAGGGGAACTGGAGCAGACGGCCGCAGACGGTAACGGTCCGGTCAATGCTCTGGACAAGGCCCTCAGGAAATCCCTGATAAGGTTCTTCCCCGAAATAGACGACATGAAGCTCACGGACTATAAGGTACGTACCCTGGACGAGAAGTCAGCTACCGCTGCAGGCGTCCGCGTACTCATCAGGTCCACAGACGGCAAACACAGCTGGACCACGGTCGGGGTATCCGAGAACGTGGTCGTAGCCAGTCTTATAGCGCTGGTAGATGCAATCGAATACAAACTAATGATTGGTGAATGATATGAGCAAGACGATCGTTACACTGGTAGGAAAGGACAGGGTCGGGATCATCGCGACCGTCTGTAACTTCTTCGCCGAGAACAACATAAACATCCTGGACCTGAAACAGACCACATCCCAAGGATACATCAACATGATGATGATCGTGGATACGGATCTGTACGAGGGATCCGTCGAGAATCTGAACAAGGGATTGGAATCCGTCGGTGAGCAGGTAGGATGTATCATCAAGGCACAGCACGAAGAGATCTTCGACATGATGCACAGGATCTGAGAACATGGTAGAGCTCGATGAGGCATTCGAGACAGTCAACATGGTCTCCCATGAGAACCTCGATGTCAGGACGATCACCATGGGTATCAGCCTGCTCGACTGCATAGATCCGGACCTGGACAAACTGTGCGAGAAAATCTACAGGAAGATTACCGAATCCGCCAAGGACCTGGTGAATGTCGGCGATGACATCGGTAACGAGTACGGCGTACCCGTCATCAACAAGAGGATATCCATAACCCCTATCGCCCTTATTGGAGGTGCGGCATGCAAGACCCCTGAGGATTTCGTCAAGATAGCTCATACACTTGATGCGGCAGCTAAAGAGGTCGGAGTGAACTTCATCGGCGGATACTCCGCACTTGTCCCGAAAGGAATGACGAACAGCGACAGGCTGCTCATAGAATCCATCCCCCAGGCCCTAGCCGAGACAGAGCGCGTCTGCTCATCCATCAGTCTCGGTTCCACCAGGACAGGCATCAACATGGATGCCGTGAAACTGATGGGAGAGATCATAATCAAGACCGCAGAGGCCACCAAGGAACATGATTCCCTCGGATGCGCAAAGCTCGTGGTGTTCTGCAACCCGCCCGACGATAACCCGTTCATGGCAGGTGCATTCCATGGAGTGACAGAAGCGGACAGGGTCATCAACGTCGGTGTCAGCGGACCCGGTGTCGTGAAACATGAGTTGGAGAAGATCCACGGTCAGAGCTTCGAGGTACTCTGCGAGACGATCAAGAAGACCGCATTCAAGGTCACGAGGGTCGGACAGTTGTTCGCTAAAGAAGCTTCCAACAGATTAGGCGTACCGTTCGGTATCGTCGATCTCTCGCTCGCACCTACACCTGCCATAGGGGACAGTATCGCGGACATCATACAGGAAATGGGCATGGAACGTGCCGGTGCACCCGGTACGACCGCTGCACTCGCCATCCTCAACGATCAGGTGAAGAAGGGCGGAGTGATGGCATCATCCTACGTCGGCGGACTCTCTGGAGCTTTCATTCCGGTCACCGAGGACAAGTCTATGGCGGAGGCAGCAGAGATGGGTGCGCTCACCCTGGAGAAACTCGAAGCCATGACCTGCGTCTGCTCCGTGGGATTGGATATGATCGCGATACCGGGTAGCACGCCTGCCACGACCATATCCGGAATCATAGCGGATGAGATGGCCATCGGTATGGTCAATCAGAAGACGACTGCAGTCAGGCTCATCCCGGTCATCGGAAAGGATGTGGGCGATTTCGCACAGTTCGGCGGATTGCTGGGTGAAGCGAAGATAATGCCCGTGAACAAATTCGGATGCGCGGATTTCATCAACCGTGAAGGAAGGATCCCTGCACCCATACACAGTTTCAAGAATTGATCTTACGAGAAGACCGGGGTGTATGAGCGCCCCGTCCTTTCGGTACTTTTGTCTGGTTCATCAGTGACTGTGGTTACTTGCCTTTCTGCAAGCCAGTTGCAGAACTCTGTGGCGACAGCGAGATTGCTGAGGTATGTAGAGCCTCTGAACTCGCGGCTCCTGCTAACCAACATTGCCACCTGTATGGGCAGCACTACTATCGAAGCTGTCATGATCAGCAGCATTCCTATCGTCTTTCCTATCATTTGCTTAACCTCCTTTCGGTTCAATATATCATACCATTTGGGGGTATGGGTATAACACGCAAATGAAAAAATCAGTCAAGTTCGTTCACAATGTAGTAGAACACCGAAATGGCAGTGCGATAATTCATGAAATTGTTCTCATTACCCGCGTGATCCAAATGCTTACAGACAGCGGCCTCCGGATGATATTGGATCCCGAGGATGAACGTCTTATCCACCCTTTCCACCGCTTCGATGATAGGCACGCCTTCTGTGATTGTTGAAGCGGTAACTGAAAGATTCGTTCCCTCTACACTCTTGACGGCCTGATGATGCCATGACGGGCATCCGTAAAGGGCTGTGGTGCCTGCTGTTTCATAAAGAAGTGAACCCTCTTCGATTATGACCTCATGTGGCGCATAATCCCTGTATCCTCCTGGATATGGTGCCTGATTCCTATGCTCATAATGATACTCGATACCCATATCTTCGAAATACTGCGAGAGATCCTGGACCATACTTGCTCCAGAGACAACGGAGAGCATCTGCATTCCTCTGCATATCGCCAGCACGTTGATATTGTTGTCCAGACAGTATGACATGAGAAGATAGTCCGAAACATCCCTCTTTGCATTATATGCCTTATCCTCTTCGATACCATGCCATTCCTGAGGATCCTTGTAGAACGAGGGGCAGATATCCTCCCCGCCTGTGAAAACTATGGTCGTCAAATCGCCTACGACATCTACGACGTTCGAGTTTTGCCAAGTGCCGTTCTTCACAATATCAGCAGCTTCCTCAGTCAAGATCCCATTTTCATCCACACCTGAAATCAGATTCCCTCCGCTATCGTATTCGAGATCATAACAGATTATTTGATCCATTTCGACGACATTACCGCCTGCTACCTCTATGGCCCTCAGTGTGTAGACGTATGATTCCGCATCGACCCCGCGCCAAGCGACACCGATGTCCTTATGGCCATGAGAATCCGCGAAGGCGCAGCCGAGACCGGACAGAACGACCACCAATACTGCGAGAACAGCGAACATCCCAGCCTTCATAGTATCTATCCTGAATCATTAGAAAATCCGATGAACGGGAAGAAGGTTAATCGGCACCCGAAGGTGCCAAAGAAGAAGCAACAAAGATGCGTGAGTGGGGGCAGAGGGATTTGAACCCCCGTCAGCGGGTTTCCACTACGGGAGGAGCTACCTCCCGCGGAATCAATGAGTCATCGCTCCAGTTAATCATCAACTGTCAGCAAACCCATTTACAATCACGCTCAATAACTGGAGCCCGCCAGTCTGCCAGGTTAGCCTATACCCCCTGGAGAGTGATGATGCAAATGCAAATCACTGCTTACGCATCTTCGCTTCTTTCTTTCTTCTTCTCATTTTCTTTTTGCGCCATTTCCAACGCTGGTTACCGCGTTTCTTCCAGGCGCGTGAGCCTCTCTTCATTTCGATTCTCCCTTGGATTTGTCATCATTAGGTGATGCATCCAGGCGGGCCCGTCGGGATTCGAACCCGAGGCGTCTGGCTTAGAAGGCCAGCGCTATATCCTGGCTAAGCCACGAGCCCACTCTTCCCCTCCATCGGCTACTATAATTTAAAGGTTGTTGCCCTCAAATTTAGCTTCAGTTCACGATTTTGGAGATGCTGGATGATAGCCTTGCAAATTGTTTAACACCTCATAACTTCGGAACCGGTATATCTTCCGGTTTAGGCCATGGGATGTCCCTGATGTAGTCGAATATGGATCCATAACCCAGCATCATGCAGACGGCCTCCGCGATACAGATGATTCCGAGTATGAACAGGATGGGCCAGAAGTTGAATATTCCTCCGAAGAGCTTCACGATGGCCTCTGCGAACCTCAGCATTCCGAATACTATGGAACCGGCAACGAATGCGATGAGTATCCTCGGCCAGCCCTCCGCCAGGACGGTGAGATCGACTCCTCCGACCTCCTGACCGTTGAGCCTTCCGAGCACTATGTATACCAGGACCATTACGAATAGTCCGATGATGACTGCGATGTGTACCTCGCGGAACGGCCTTATGATCAATGTGAAGGCCGCTACGGCTATGAGGATCAGAGTGTACGTCTGTGCATGATACCCTTCTACGACCGCCAAGACGGCAATGAGTGCACCCATCACAACTCCGACCGTGACCGCAAGCTTGTACCAGGCGGAATCCTTGTCCTTCAGGTAAAGGAACACGATCAGAAGCGCCATTATTCCTCCTGCGATGAGGACAATGGGTGAAAGGTACTCGAAGAACCATTCCGGCAGGTATTCTTCAAGAACTGACATGATAATGTAATGTTGGAACAAAGATAAAAAGGGTCCCTGGAGGGACCGTATTGTCATCAGCAGATCTTGGTTCCTGCGTTGGGTCCGGCACCCTCGTCCCAGATCTCTGCGACGTCGAATGTCCAAACTGCGAAACAGGGGAGATTTGCCTGTGCCATCTTGGCTTTCATATCCTCGAAAATGGGACCGCTGTCCGCGCGTGCGGGGTTCTTGAGGATCAGCTCGTATGCCTTGGGTCCTGCAGAGATGGAGAGTGCCGCCTTGCCGGTGTCCTTCAGGTTCTTCGCTGCCCTCTTCATGAGGATTTCTCCGACTCCTGCCTTTCCGTCAGGGGTTACGAAGATACTTCCGCAGACGATAGCGTGGGGCTGGCCCTCGGAAGAAGCTGTCACGAGGAGCTTCGTTGACTCTTTTGCGTTCACGAGGTCGATAATTTCTGTGGGTATACCTGCCATTCTTTATCACCTGGATATGGGATGTGTTTGGCTATTATTTATCTGTTAACTTTTTTGTTACAAATTGTTATGCAAATATAATATTGTTAAACCTCTAACTATAATTCAAATAACGACCTGGGGTCGGCAGACCTATGTCCATACCATTCGAGGACCTACCGGCAGACAGACAGAAAATGACCTTCAAGACCTATCGCGACTTCGCTAGGAAATACTGGGGTGAGAGCTCACTCCCGGACGGGGTGTACGCAAGATCGAAGATCTACAACAACTTCGCACTAATGCTTGCGGATCAGTGCCCTTGGCACATAACCGTGAAGGCAGGGAATAAAGAGCATATCTACTTCGGACCCCTCGTCATCCAAATGCGCGAATGCCTGTTGGACATCAAGGAGACGACACCATTCGTCAGTCTCGAATCGAAGGTCGCCAAATTCAAGCGCTTCCCGGGAACAGCGATACAGGAATCGCTGGTCAATGCCGTGATGCATTTCGACCCCTCGCTCGGACAGGACATCGTCATCGAGTACACAGAGGACCTGATGACCATAAGATCACCCGGGGGCGTGAAGGAGAGACCAGAAATGGACCGGATGTATTCGACAGTTCCCAGGAACGCGAAGACATCGATGCTCCTCCAGAATCTAGGTTATGCGAAGATGATCGGCAGGGGGATGGGATTGATAAGAGGATGCTACTGCACCTCGGGACTCATCCCTGTGGTGATAAGCGGCAGCGACGACTTCAGCATACAGCTCCCCTCTCTCGATAATACCGCTAAGACCGTCACTCAGGGGACCGATATAGTTCTCGAGTATCTGCGTGTTAACCGCAACGGGAACGTATTGGAGATATCGAGACAGCTAATGATGTCCGTCCACAGGGTAAGATCGATATTCGATATCCTTGAAACCGACGGAAAGATCCTTACGATGGGCATCGGTGCGAAAAGGACCGCATTCTACATCAGATCGGAAAGGACACAGAATTTGGAATTACCGGAACTTGGTATTATCCAGATACGATTGTCGGCACCAGTGCCGGCCTGTTGACTCTTTGCAGCCGGTATTGGTGTACACCGTTTGTGATTTGTAAACGTTTTAGGGAGGGTTTCCCCTCCCTTGTTATGATTATCAGAGCTGCTGGACGAGCCAGTTCTGCACACCGATCTTCTCGATCAGTTCGAGCTGCTGCTCTGCCCAGTACATGTCCTCTTCCTCGTCGTTGTAGTAGTCCACGAGGATCTTGTAGGTAGCGTAGTCTCCGTGTGCAGCATCGGTGAGCTGCTTGAGTGCTGCGAGTCCGTCCTTGGAGATCTGAAGGTCAATCTTGATCCATTCGATAGGGTCGTTGGAGACGGGTTTCTCAGCTTTTGCCTCGTTCTTGACGCATCCGCCGAGGTCAAGGATTCTGTCGATGCACTGGATGACGTAGCCCCTCTCTTCCTCTGCGTGCTCTGCGTACTTGTCTGCGAGTTTGTTGTATCCTGCTGCTGCCATGTACCTGGAGACGATCATGTGTCCGTCTGCCTGCTGTGAGAGGTCGGTTACGATCATGTTCAGGCCTGCAATGATTTCTTCTTTCGTTGCCATTTGTACCATCTCGGTTGTGTTCAATTCAATTGAATACAATTGATATATTTAACATATTCGAGGCATAGTATTACTAATTGAATTTTAATAACATAAATAGTAACACGAAGAAATTAAGTTTATAATACGATAGGTATTATTGCCGAACATTCAGAAGGTCGGACAGATGACGAACGGAATCATGATAGCAGGGTACGGTACCAGAAAAGGAAATCTTGAAGAGATCCTGCAGAAACAGGCGGCAAGGTTAATCGCCAGAGGCTGGGAACATGTGGAAATCGGTTACTTCAGGGTCAGTAGTCCTACGATACCTGAAGCACTCGAGAGGCTTGTCGATGCGGGCGTGGACAACGTCGTCATCCTCCCTTATTATATCGCGGAAGGAAGTCTGACAAAGGAGCTGATCCCCGAAAAGCTCGGAATGGCCTCGGACATGTCCGAACTCACGGTCAAAGGGAAGAAGGTCTCGGTATGCATCGCACCTGCCTTCGGCATGGATATGGTACTCGCCCACATCCTCTGCGACAAGATCGCGGATGTGAAGGGCGACAGGGACTGCGGGATCATGATCATCGGTCATGGCACGAGACATCCTTCGCTGGCCAATATGCGCACGATCAGGATCAACGCAGAGAGGCTCAGGTCATTAGGATTTTCCCACACAAGATACACCTTCAATGAGTTCTGCGAACCCTCCATCAAGGACACTCTTGATTCCCTGGAGAAGGAGGGAGTCAAGAGGATCATCGCGATACCTCTATTCATAGCGATGGGACTCCACCTTGGAGATGAGATCCCAGAGCAGCTCGGCATCCCGCCGTACAGCGACGGCGGTGTCATCACTGTCAACGGAAGAGAGATTAATCTCTGCTACACGCGCCCGGTCGAGGCCGATAACCGTCTGACCGATTATCTCGACATGAAAGCGAGCGAATACCTCGTGGGCTGATGTTTCTCAGTGATGATATGCGTAGGATCGCAATCTACGGTAAGGGCGGAATTGGGAAATCCACCACATCCTCGAACATCTCGGATGCTCTGGCGGAATCGGGTCTGAAGGTCATGCAGATCGGATGCGACCCCAAAGCGGATTCCACCAGCATGCTCACCGGGGGACCGATAGCTACCGTACTGGACACCATGCGCGACAACAGCGGAAGGACATTGGACGACATGGTCCATGTGGGCACACATGGAGTCCTCTGCGTGGAATGCGGAGGTCCGAGACCCGGTACAGGATGTGCCGGCAGAGGGATCATAGCGGCGTTCCAGGAACTCGACAGATTGGATGCCATGGACGTCTACAGACCCGATGTGATAATCTACGACGTCCTTGGCGATGTTGTGTGCGGAGGGTTCGCAATGCCCATCCGCAACGGATACGCACGTGATGTCTTCGTCGTGACATCGGGCGAACGCATGTCTCTTTATGCTGCTAACAACATCGCAACCGCGGTCAACGATTTCCGCCAGGACGGTTACGCACGTTTCGGCGGATTGATACAGAATTCGAGAGGGGTCGAGAACGAGGATGACCTCATCTCGGATGCGGCGAAGACCATCGGGACGGACGTCATATTCAGACTTCCGAGGTCCCCAACGGTCCAGACCTGCGAGAAGCGCGATACTACGGTCATCTCCGGAGCACCTGATACCGAGATGGCTGGATTATACCGCCAGTTGGCCAAAACCATATACTCGCGCTCGGAGGACATCTCCGGCGGACTGAGATTGGAGTACACAGGATGTGACGGTTGTGAGTAAAGGGGTACTTATAATAGGTTACGGAACAAGGAACGGGAATCTATCGGAGATCCTCGATACACAGGTCAACAGGATGAGATGTAGAGGATGGGAACATGTCGGAAAGGCATTCTTCAGGGTCAACGAGCCCTCTATCCCGGATGCGCTGAAGCAGATGGCGGATGAGGGCGTGGACGAAATCGTGGCGATACCGTACTACATCTCGGAAGGTACGCTGACGAAGGAGCTCATCCCTGAGAAACTCGGTCTGGGAAGATCGGATTCCGGAAAGACCATCGTCAACGGAAAGGAGGTTTCCATCTCCATTGCTTCTGCGTTCGACAGCAGCTTCACGCTCACCGACATCATCTGTGACAAGATAGCTGATGCCAACGGGAACATGGATTGCGGAATCCTCATACTTGGTCACGGTACCAGGTTCAAGGCACTGTCCAACATGAAGACAATCCAGATGAACGCCGAAAGGGTTGCCGCAAGAGGTTACAAGCATGTGGCATACGCCTTCAACGAATTCTGCGAACCGACCATCCCCGAAGCTCTGGACAAACTCGAGAAGGAAGGCGTTGACAGGATAATAGCCATCCCGCTCTTCATCGCTTTGGGTATCCACCCGAGCAGGGAGATACCTCAGAAGATCGGTATCGAACCGTACAGCAGCGGCGGGAATATCGAGGTCAACGGAAGGAAGATCAACGTTTATTACGCACGTCCCGTGGAGTCCAACCCGCGTCTCCTGGATGTGCTCGACCAAAAGGCAAGGGAGTATCTGGGAGAATGAAGGTTCTACTACTGGACATGACGCACGGAGGGCAGATCCTGGCACCGCTCTTCAAGAAGGAAGGATATGAGGTAACAGTCTGCGACGTATACAGGATCGCAAGCCAAGAGATGCTGGAATCCCTGAAGGGGATGGGCGCGGAAGTCTGCGTCGGGAACCCTCCTCCGGGACACTACGACCTCGTATCCATGCCGTGTCATTGTCCGGACGTCTTCCTCGAAGGATGCACATACGATTCAAGGATCTGGTATTCCCAGGCGGTCAACCGCTTCATGGACGACAGGAGGTTCAGGATCGAGGTGACCGGTGTCAAAGGGAAGACGAGCACATGTTATCTGATATCCCATATCCTCGCTTATGCGGGAAAGAAGGTCTATCTGAGATCATCCCGCGGTTCTGGACCTTTCACGAAGGAAGGCCTCGATCTTAAGGAGCTGAAGAGCATCGCTCCCCCGTATCTCCTCGATCTTCCGGATGGGGATTACGACGTGATGGTATGCGAGGTATCCCTGGGAGGCTCCGGCAAGGCGGACATAGCCTGCATAACCAACCTGCTCGAGGACTACGGCATCGCCAGGAAGAGCAGGAAGGCCAGAGAGGCCAAGAAGGATATTCTCACAAGTAACACAAACATCGTCCTAGAATCCGAAGAGGACATATGGTCCGCATACGGCAGACCTCTCAGACTCTGCAAAAAGAAAGTCACGATCATCGGGAAACCGGTCTACGGGGAACCTCTGAAGGTCTCGGTAGATTACAGGGGCATCCATGAGATCGAGCTCAAGGGCAACTATCTCGCGCTGCAATATCTGGAAGCTATGGACATGGCACTGGAGGTCTGCGATGCCATGAACATCCCTGCGGGAACAGTGCTCGAAGCACTTTCCTCCTTCGAAGGCGTTGCCGGAAGAGGCGAGGTGAAGTACGAAGGCGATGTGAGATACATCGTCGAGCGCAACCCCGGGATCTCGCACATGTCCGTCGAACGCACTCTGAAGACCCTTCAGGCCATGGATTGTCTCGATGATGCTCTGGTGATCATAGACCCCGTCTCCAAGAAGGTCTGCGACAAGCTCGACCGCGATCTTATCGAGGATGTAGTCAAAAAGTACGGGGCAGGACTCATTGTCACACCCGGTGACGGAACGGAACCGGAGATACCCGAAGGCGTGAGGACGGTCATCCGCATGACCAAGGAAGGATACCAATGAGCGACGTCTTCCACCCCCGTCCGAATCCCATCGTCGCGGCGATGTACACCGCGAGGGACATGAACGTGGACGTGATTGTCATGCATGGTCCCGCAGGATGTTCGTTCATGGCATCGAGGCCGCTGGAGAACGCGGGCGTGCGTGTGGTCACATCGTCCATGAAAGACAACGACCTCATATTCGGCGGAGGACCCCAACTGGAGAAGGCGCTGAGGGAGGCCAAGGAGAGATTTGATCCTCATACGATGGCCGTGATAGGCACATGCGCCAGCACTATCATCGGCGACGATATCAAGGCCACCATCGGAAGGGTCGATCTCGGAGATACCAATTGTTTCGCAATCGACTGCCACGGATGCATGGACAACAACACCGAGGGTGCGATACGCGCACTGAAGGCGGGAGCGAATGCTGGGATCATACCGCAGGAGGAATGCGACCGCCAATCCAAATTGCTGAAGGCTGCAACGGCCCTGGAGAAGAACAAGGGCATGGCCGGAAGGGCATATCTGAGACCTGCTGAGAGCCCTACCAAACTCTCTGTGTGCAGAAGGATCATCGACACACTGTCGAAGGGCGGAAAGGTCGCAGTGGTTATGATAGCGAAGAAGGAGTTGGCCTATCGTTTCGCTGATATCTTCGAAGCTGTCGACAGGGCCAGGGAGAAGCTCGAAGGACAGACGTTCTTCGTTGCGAACTTAGATTCAGAAAAAGGTCTGCCGAGGATCAGAGGATATTGTTTGGACATCCTCCGCGATCTGGATTCCAACGGAGTCAAGATCGATAGCATCATCGGCGGACTCGACGAATATGCTGTCGTCGGAGAAGAGATGCATGAAGCGGTGAAAGGATTCTCACCCGATCTGACAGTCATACTGGGCATCTGCCATGCATACCCCTTCCTGGATGACAGCTGTGTACTGGTCACTGACCAGCCGCGTGAACTCTCCAACTATCTCGAACAGGGATTCACCGCCGTCGGAGAGGCCGGAAGCCACGGGATGGTCATGGGTGCCAAAGGCATCGTGACGTTGGAGACGGCACAGACCCTGAGGGAGCTGATCTGATTGAAGGGATTCGTCATCGCCGGGACCGGGAGCGGTGTTGGAAAGACATCGGTTACCACCGGGATCATGTCCCTCCTGTCGAAGAGGTACAAGGTCCAGGGATTCAAGGTCGGACCGGATTTCATCGACCCGATGTACCATTCTGCCGCCACAGGCCGTCCCGCTAGGAACCTGGATTCGTTCCTGATGGACGATGATACTCTTCGCAATCTCGTAGGTTATGCATCGGAGGATTCCGACGTCTGTGTGATCGAAGGGGTCCGCGGACTGTACGAGGGATTCGCAGGGGATTCAGACATAGGTTCCACTGCATACATCGCAAAGCTGCTGGACCTGCCTATTGTCCTTGTCGTGGATACAGGTTCACTAACCCGCAGCACCGCTGCGATAATCAACGGATTCAGATCGTTCGATCCGGATGTGAATATAGCCGGTGTTATCCTGAACAAGGTGTCCGGTTCACAGCACTCCGAGAAGCTGGATGTCGCAATGTCCGCCTACTGCCAGGATGTGAAGGTCGTCGGAAAGATCAGGAAGGACAGGGAGAACACGTTGGGCCAGAGGCATCTGGGATTGAACACCATCGTCGACGATGAGCGTTCCGGGGTAGAGACACTCGAGAGACTCGTCGATACTTTGGATCTCGATGTGCTCATGGACATAGCCGAATCGACCGATTCCGAGCTTCCCACTACATCACCCTATGTGAAGAGGGATGCTATGGCGGATATCGCAGTACCGTTCGACGATGCATATTGCTTCTACTACAGGGAGAACCTGGAATGCCTGGAGGCATCAGGATTCAGGATCAAGAGATTCAGCCCCGTCGCAGGTGACAGACTTCCAGATGCGGATGCGGTCTATCTCGGAGGAGGATACCCCGAACTGCATACGGCAGAGATATCCGGGAACGGGGATTTCCTTGACGGCGTCAGGAACATGGCACAGGACGGGAAGCCTATCCTCGGAGAATGCGGAGGATTGATGAGTCTCTGTTCCGGGATGATAGATAAAACCGGAGCAAGACACGATATAATAGGCGTCTTCGATTGCGATTCGGTATTCGTTAACAAGCGCCACGGCCCCACATATGTTATGGCCGATGCAACTCCGGACAATCCACTCTTCAAAGGCAGCATACGTGCCCACGAGTACCATTACTCCGAAGTCACAGCTTCCGGAAGCGACAGGTTCGGTTTCGATGTGAAGCGCGGCCAGGGTATCATCGACAGGAAGGATGGTCTGATCTTCAAGAATACAGTCGGCACATACATGCACCAGCATGCGCTGTCCACAAAGGATTGGGCAGAAGGGTTCTATCGGAATCTGCAGTGAAAAGAATCTGATGGTGGGCCCGATATCGGACGGCACCTCATCAGAATTCTACGAGGGCCTCGAACGGATACGGTCTGATGATCTTGCTCTTCCTCGCACCCTCGTCCTTCCTCTCTACTATACAACCGATGCGAAGGACCTCTCCGCCTTCGGATTCTATCCTCTCGGCGCATTCCTTGAGGGACTTACCGTCTCCGAGCGAATCGGACATTATGATGGTCCTGCGCTTACCAACATCTTCAGGTGAAAGGACCACGCATCTTCCCATCCTGTCGGCGATGACGGCGGCGAACATGGACGAAACCTTATCGGTCGCTAGGATGCAATCATAGACCTCGCGGTCGAACATCGCCATGAATCCCTCGACGGCTTCCTTTAACGCTGCGGAATCGGCAACCAGCTTTTCGAGGTCGCCTCCCTTCACGATGTCCTCCATCAAGTTATCACGCAACGGACTTAAGATGCATCTCGGCCATGATCGAATCGACTGTCACGATCTCCGCGTTGTCGACCCTATAGGTCTTCCCGGAGCTGTCCATCATGGAGATGTGTCCTTCCTTGATCTTCGATTTGATTACGTTTGTAGCGATGACGTCGCTGTCGGATTTCCCATTCAGATATACTGTGAACTCGCACATGTCGTTTACCTCTTGATTGATTCCAATTTGTTCTTGATAGCAAAGATGTCCTTTATCGCATCGCATTCTGGATAGGTGTCCAGAAGACACTCGTTGTTCCAATCGGCGTCTATTACGCTGTGGTCGTAGCGGATGCGTGCGGCGTTCTCCGGATCGAGACCCACGAGTTCAGCTACCTTTCTGATATCGTCCTCGCGCTCCGATTTGTTTATGACCAGGAGGTTCATCGTGATGCCCAGCCTCTTCGCTAGTGATGCGACCTGCTTCGAGACCTCTGCCGATTTCGGAGTGGGCTCGGTCATGATCAGATTGCAGTCGAAGTCCTTGGCGAGACCTCTTCCGAGGATCTCCGGACCTGCCTGTGAATCCACGAATATCGCATCGTACGTCTCGGGGCATCTGTCCGAATCGACGTAGTTCATCAGGATCTTCACGATGGCCACTGCGGAACAGAGACAGCCGTTCCCCTCCTCTGGGATCGCACCCATGATAATGATGCGGATGCCGTCCTTGTTGATCTTCGAATAATTATCGAGGATGTTCTTTCCGACGGCCATGACGTTCTCCTCGTCCATGTCGTCCAATTCCTCGCTGATCTCCTCTTTGTGCTCGGTGATCGTAGGTGTATTCTGATACGGAATCCCAAGGGTCATGGCGAGGTTCATGCTGGGATCGGTGTCGAACACCAGCACCCTCTTGCCCTCCTTGGCCATCATCGTCGCCAATGTGGAGATGGTCGTGGTCTTTCCCACTCCTCCTTTTCCAGTTGATATCACTCTGAGCAGATCAATCGGCCTCCATGGTCAGGGTCGTGGTAAAGGCGGTCTCGTCGAACTCCTCGTCCACCTTCTTGTCCTCATCCGTGTATTTGACTATGAATATGTACTTGCCCTTGGATCCAATGGGATACCTGAGGACTCCTTCGGAATCGGTCTTGAAGAACTCTACCTCATCGCTGCCTTCACAGTAGCACAGGACCTTGTAGTTCGGGAGCGGTTCGCCCTCGTAGAGAACCCTAAGGACAGCATCCTGACCGACCGTGAACTTCGCTTTCTCTGGCATGATCTCAAGGGTCGCGTGTATGACAGAACCCGGATTGACTCCATCTTTGGAGATTATCCTCTTCGCGACCATGTTGAACGCACCGGAATACTTGGTCTCAGAGAAATCCCTCTTGACACCGCGGTGCCATCCGCTCTCGTCGGTGACCCATGTGGAGTTGGAATCGACGTACAGAGTGTAGACATCAGCACCTACGTCCTCGAAACAGAACTTCCACCCGTGTGGATCCTTCACAATCTCCCTGTAGGGGTTC
The DNA here is from genome assembly GCA_937892275.1 of uncultured Methanomicrobiales archaeon. Lineage (GTDB taxonomy): Archaea > Thermoplasmatota > Thermoplasmata > Methanomassiliicoccales > Methanomethylophilaceae > Methanoprimaticola. The sequence continues at coordinate 8,272 of CALAVG010000163.1, read as the reverse complement.
TTGAGACGTCCTTCGTCGCCATACAGGACTGGTTGAGCATAATCGGACGGCATGGGCTTGTCGGGCACCATCTTGTGACCGTACAGTCCGTACACGCAGATCTCATCATCCTCACGGAAAACATCGCCCAGCCATATCTCGTGTCCGTATACCTGTCTAGCGAAGCTTCTCTGGACCTCGGGATCCTCATTCGTTACGTAACCGTATGCCATGATGCCCAGTAACACGAATTACAATTTAAGACATACGATATGTTATGTAATTGAAATTAGTGTTACCGATGATGAAGACCGGAATTATCGTCCTCGGACAGCATGCGGACTCGGCCGGAGAGAATGCCGTTGCGGAAAGGTGCGCGGAATACCTGATGGGTAACAGGAGGAAGAATGTCAACATCGCCTTCCATCACGGGGAGCCTTCTTCTGATGAGGTCATGGAACGCATGAACATGGATGGCATTGATACCTTCGTGATCCTCCCTCTTTCCATATCCGAAGGCAGGATGACCGTATGGGAGATGCCCAAGAAGCTGGGATTGCCCGACAACTGCGGCTCGTGGAGGATAATGAATGGAAAGGATGTCGCAACCAGGTTCGCCACCGCACTCGGAAAGAACGATGCTGTTGCGGACGAGCTGATTGAAAGGGAGGGTACACCAGACGACAACACGAGCATCCTTCTGATTTCCTACGGTTCGAAGAACAGGGAATGCTCCGATACGGCCAGATTCTACGCATCCAGACTCGAACTAGCAGGTTGGAGAACCACCACAGCATATTGCCACCACGGAAGGACCGTACAGGATGCGATCACCGATTTCAAGAAGCAAGGTACAAAACATATCCGTGTCATCCCGCTGTTCATCGCATTCGACGGGCCCTCAGCCGAACAGGCGAGAAGGGAACTTGACTCATCTGTTTTGAAAGTCGAATATTCTGAACCGATCTCCAATCTGGAATCATTCTACAAGGTACTCGATTCAAAGGTGCCTGAAGGGTGGTGAAAACCCCCGAACGCCCTAATCTGTCCCCCAGGGAGGGCAATGGTTAAAAGCAATGTGGGGGTACACTTTACTAATGACTAAACAGACGAACGCATACTTCATCGAGCGCCAGCAGGACTACGAGTCCTCAGCTAGGAGCTATCCGCGCAAATTCCCCGTTGCCATCGTGAAAGCAAAGGGTTCTTGGGTGGAGGATGTCGAAGGCAAACGCTACATCGACTTCCTGAACGGTGCAGGTACACTGGCCCTTGGTCACAACGATGACGAAGTGAGCCAGGCAATGATCGAGTTGATCCAGTCCGGAGCATCACTCCACACACTGGACCTCGTTACTCCTAAGAAGGATGAGTTCGTCGAGAATCTGTTCTCGATCGTCCCTCCGGAGCTTGCCAAGAAGGCGAAGGTCCAGTTCTGTTCCCCCTCGGGATCGGACGCGACCGAAGCCGCCATCAAACTGTGCAAGACAGCTACCGGAAGGAGCACAGTCATAGCATTCTCCGGCGGATACCACGGAATGAGCCACGGTGCGATGGCACTCACGGGTAACCTGAACGCCAAGAGCAAGGTGCCCAACATCATGCCCGGAGTGCAGTTCATGCCCTACCCTTACTCCTACCGTTGCCCCATGGGACTCGGCGGAGAGGCAGGTACCAAGGCTTGCATCAATTATTTTGAGAGACTCCTGAAGGACCCCGAGAGCGGTGTCATCAAGCCCGCAGCGGTCATCCTGGAAGCCATCCAGGGAGAGGGAGGAGTCATACCCGCACCCGCGGAGTTCCTCCAGGCCGTCAGAAGGGTCACGAAGGAACTAGACATCCCCCTCATCTGCGATGAGATTCAGTGCGGTATGGGACGTTCAGGAAAGGTCTTCGCATTCGAGCACGCCGGCATAGTCCCCGATGTCATCCTTATCTCAAAGGCCATCGGAGGAGGACAGCCCATGTCCGTCGTCGTATACGACAAGAAGCTCGACGCATGGACCGCGGGGGCCCACGCAGGAACATTCCGCGGGAACCAGCTGGCTATGGCCGCAGGTTCCATCGTGATCAACAGAATCAAGCAGCCCGGCTTCCTCGATGAGGTCGCCCGCAAGGGAGACCGCCTCAAGGCCGGATTCATGAAGCTCAAGGACGAGGTCTCCATCATCGGGGATGTCCGCGGAACAGGTCTGATGCTCGGTATCGAGTTCATCAACCCCAACGGACCCAAGGACATCATGGGAACACCCATGCCCGACGGGGACATCACTGCACGCGTGCAGCACCTCTGTCTGGAGAACGGCCTAATCATGGAGAAGGGCGGACGCTTCGGATCCGTTATGAGATGCCTCTGCGCACTGACCATCACGGACGACGAGATCGACCAGGCACTGGCGATCTTCTCAAAGGTCGTGAAAGAGGTCGATGCGGATGTCAAGAAGCAGTGATCCGTATCTGCTCACCGAGACCGAAGAGGTCAAGGAGAGATTCTCCCAGATGATAGAGGAGACCCTGAAGGCCATACTGGATTCATATTCTGACGGTAGTGCCTATTCCGGAATGGGGCCCTATGAGCTCAGGGAGAAGATCACATCGCTGGGATTCCTTCCGGATGAAGGAAAGGGATTCGAAGCAGTGCTGGAGGAGACCAAGAAGATCATCCTCCCCCACATGCTCCGCACATGGTCCACCCAGTACATGCCTCATCTCCATTCGCCTGTGCTCACGGAGACGATATGCTCCGAACTGATCATCTCATGCTTCAACAGCAGCATGGACAGTTGGGACCAGGGACCCGCCGCCACAGAGATGGAGGAGAGCATGGTCCACGGTCTCCTAGAATTGTTCGGATTCCCGGGATCGGGTGACGGATGCTTCACATCGGGAGGTTCCCAGTCCAACATATCTGCAATCATAGCGGCACGCGACTGGTACTGCCAGCAGAAGTTCAACTGGGATGTCAAGCTCAACGGACTTCCCCCGGAGTATAACAAGCTGCGTGTGTACACATCAGAGATCTCACATTTCTCCATGGACAAGGCATCGCACATACTCGGTATGGGATACAACGCGGTACGCAAGATCCCAGTCGACGACAGATGCAGGATCGACCTGGAGGCATTCGAGAAGATGCTGGAGGAGGATGTAGCGGCAGGACTCTACCCATACTGCGCAGTCGCCACCATGGGAAGCACCGACTTCGGTTCCATAGATGATGCGGCAGGCATGAGGAAACTCTGTGACAAGTACGGGATGCACCTCCATGCGGATGCCGCATACGGATCCGGACTCATAATGAGCAGGAAATACAAGGACAGACTGTCCGCAATATCCTTGTGCGATTCCATAACTGTGGACTTTCATAAGATGTTCCTGATGCCCATCTCATGCTCCGCCATTCTCGTGAAGGACAAGAGTCTCCTGGAGTGCTTCGAGCTCCATGCCGACTACCTCAACCGCGAGGAGGATGAGGAGGACGGTTACATCAACCTCGTCGGAAAGTCGATGCAGACTACCCGCAGGTTCGATGCGCTGAAGGTCTTCATGGCATTCCAGACCAGGGGAAGGAACGGATACGGCGACATCATCGATACGGCCGTTGACAATGCATCATACCTTTACGGAAGCATCTCCAAGGACCCGGAGTTCATCGCTCCTGTGGAACCCGAACTGTCATCCGTCGTTTTCGCACTGAAGGCCGGCGACGAGGTCAACAAGAAGGTCAGGAGACAGCTCCTGAGCGAAGGTACTATCATTGGTCAGACCGTCAAGGACGGCAAGGTCATGCTGAAGTTCACCCTTCTGAACCCCAACATGGACCATAAGAAACTCGATTCCGTGGTCGGAAGGATCAAGGAACTTGGAAAACAGTTCTCCTGTTGAGAATAAAACGGATCTGCAGGGAATCCCCTCAGGTCCTCTTCACGATTATACAAAGGATATCCTTGTCCATGACCTTATGATCCAGACCTACGGTCTGTCCGGGGAACTTAGCGCTGTCTCCCCAGATCATAGCGTATCTGAAATTGTTCTTGAAATCCCTGTGGATGAGCTCGCACACATCTCCGACGGTGTTGCCGCGCTTGACGATCAGAGGGATGTCCAGATCAGCTTCCTGACCCTGAGGCTTGAGGAAGATACGAATCATGTCGATGGTATCGTACAATCCCTGCTTCAGCTCCTCTATGCCGTAACCGGTAGCTGCGGATACTGGAATACAACGGAACTGCTTGTGCATTTCAAGGACCTCTTCCAGCTGTCCGGGCTTTGCAAGGTCGACCTTATTGATTGCCATTATGGCCTTGATGTACACCCTGTTGCCTGCTAGGACATCCAGCATCTGCTCGACATCGATATCCTCACGGACGACGACTGTAGCGTTGATGTGTCCGTATGCAGCCGTCATGTCCTTTATGGTCTCGGTTGTGATCTTCGTCAGTTTCACCGTAGGCTTGACGAGGATTCCTCCGTGGTCGGAAGGAGTGATGACGACGTCCGGCTTCGTCTGATTGAGACGGATGGCCGCATTGTACAGTTCCTTGAACAGGACGTTCATGTTCGGATTGAAGATGTCGACCACAAGAAGGATGACATCCGCTGACCTTGCGGCAGCGATGACCTCCCTTCCCCTTCCCTTACCGCGGGAAGCATCCTTGATCAGTCCGGGCATATCCAGGATCTGGATCTTGGCGTGGTTGTAGACCATGACTCCGGGTACGACATCCAAAGTGGTGAAGTGATATGCTCCTACCTCGGACTTCGCTCCGGTGAGCTGATTGAGAAGTGTGGATTTTCCCACGGAAGGGAATCCCACCAGGGCGACCGTAGCATTACCTGCCTTCTTGACGTAGAAACCCTTCGTGTTCCCGCTCTTGGAGGCACGTCTCTGCTCCGCCTCTTCGTTGAGGCGGGCGATCTTCGCCTTGAGTTTACCAATGTGACCTTCGGTAGCCTTGTTATATTTGGTCTTGGAGATCTGCTCCTCCAACTCCTTAATCTGCTCCTCGATGGTCGCCATTTACAATCTGCTCCGATGTTTATCCCGTATTTAATTTGAGTTGGCCATTTCCAGATAATTCTCCAGATAGCGATCGATACCGTGCTTCGCCTTGAGCATGGAATTGGATTTCGGATCGTATGTAATGTCGGGCTCTATGTAGATGTTATCCATCAGCTCCAGTACCATGGGCTTGTAACCCTCGTCGCCGGCCAACTTACCTGCCATGAATCCGATCCTCTCATCGTCCATTGAGGATGTCTTCGCATCCACCCTGTCCGCGAAATAGGCAGTGAGGTCCCTGAGCATGCATGTCAAGACTACGAGATCATCTTTCACACCAAAGACATCAGCCTTCACGGATTCCAGGTCCGTCAGCACATTCTTGCACAGTTCGCTGAAGTCCGCCATCAGGTTCCTCTGGTACCTGAGGCTGGCGTTGTTGCGTATCTCGTAGCTTATAGTCGGAATCATCAGCATTATGATACACGAACCCTTGATGACATCCTCGACCTTCCCTTCAGCGACCCTGCGTAAGAGCCTCTTCGGAATGTCACAGTCGCAGACAGGTGTGTCATCGATCTCGTTGAAGAGCTCTGTGATGAATATCGGGAAGGTACCCGGGTCGGAATCCACGTTGATTATGGCCATTGCAAGCTCTTCGACGAGGATATCGCTGAACTCCGCCTTGCTCTTGTAATCCAGGCGCTTTGCTGCCTCGATGAACATGACGATACCTTCGCTGAGCTGACCGTCGAGCAGACACGATTCGCCCAGGGCCGTGAATCCGTGCCAGTTGTCATGTTCGAATTCCAGGATCCTCTCCCCCAGGTTGTTCAGCATCATCGGGTCCCTGTCCAGGAACGCCTTCTTAGTCATGATGACCAGTTCAGGTACATTCTCCGGGAGGTCGTAGATCGCATCTGTAACGATCCTGGTCCTGAATCCGCATTCGCACTCTATGAATCCGGTCTCATCCGCCTTCAGGAAATTGCCGCAGTCCGGACATACCCTGTCGCAGTCCTTCTCTCCGTTCTCCTTCATTATCGGCAATCCTTCCTTGAGGGGTCTTGCGAACGCCTCCTGATAATCGGCGAGGGCCTTGTCCCTCTTCTTCAGGACACCCTTGTTGCGCTTCCCGGACATCATATATCCGGTGTGATAATCCAACGCATCCTGGAGCATCACGAACACATCGCCGTACTCGTTGGCTCCCCAGTAGTCGCAGAGCTGGAAGAGCTGTTCATCCGAATACTCCGCTATGAGGGTGTCCTGTTCGTCCAGCATCATCTGCAGGAACTCTACGAATCCGGAACCCCATATCTTCACCGTGTTAGGAGACATTGAACCGTCCTGGGCCATCTCCTGCATCCTTGCATCGATCGCCTCGACGGATGATTTGGCGTTGTTGGTGAGCTGCTGCTGATCCACCACGTAGATGTTTGCGGACATGTAGTCAAGAACGATTATCATGATCTCCTTGATCAGGGCGCCGCCCATGAGTGCGGATTCCAGGGAATCGGCGAGTGTTCCGATCCTGAGGGTGAGGTCGCACATGAAGTCCTGCTCGCACAGCGACTCGAAGCGCTCGAACAGGATACCGGTGAAATCGGCCATAGAGGTGTCCTCTGTCATCCAGTCCTCTCCGGCCTTCGCGGTCCTCTCGAGGGAATCCAGGACCGCCTCCATCGTGAGGTCGTAGAATTCGTCGAAGTTCTCCTCGTCGATGAAATATGCTGCTAATTTGAAGTCGTCGAATGCCTGCTCCGTGTGTCCTCCCTGGAGGTCGGACCATCCTACGCAGAACCATGCGTACCATGAGGATATCCCCTCGTTGGCCACTTCCTCGGCCAGGGCGGACATCTTCTCGGCATCCCTGTCGTTGAATGCCTTCTCGAGGCGGGAAACGTACTTCTCGGAAAGGCTGTCCCTTCTTGTCTCCGCATCGGAGATCTCTTTCTCTGTGAATTCGTGGGTCCCGTTGCATGCCACGCACTCTCCCTTACGGGTCTCAGTGTTGAGCATCATGAAGTTGGAACCGCAAAGCGGACATCCCGCCATCAATAAGGTCATGAGCATCCGTAAGAGCCCCCTGTACTAAAAGCCGTACTATTATAATTGCGCGTGATATTACGACAAACAATGACAGAGACAACTGAGCCTAAACTCTCTCTGATGGGGGAGTTCAAGGCGCTGACCACAAAACAGTGGCTCGCGATTCTGGGAGGATTCCTGGGAGCTGCGGCTCTCACGGCCCTCAACCTGGCGGCATCCTGTATCGGATTCCTCGTCATTGCGGTGCTCCTGTACATGGTACCCCACATGCTCGGTGTGGCGTCCCCGAAGATCAAAACGGTCGTCGGAGTCGTGTTCATCATCGTCATGCTCCTGGTCGGTACCTTCGGATACCTGGGATCCGCGACTGATTTCGAAGTTAACAATTACAAGTCCCTTGACAACATCAAAGATGTTACATACGAGAATGGTGTCATCACGATCACCGCGACCGAGACCGGGCTCGACTTCCTTGCCGAAACGGGAGTCGTCACCATGATGTCCTACGGTGTCCCGATGAACAGTGGAGGCGAAATCAAAGAGGTCCATTTCACGGACAACGGCGACGGAACCTATACGGCGAAACCGGCGCTGTACGACAACGAGTACAACGTCGTCTTCGTGGGAATATCGAAGGAGAAGACAGGCAAGGATTACACCCAGTTCTACAGGATGTTCGTGAACACCGGTGTCACCGACAGCGGAATGATAAGCAAGAACCTCACGGGTGCAGGATACACCCTGTTCCTGGTCGGTCTGATGTACTTCATCATGGTCATCTTCTCAGAGCTTATGAGGCGCAGTGCCAGGAAGGCCCGCAATAAGATGGAGACCGAGGGAAGGCTCTACCCCGAGGGATACAGCAAGTGCAAGGAATGCGGTGCGATGGTCCTGCCCGGAGAGATCATCTGCAGGAAATGCGGTGCGGCCATCGACGTACCTGAAGAAATCAAGGTGCTCCACAAGAAGGACTACTTCGAGTGCTCAGAATGCGGTGCAGAGGTCCCGATCGATGCCAAGCACTGTCCCAAGTGCGGTGCCAAGTTCGACGAGGACACCGAGACCGAGATAACCCATGCTGACGGAACCGTGGATTCGTCCACCGAGACCTTCGAGTGCTCCGAGTGCGGAAAGTGGTTCTGGGACCACGCGTGCACGCATGAGATAGCAGCGCACAGCACCGAGATCCTCCTCGATCCCACCGGCCATAACTTCGGAGCATGGACCACGGTCACGGCG
>CALAVG010000162.1 GCA_937892275.1 uncultured Methanomicrobiales archaeon | reverse complement strand
ACCTCGAAACCGTGCTTCTCGGCCACCGATCTCATCACCGACATGAGCAGCAGGTTGTGATCTATAGCGAGATTAGCCGCCTCGTACACGGGAGCTATCTCGAACTGGTTGGGTGCGACCTCGTTATGCCTCGTCTTGACCGGTATTCCGAGCTTGTACGCCTCGAACTCCAGATCCCTCATGAATGCCAGGACGCGCGGAGGGATGTCCCCGAAGTAGTGATCGTCGAGCTGCTGGTTCCTGGCGCTGTCATGACCGATAAGTGTACGGTCCGTGAGGACCAGGTCCGGACGCTGCATAAAGATATCCTTGTCCACAAGGAAGTACTCCTGCTCCCATCCGAGATACGAATGTACGACCTCGCTTCCCTCTCCGAAATATTCCAGTACGGATTTTGCTGCGGCTGTTACAGCCGAATCGGATTTGAGCAAAGGGGTCTTATAATCGAGGGCCTCCCCCGTATAGGATACGAATACCGTGGGGATGCACAGTGTGTCCCCGATGACGAACGCTGGGGAGGAGGGATCCCATGCGGTGTACCCTCTTGCCTCGAACGTGTTCCTGAGGCCTCCGCTTGGGAACGAGGATGCATCCGGCTCCTGCTGGAAAAGCAGTTTGCCTGAGAACTTCTCCAGTGATTCACCGTGACCGCGGGGGTCCGCGAAGGAGTCATGCTTCTCCGCCGTCCCGCCGGTGAGCGGTTGGAACCAGTGCGTGTAATGCGTCGCACCCAGATCCATCGCCCATCTCCTCATGCCCTCGGCGACATTGTTGGCCACCTCCCTGTCAAGGGTGGCCCCGCGCTCAATGGTCTCGTAGATCGATCTTCTGGTATCTTCCGAGAGATACTTCCTCATTGCTCTCCTATCGAATACGTTGCTCCCGTAATACGATGAAGTCTCTTTCGCAGGGGCCTCAGCATGCACAGGCATCTTGGAACTCGCATTCTCAACCACCGTGAATCTGTAGTTTTGCATAATCCTTGCAGGATTCTCGCGATATATAATCATGGTGGTAATTTTAGACAAATGCCGAATATTTTTGCATAAATATTCAATAAAACAATTAATTATTTTGTTCAAATTAGATATTTGTCTAATTAATGAGTCAATATATGCTCAATTGACAGATTGAATCTTAACGATGGAAAATAGGTCCCGTATGGGCGCATACGGGATGGAAGTTGTTTGCTCAACGGGCCTTAGAATTCCAAGGTATGATATTCCTGCATGCTCTTGACATCCATGGAGCCCTTGAGCTCCACCTGCATGGCACCTATCGCCATCTCGGCCCCGTTCATGGTGGTGATGTATGGAATCTCCAATTCAACGGCCAGGCGGCGCATGCTGTGCCCATCCCTGATCGTTCCCGAATGCTTCGAAGGCGTATTGATGAGCAGATCTATCTTGCCCTGGCGCATCAGGCTCATGGCGTTGGGTTCCCCCTCTTGGTTTTTGAACACCATCGTGCTCTCAATCCCATGCTCTTTCAGATACGACGAGGTACCTTTAGTCGCGTAGAGATGGAATCCCATATCCTTCAGGGATTGGGCGACGGAAACTGCACGGTGCTTGTCATGATCGTTCACGGTGATGTACACGCCTCCCTCCTTGGGCAGAACCGTGCCCGCTGCCGTGAGGGCCTTGAGACACGCGGCATGAAGGTCGGGGTCGATACCCATCACCTCACCGGTCGACTTCATCTCCGGAGTCAGGATGGAATCCACACCCGGAAGCTTGAGGAACGGGAACACCGATTCCTTGACGGCGAAATGGTCTATCGGTCTGTATCCTGAGAGCCCGAAATCCTTCAGCTTCTTGCCCAGCATGACCTTCACCCCTATCTTCGCCATCTGCACTCCCGTTGACTTGGAAATGAACGGTACCGTCCTCGACGCCCTAGGGTTGGCCTCGATCATCCAGATCTCCCCATCCTTGTACGCCAACTGGAGATTCATCAGCCCTACGATCCTCAGCGAAAGGGCGACCTTGCGGTTTATCTCTACAATATCATCGATGATGTTCGGAGGGATGTTGTAGGGCGGCATGACCATCGTAGCATCACCGGAGTGGCAGCCAGCATACTCGATATGCTCCAGTATCCCTCCTACATAGACATCCTCTCCGTCACAGATTGAATCGACGTCTATTTCGACTGCCTCCGCAAGATACTTGTCTATTAGCACCGGATGGTGGTGGGATGCCCTGACCGCCGTATCCATGTAGGTATGCAGTTCCTCGTCAGAATAGACAATCTCCATGGCACGTCCTCCGAGGACATAGCTCGGGCGGACCAGCACCGGGTATCCGATCTCGTTGGCGATGGACAGGGCCTCATCGTAGGAGTATGCGGTGCCAGATGGCGGCTGCCTTATACCGAGGGTGCGCATGAGACTGGTGAACCTTTTCCTGTCCTCTGCCACGTCCATCTGGTCAGGAGATGTTCCCAGGATCCTGGTCTTCGTACCTCTGAGGGCTTCCTCCAGGTCCATGGCCAGATTGACCGAGGTCTGACCTCCGTACTGGCAGATGACACCGTCCGCATCCTCAGCCCTGACCACGTTCAGCACATCCTCCAAACCGAGAGGCTCGAAGTAAAGGCGGTCGGAGATGTCATAGTCGGTGGAAACGGTCTCGGGATTGTTGTTGATCATTACAGCTTCTATTCCCTCTTCCTGCAACGCCATAACAGCGTGTACGCAGCAGTAATCGAACTCTATACCCTGACCGATGCGTATGGGTCCGCCCCCGACGATGACGACCTTCTTCCCGCTGTTGCCTTTGACCTCCGAGGAACGGCCATGGTAGGTGCTGTAGTAGTACGGCGTCGCCGCCGCGAACTCCGCAGCACAGGTGTCGACCACTTTAAAACAGGCGATTATGGATAGTTCCTCGCGCTTGAAGCGGATGTCCTCCGGTCCGCAACCCAGGAGCCCGGCTATCGCCTCATCCGAGAACCCCATCTCCTTGGCCTTCCTGAGGGTCGTCTCGGTTAGCCCCTCTTTGATCATGGATTCCATATCGATGATGTTCTTGACCTTCTTGACGAAGTAGATATCCCAGTGGGTCTCCTCCGAGACCTTCTCGGGATCCCAACCCCTCCTCAGTGCCTCGCCTATCGCGAATATACGGCGGTCGGTGGGATTCCTGAACTCCTCGCTGATCTCCTCGTCGGACATCTGTATGGGGTCCAGACCGTCCACGCCTATCTCCAGGGACCGGAGGCCCTTCATCAGTGCTTCCTCGACGTTATGGCCGATGGCCATTATCTCTCCAGTGGATTTCATCTGCGTCCCGAGATGCCTGTCGACTGAACGGAACTTGTCGAAGGGCCAACGGGGGATCTTCACCACCACATAGTCCAATGTAGGCTCGAATGCCGCGAAGGTGTTGCCGGTGATATGGTTGTAGATCTCGTCCAATGAATAGCCAACGGCTATCTTGGCCGCCACCCTCGCGATAGGATATCCGGTTGCCTTGGATGCCAAGGCGGATGACCTCGATACACGGGGATTCACCTCTATAACACGGTACTCATGCGTAGCGGGGTTGAACGCGAACTGCACGTTGCATCCGCCCTCTATCTCCAGCGAACGGATGATCTTTATAGACGCGGTACGGAACATCTGGAGGTCCCTGTCGGATAGTGTAAGGCACGGGGCGCATACGATGGATTCGCCTGTGTGAATCCCCATGGCATCCAGATTCTCCATGTTGCACACTATGATGCAATTATCCTTGGAGTCCCTCATCACCTCGTACTCTATCTCCTTCCACCCAAGGACGGATTCCTCAATCAGGACCTGGTGGATGCGGCTGTACGACAGCCCCAATGAGCAGATGTCACGGAGATCGGATTCATCATAGGCTACGCCCCCTCCGGTGCCGCCCAGGGTGAACGCCGGACGGACCAATACAGGATATCCTCCGATGCTGTCAACGGCCTCTATCGCCTCATCGACACTGCTGACGGAGCATGACTTCGGAACGGGTTCGCCGATTTCCTCCATGACCTCCTTGAACAGTTCTCTGTCCTCTGACCTGCGGATCGCCTCGGGCTGCGTACCCACCAGCTCAGCCCCGTATCTCTCCAGATAACCCTTATCAGCAAGTTCTGCGGAGATGTTGAGGGCCGTCTGGCCGCCCATTCCGGATATGACACCGTCGATACCTTCCTTCTCTATTATCCTGGCGACGGACTCTGCCGTCATCGGCTCCACATAGACCCTGTCCGCAGTATCTGGATCGGTCTGTATCGTGGCCGGGTTGCTGTTTACGAGGACTGTGCTGTACCCCTCCTCACGGAGGGAACGGCATGCCTGCGAACCCGAGAAATCGAACTCTGCGGCCTGTCCTATCACTATCGGACCTGAACCTATCACCAGAAGCTTCCTGTAGTCCTTCCTCATCTTTTCACCTCCTCTACGGCCAGATACAGCCTCTTGAACAGGAACGATGTGTCTTGCGGGCCCGGATTCGCCTCGGGATGATATTGGGCTGTGAATATTGGTAGATCCCTATGCCTCATACCTTCCACCGAGCGATCGTTGATGTTGAATTGATCCGCTATCAGCCCGGTGCCGTCCAGACTGTGCTCGTCCACGGCGAAGCCGTGATTCTGACTGGTGATGTACACCTTCCCCTCGTAGGAGACAGGTTGATTGCATCCGCGGTGGCCGAATTTCATCTTGTATGTGCTTCCCCCGAATGCCAATGCGGTAATCTGGTTGCCCAGACAGATGCCCATGATTGGCATTACAGCGGAAAGATCCGAAACGGTCCTGACAGGACCTTTCATTATGTTCGGATGGCTGGGGTCCCCAGGACCGTTGGATACCAGCAGACCGTGCACCCCTGATTCCTGTATGATGTCGGAAGGTGTGTCGTACGGGAAGACCATCACGTTGAAGTATTCACTTAAGCTATCCAATATATTGGCCTTCATACCGCAGTCTAGCAGGCCCACGGTATGCGCCTTGCCATTGTCTATCCTCATCATCTTCGGACAGGTGACCTCAGATACCAGGTCGGATTCCGAAGGCGTAGGCATCGTGGAAAGTCTGCTCACGGTGTCCTGTATCGATTCAGGATCGTGTATGAGTGCACCTTTGAGTGTGCCACGTTCCCTGATCCTCACCACCAGATCCCTCGTGTCGATGCCCGAGATACCCGGTACACCGTATTCCTTTAGGAAACCGTCTATCGTCCTTCCGCCGTAGGAGTATGAGGGGCAGTCGGTATATTCCCTGACCACCAGCGCACGACAGTGGATACCCGATGATTGGAAGAACTCCTCCGAGATACCGTAGTTCCCGATGATCGGGAACGTCATCACAAGGATCTGTCCCCTGTACGACGGATCGGTAAGGCTCTCCTGATATCCGCTCATACCGGTACTGAAAACGACCTCTCCGTAAGCATCCGCATCATAACCGAAGGGTTCCCCTTCATAAACAGTTCCGTCCTCGAGCACTAGATAGCTAGTCATCGGGGATTTGCCATCTAATAGACCCTATATAACCCTGATGCTGATACAATACTTTTTTGATGATTATCTGTCGATTTCGTAGATAAAATCCTATTAAATCTGTTATTTCTATATCAAATGTCTTGTTCTTTACAATTTTGTAGTTCATATGTTGGTTTTCATGTTAACGTTTATCTACATCATCGCAGATAGGATAATCCCGTTGATTCACATGAAATTCATTTTCGTCAGCGGTGGTGTGATATCGGGCCTCGGAAAGGGCATTACAGCATCATCCATTGGATTCCTGCTGAAATCCCGCGGAATAAAGGTCACCAGCATCAAGGTCGACCCCTATCTGAATATTGACGCAGGTACCATGAATCCGTACGAGCACGGAGAGGTCTACGTGCTAGATGACGGAGGGGAGGTGGATCTCGACCTCGGTAACTACGAACGCTTCATGGATTTGAAACTCGGCCGTGACAATAACATCACCACCGGGAAGGTGTACCGCTCGGTGATCGAGAAGGAGCGCAAGGGCGAGTACCTGGGGAAGACCGTGCAGATCGTCCCCCACATCACTAATGAGATCAAGGAGATGATCGTGAGAACTGCGAGGAACTCGGATGCGGATGTCACCATCGTGGAGCTCGGAGGTACGGTAGGTGACATGGAATCCATGCCGTTCCTGGAAGCCGCCAGGCAGCTGGGCCGCGACATCGGGAGAGAGGAGAACGCGATGTTCGTGCATTGCACGCTGGTACCGATAATGGGCTCCGTTGGGGAGGAGAAGACAAAGCCCACCCAGCATTCGGTGAGGGATCTGATGAACGCAGGCATCAGACCGGACATGATCGTCTGCAGGTGCAGGGAAGGGATCAACGATCAGGCGAAGGGGAAGATATCCATGTTCTGCGATGTCGATAAGGATGCGGTCATATCATGCCCCGATGCACGCTCCATATATGAGGTCCCCATAATACTGGACAGGCAGGGCGTAGCGGACTACATCATAAAGCACATGGGCCTGAAGCTAATGGCCAAGGATCCGGCCATAGAGCAATGGAATGTCTTCCTTGACGGCATCCTATCGCCCGAAAGGACGGTGGAGATAGCCGTGGTCGGGAAATACACGACACTGAGCGATTCGTACATGAGCCATATCGAATCCTTCGTCCATGCCGGCTCCGGGCTGAGATGCGGCGTCAAAATAAGATTCATAGACTCGGACCGTTTCATGAGCGAGGATCCCGAGCACCTGTTGGAAGGATGCGACGGAATCCTGATTCCCGGGGGATTCGGAACCAGGGGCATAGAAGGGATGATCGTCGCTGCGAGGTTCGCAAGGGAACATGACATACCGTTCCTGGGCATCTGTCTCGGTTTCCAGATAGCTACCATTGAGATAGCACGCGACGTGGCAGGGATCGCCAAGGCCGATTCCACAGAGTTCTCGCCGGATACCCCCGACCCCGTAATCTGTATCATGCCTGAGCAGAGGAACATCACCGGAATGGGCGGGACGATGAGGCTAGGAAGGTTCCGCACGGCGATTTCGGAGGGCTCCAAGGCCTGCTCCCTCTACGGCGGCAGGGTCTGCGACGAGCGCCACAGGCACAGGTACGAGGTCAACCAGGACTACGTGCAGAGGCTGGAGAAATGCGGCTGGCGTTTCAGTGGCAGATCGGAGGACGGCAGGAGAATGGAGATTGGAGAGCTCGAGGGCCATCCGTTCTTCATGGCAGCCCAGTTCCATCCGGAGTTCAACAGCAGGCCCCTTTCCCCCTCGCCCCTGCACAGGGGGCTCGTGATGGCCGCCATCAAGAAGAAATACGGAGCCGGAGACGGCATTTCCGAGGACTGAAAAACGGTCTGAATTGTTAGACAATCAGATATTTATACAATCTACAGGGTTGCATGGACGATGGCCACGAACGACACGGACATGCTCAGAGAACAGATAGAGACGATCGACGAGCAGATCATCGACCTTATCGCTACTCGCTTGGAGATCGCCGATGAACTGGCGAAAGCGAAGAAGAGTTCCTCGCAGGAATACTGGGATGAGAAGAAGGTAAACGAGGTCATAAAGAGATATCAGAAGCTGTGCAAGGAGGTCAACATAACATCTGACGAGGCGAGACAGATCGCCGAGATGCTCCTCAAGATCTCCAAGGAGAGGCAGTGGCATTACTTCGAGTGATATCCGTCGTTTTTCTCGGGATGACTGAGACCTTCGGTCTCAATCGAATTCCGGCACATAGTCCAAAGGATCTTTTACGATGTTGAGCACGACTGACGTATTGGTCCTCTTGACCCCGTCGATCATCAGGATATCCTTGACGACCTGTGAGAACTCGTCCCTGTTCTTGCAGGCGACCCATGCGATGGAATCGCACTCCCCAGTTACATCGAAAACCGCGACGATATGGGGCAACTTCCTGATGGAATCCTGCACGTTCAGCATTTCCTTGTCTATGAAGATTTGGATCATCCCCATGAAGTCGAATCCCATCTCCATGTAATCGATCTTGGCACGGTATCCCGTTATGATGCCTTTGGATTCCAGCGTCTTGACACGCTGTATGAGAGTGGTCGGATGGACCCCGAGTTCCTTGGCTATCTGCCTATAAGACCCTTGGCTCGATTTGCACATCAAATCGATGATCCTCTTGTCCAAATCATCAAAAGTATCCGACATCTGCACACCTTTTCTTTGTTATGATAGACGGATGACTATAAAATACGGCCCCCCAGTTTAGAAGATTCGGAATCGATGGCACCGAGGCCACCGTGAAGGAAGCCATGAAGAATCCAATGATGTGTAAGGACAATGAGCAACCAGTATTTACGCAACATCGGGTCGGTGATGGTATGGGCCAATATCATCAGACAGATCGTTCCAAAGGACGTCAGAGAACTGAATGCACAGCTCCGGATGTTCATGTATGGCACCGAGTCTGACCTGGATAAGCTCATGAAGGGGGGAGAGGCGTGCCAGAAAGAAGCAATCCTGACCCGTTACAAACTTATACCCAAGTTTACCGAGTTAGAGTTTTGAGATAACATCTATGCGTATACGATCAATTCTGTCCAGGATCGTCACCGGACGGGACGGATACCATCATGATTCTGATCCTCAAGGCGATAGGAGATCAGTTGCTGTCATCCGCAAGGAGCATTTTGTATCCGACCGGGATGACCTTGATGAAATTCCTGCAACTGTTATCCCAATCCTCCAGTAAAGACTTTGCAAGGCTGCTTCCAGTATATCTGAGGTGATCCTCTATCATCCTTCTCAACTCGTCGCGGTCGTGTTTGCTATCCACGAGCTCTAACTCGACCATGTCCATGTTGCATCTGCAATCGAAGTCACCGCTGACATCCAGGACGTATGCGACACCTGCTGACATCCCGGCCGCGAAATTCCTGCCGCATTCGCCGAGGACGACCACGCGCCCTCCAGTCATGTACTCACAGCAATGGTCGCCCGCACCTTCTACCACCGACACGGCACCGCTGTTACGAACGCAGAACCTCTCGCCGACCTTTCCGGAGATGTATAGCTCTCCGGAGGTCGCACCGTACAGGACGGTGTTGCCTCCGAGAACCTGACCCGATCCGTCCGCTCCATTACGCGAGATGGAGATCCTTCCTCCCGACAGTCCCTTCCCGATGAAATCGTTGGCTTCCCCCTCGAGATGGAATGATATACCCCTCCCAAGGAAAGCCCCGAAACTCTGTCCCGCGCTTCCCTCGAATCTCAGATCGACATCTTCGCTGATTCCGCGCCTGATCCTCTCTCCGGACATCATGGTACCCACCGACCGGTCGGTGTTGCGCAGATGGTAGCAGGACCTCACACGGCCTGCATCGATATCTCCGATGATCATCCTGTCGATCTGCCCAGCCAGCACATCCGGCTGACCGTCATCGAAGCATTTCTTCCCTTCCGCCACGTACAGCAGCGGGGAAATGTCCAATTCAGCCGTTTTGCCTGTAGTGGCCCTTCTCAGAATGAGGTCCGCGCGTCCGACTATCTCGCCTATGCTGCGGAAGCCCATGTCCGCGAGATATTGCCTGACATCTTCCGCGACCGCCCTCAGGTAGTTGGATACATTCTCCACCGTCCCCTTGAACCTGCATCTCTTCTCTGGATCCTGCGTTGATATCCCGACGGGACATGTGTTGGTCTGACATCTGCGGCACATCACGCATCCCATGGCGACGAGAGCGGATGTCGCGAAACCGTACTCCTCCGCACCCAGCAGGGCTGCGATGATGACATCGCGTCCGGTCTTGATCTGACCGTCGGTCTGCAGGATTACACGGCCCCTCAGTCCGTTCGACACAAGGGCCTGTTGCGCATCCGCCAGCCCGATCTCCCATGGGAGCCCGGCATATCTCATGGATGACAAGGGTGCGGCACCCGTACCCCCATCGGACCCGGATATGAGGATGATGTCCGCACCGGCCTTTGCGACTCCCGAAGCCACTGTTCCGACTCCTGATTCCGAAACCAGCTTCACACTGATCTTCGCCTTCGGGTTGGCGCATCTCAGATCGAGGATCAGCTGTTTGAGATCCTCTATCGAATAGATGTCATGATGCGGCGGAGGAGAGATAAGTGTGACACCGGGCAGCGTGTGACGCGTTGCTGCGATTATACCGTCCACCTTGAACCCCATCAGCTGTCCGCCCTCTCCGGGCTTGGCACCCTGTGCGCATTTGATTTGCAGCTCCTCCGCATTAACGATATACGAGACATCCACTCCGAAGCGGCCGGAAGCGACCTGTCTCACTCTGGAACGGATGTCCTTCCCGGCGACCGGGATGTTGCGATCCTCCGACTCCCCTCCTTCTCCGCAGTTGCTGCGGGCCCCCAGCATGTTCGCTGTTGCGGCCAAGGTCTCATGGGCCTCCTTACTGATGGCTCCGAACGACATGGCCTCTATCACGAACCTGGAAAGTATCGATTCCACCGGTTCTACCTCGTCCAAGAGTATGGGCGTACCTTTCTTCACATCCATTAGGTCGCGAAGGAAGAACAATCCCTCTCCATGATCCGCTCTGTCGGCGAACTCCCGATATACGGTCGGATCGGCGGATGCGGCATGCAGGAGCTTAACGACTTCGCGTGACCACGCATGCCTCTCCTCATGGTCGCTGTAATCGAATCCTTCGTCTCCTTCGAGACCCTGCATCCTCCCGATTGCGATCGAATGGTTTCTGATGATGTCATCAGCGATATCCTCCAGGGTCATCCCGCCGAGCTCCGACCTGGTACCCATAAGGTAATCCCTGCATACCTTCTCATCGAGTCCGATCGCCTCGAATAGACACGAACCGCGGTAGGACCTGATCGTGGATATCCCCATCTTGGACATTATCTTCTTGAGACCGTTCTCCAGAACGCGGATGCATCTATACTCCGCCGTATCGGGATCGTACGGGATGCGGCCGGATTCGGAGAGCTCCTCGATTATCCTGTACAGCATGTACGGATTGACCAGGTTAGCGCCGTATGCGAACAACAGGGCCATGTGCTCCACCTCCCTAGGCTCACCCGACTCCACTATGATGCCGGTCTTCATCCTCTTGCCGTTAGCGATGAGATGCTGGTTAACGGCCGAGACCGCCAGTAGCGACGGTATCGGCGAATGGCCCTCATCTACGCAACGGTCGGAGAGTATGATATATGATTCACCGTCATCCACGATCCTGTCGGCCCGGGCGCATATGTCCTTGAGGGCACGCTCGAGCCCTCTCCTGCCTTCGGAGACATCGAACACCATCGGGATGGTCTCTGTGAAGAATCCCCTGTATCTGAGGTTCTTGAGAAGATCCAATTCCCTATTCGTTATAATCGGGTGCCTTACCTTGACGATATGGCAGTTCACCGGGGCCGGCGACAGTATGCTGTTCTGGACAGGACCTATGTAGCCGGTTATCGACATCACCAGCTCCTCCCTGATGGGATCGATCGCCGGGTTGGTCACCTGAGCGAATGACTGCCTGAAGTAATTGAAGAAGGATTGGGGCTGGTCCGACAGTATCGGCAGCGGAATATCGCATCCGGCCGACGAGACGGGTTCCTTGAATTGGAGGATCGACGGTACGATTATCCTATCGATATCATACTTGGTATACATGAACTCGAGTTTCTTGAGATGTTCTCCGTCGACACCGCGTCCGACGGTGCGTCCCGATGAAACGGAAGCAAGGTCGAGCCTGTTCTTCTCCAGCCAATCCCTGTACGGGTAAGCGGATGCGAGGATTTCCTTGATCCTGTCATCACGCAGTATCATACCCTCGGAGGTGTCGATGATTATCATCTTCCCCGGCATCAGCCTCCCTGATTCCCTGATATCCGGAACATCGACATCGATCACTCCCGCCTCCGATGCGAAGATGAAGAGTCCCTCGTTCGTCAGAGTGTATCTGACAGGGCGCAGTCCGTTCCTGTCGAGCATCCCGCCGGCGATGGTACCGTCCGTGAACAGGACCGCTGCGGGACCGTCCCAAGGCTCCATGAATATCGAGTTGTACTCATAGTATGCCTTCAGCGAATCGGGTATCGGGTTCTTGTCGTTCCACGACTCCGGTATCAGCACGGACATCGCGTTGGACATCGACATACCGCTCTGGATGAGGAACTCGAACACATTATCAAGGGACGAACTGTCGCTCATCCCGGGCTGCACTATCGGGGATATCTGCGATATATCGGGAAATTTTTCGCTGGAGAGCATGCTCTCCCTCGCCGTCATCCAGCGACGGTTGCTGTCGATCGTGTTTATCTCACCATTGTGGCAGAGCATGCGGAACGGCTGCGCCAGCTTCCATCTGGGAACGGTGTTGGTGCTGAACCTGGAATGGACCATCGCTATCGCGGAACATACATCCGGCTCCGATAGGTCGAGATAGTATGAGCGAAGCTGCTTCGGGGTGAGCATGCCCTTGAACACTATTGTACGCGTAGAAAGGCTGCATATGTAGAAATCCTCATCGCGGATGGTCTTCTCCGCCCTCTTCCTCATCATGTACAGCTTCCTCTCCAGCGTCGAGTTGCTGTCGTAGCTGCTGACGAATATCTGCTTGATGGCCGGTTCCGTGTCCAGGGCCATAGGCCCCGGCACCGAATGATCTACGGGCACGTCGCGCTGAGCGAGTATGGATAGACCGAGCTCTGAGCATATCGCCTCCACCGAAGAGAGGCAGGATCCCATCGATCCTTCATCCCTGGGAAGGAAGAGTATCCCGGTGCCGTATCTCCCACATTCAGGTACCTTTATCCCGATCCTGATGTAGAAATCATGAGGTATCTGTATCGTTATCCCGGAACCGTCGCCTGTCCTACCGTCAGCGTTCTCGGCACCGCGGTGGGCCAGGTTCTCCAGGACCGTCAATCCCTTCTCGACGATATCATGCCCCTTCCTGCCACCTATGTCTACGACCATGCCGACACCGCAGGAGTCCTTCTCATCCGTCGGATCGTAGAGTCTGGAGCCCGGCCTCATGTCCCCACCGTCAGTGTATGAAGAGCAGCTCTCTGTACTTTGGGAGGGGCCACATCTGATCGTCCACCATCATCTCAAGGGAATCCACATGGGACCTTATCTTCTCCATGAGAGGGACGATCTTGTCATGATACAGGAGAGCGACACCGCGGCCTTCGGTCATTACGGCGAGCTCATCGTCCAGCGAGTCGAGCTCGATGACGTAGTCCTCCGCGGAGGATATGTCAGCCGATATACAGTCGACCAGCCTCAGCTGTGTCCTGGCCCTCTTCTCGAATTCCTTCTCCCCGTAAATCTCCTTGAGGCTCTTTATGTTCTCCAGTATCATGCTCTGGTATCTTATCGCGACCGGGATCACATGGTTGGTGGTAAGATCGCTGAGCACCTTCGCCTCTATGGCGATCTTCTTGCAGTAGATCTCCCAATAGACCTCCTTCCTGGAAGCGAGCTCCACCGGCGTGAGGACACCGGTCTCTGTGAATATCTCTACGGTCCTGTCGGATGTGTATGCATCGTAGACCACAGGTACCGAGGTCTCGCAGTCGAGACCGCGTCTCTTCGCTTCCGCTTTCCATTCCTCGGAGTATCCGTTGCCGTCGAAGCAGATGTCCTGACATGCCTTGTACGTCTCGCGGGTCACATCCATGACCGCCTGCATGGGTTTCAGTCCCTCGGCGATCTTGGCGTCGACCTGCTTCTTGAACTGGATGAGTTGGTGTGCCAAAATGGTGTTCAGAACGGTGATGGGTCCGGAACAGTTTGCAGAGGACCCCACGGCCCTGAACTCGAACCTGTTACCGGTGAAGGCGAATGGCGAGGTCCTGTTCCTATCGGTGTTATCGACCAGAAGCTCGGGTATCTGCGGTATTCCTAGACTGTATCCCTTCTTTCCGGTGATCTTGACCATATCCTTGGTGGAGAGCAGTTCCTCGAATGCCTCGCTGACCTGCTTGCCCAGGAACGACGAAATGATGGCAGGAGGGGCCTCATTGGCTCCGAGCCTGTGGGCATTGGTCGCGTTGAGAACCGTGGCCTTCAGGAGCGCACCGTTGTCATACACGGCCTTGAGCGTGTT
>CALAVG010000161.1 GCA_937892275.1 uncultured Methanomicrobiales archaeon | reverse complement strand
CAGAGGTTCGTATCGTTGATAGAGGACCACCCCTGGTTCAAGATCGAGGTACTCGCGGCAAGCGAGCGTTCGGCCGGTAAGACATACGAGGAGGCTCTGGGAGGACGTTGGAGCATCGAGACCCCTCTTCCTGATTCTGTCAAGTGCATGGTCGTACAGAACATCAATGAGATCGATGACATCTGCAGCAAGGTTGATTTCGTTCTGTGCGCGGTCAACATGCCCAAGGATGAGATAAGGAAGATCGAGGAGGAATATGCGAAGCACGAGATTCCCGTCGTCTCCAACAACAGTGCACACCGCTGGACCCCCGACGTACCTATGATACTTCCTGAGATCAATCCCGACCACATCGCAGTCATCGATGCACAGAAAAAGCGTCTCGGTACCAAGCACGGATTCATCGCTGTCAAGCCTAACTGCTCCATCCAGAGCTACACCCCTGTACTGGAAGCGTGGAAGGAATTCGAGCCCTACGAGGTAGTGGTCACCACCTATCAGGCCATATCCGGTGCCGGAAAGAACTTCGATTCATGGCCCGAGATGGTGGGCAACATAATCCCGTTCATCTCCGGTGAGGAAGAGAAGAGCGAGAAAGAGCCCCTCCGTATCTGGGGTAAGGTCGAGAACGGAGAGATTGTTCCCGCCACCACTCCTGTCATCACCAGCCAGTGCATACGCGTTCCCGTACTCTATGGACATACTGCGGCCGTATTCGTCAAATTCAAGAAGAAGCCCACTAAGGAAGAACTGATCGACAGGATGGAGAAGTTCAAAGGAGAACCCCAGGACCTCGATCTG
Source organism: uncultured Methanomicrobiales archaeon (assembly GCA_937892275.1). Classification (GTDB taxonomy): domain Archaea; phylum Thermoplasmatota; class Thermoplasmata; order Methanomassiliicoccales; family Methanomethylophilaceae; genus Methanoprimaticola. The sequence goes on along the minus strand of CALAVG010000161.1, from coordinate 230 downwards.
CCAAGCGCACCCAAACAGTTCATCAAATACATGGAGGAGGACAACCGCCCCCAGGTACTGATGGATGTGAACTATGAAAGGGGAATGGGCGTCACCGTGGGAAGGCTCAGACCCGATCCCGTCTATGATTGGAAGTTCGTCGGGCTTTCACACAACACCCTACGCGGTGCCGCCGGAGGCGCGGTGCTCTGCGCCGAGCTCCTGACCGCCAAGGGATTGATAACGAAACG
>CALAVG010000160.1 GCA_937892275.1 uncultured Methanomicrobiales archaeon | reverse complement strand
TCCCTGTTAGAGATAAAGACTTTTTTCGTGTCCTTTGTTTTGTTGACCGCAACATATCTCATTCTAATATCTTGAAGGGAAAACACATCGTATGGACATAGATTTCAAACGCATACTGATGGGATCGCCGGATGATGATGGATGTGTAGAAATTCACTTCGAGGGCAACGCCCTGATCATCGAATGCAGTGGCTGCGAATACCTTCCCGAACCCGGATCCAAGGAATGCATGAGATGCATGGTGGACAGGATGTCCGAATCCGGCGGTGCCGACAGGATTATACTCAGGACCGGTAGGGATCTGGAGATCTCCGGGGAATCAGGACAGACAATCAGGAGATTGGCATCGATCAAGAGGAGTTCATGTTCTATCGTACATAACAAGGGGAGATGCAAGAGGTGCCCTTCTCAGAGGAATAAGGTTATGGAGACCGCTTGGAAGGATTTCCCGTATCCCAACTACTACGGGGCAAAGGAACTCCTCGAGGATTCGGATGACGAGGTGTGCTCGAGATGCATAGCATCCACGGAGAGAGCTCTATCACAGATGGAATCCGATATGGAGGATATCAGGAAAGGGCTGGTGAGATCTTGACCGGCAGGATAGCATCCTTCAAAATATCCGACGTTACACCCGTTCAGATACCGGAACCAACGGAGAAGGATGGTTCGACAGACCTCCAATCCGCTTTCTCCAGGAAGGTCCAGTCGGACGTCAGGACGAAACCGTCCTATGCCGATTTCTGGGTATCGAATCCATCCAAGGATCTCAAGGTCATCTCTGAATACCGCACACAGTTCTGCAGCGTGACAGTCGGGGATCCTTTGGACGGGGAGATGGAATATGCGATCTCCCCGTTGGAATTCTCGTATCCAGACGGATTGAACGCCGTGGTCCTCAGGGTATTGGACAGGCTCCGCTCGGAATACCGTGAGAACGGCGGAAGATTGGACAGGGATTCGGTGATGGGTACAGCGAGGGGACTTATCCTTGATGAGATCCAGGCCATAGAGGAATCCTGTCCAGACAGCGACAAGGACCTGCTGCTGAACGACCTGTGCAGCATCGTCTACAGATACTCCGTAGGTGCAGGCGTATTCGAAATACTTCTGACGGATCCGCATATCGAGGATGTTTATCTTGACGCTCCCTGCGATTCCAACAGAGTCTACGTCACGCTGAACGGAATTGAGGGAGTGAACTCACACATCAGATGCAGGACCAACATAATGGTAGAAGCCAGGGAGGTGGACAACCTCATCAACATCCTGAAGAGGGAGAGCGGACTGAGGTTCTCTCAATCCAATCCCGTTTTGGAGACTGATTTCCCTGATTTCGAGGCCAGGGCGACCATCGTCGGATATCCGCTCAGCCCGAACGGAAATGCGGTCGCAATAAGGAAGCATTCCTCTAGGCCTTGGACGCTAAGCAGGCTCATCTACAACGGTACAATGGACCCGAGGTGTGCGGGAATCCTCTCCTTCCTTGTCGACAACCGCTGTACGTTCCTTATCTGCGGTCCGAGGGGTGCCGGTAAGAGCTCGCTGCTCTCGGCACTAATGTTCGAATTCCCGAAGGAACAGAGGATCCTGACCATCGAGGACACCATGGAATTACCCGGGGAGTCCATGAGGAGACTTGGATACAAGGTCCAGAGCATACTGGTTGATGACAGGATGGGTGGCGACCAACAATCCAGAACGGACGAGGCGCTGAGAGTCTCCCTGAGAATGGGCGAATCGGCCATAATCCTGGGAGAGGTCCGCGGTGAGGAAGCGAGGACACTGTATCAGAGCATGAGGGCAGGCCGTGCCGGAAGTTCGATCATGGGTACCATACATGGGGATTCCGCCGATTCCGTCTACAAGAGGGTGGTCTCCGACATGGGTGTATCTCCAGAGGCCTTCATGGCGACTGATGTGGTGATAACATTGGGTACCGTCAGGGACAGGAGGACTGGACGTCTCATCAGAAGGATAAACGAGATCTGTTCGACCATGTCCGAACCGGGGGAATTCTTCGAGATATCGGATACCGAGAGCCTTCTGGTCTCCGAATTGATGAAACGCGTAATGAAAGTCTCCCAGCTGGGTAAGAAGGACATAGCCAAAGAGATCAGGGCAAGGGCTCTGATGAGGTCCATTCTTGCAGAGGCCGGGAGGACCGACGAGAGATATCTCGGTCCCGAATGGATACTGACAGCAAATGACATCCTGGCCAGGAGCAGCAGGGATCAATCAGCAGAATCGATTGCCGACATACTCCGCAGGGAGATCTCTTCTGAGGGTTCCTCATGATCGATCACAAGAGACTCCTGAACGAATCACCTGCGGTCATAGGGATGATGACATCCGTACTCCAATCCGGTGGCTCGATAGATACGGCGATCAGATCCGTCGCTGAATCCGGGCCTAGACAATCAAGGAAGATATTCAGCAACGCGGTCAGACTGACCGATACCAAGGGTGCTTCATCCCTAACAGATGCCCTGACAAAGGAGATATCCGATCTTCCCACAGAGGCATCGGGATACGGACGTGCCGTCCTGATGATACTTTCAGCTGCCGTCTCATCCGATGAAGAGACATCGGAACGTATGATGAGGGATTCCGCCGACATAGCTCTGTATTCGGTCAGGGAGATGGGGGAAGCGTACGGCGCATCGCTTACCGTTCCATGCATGACAGTGTTCGGGATCGGCATAATGGTTCCTCTGATAATGATGAGCATCCTCCCGATGCTCAGTATAGGCGGTATGTTCGGATCCAAGACCATGAGCCAAGGGATGATCGCCACGATAACTCTGGCTATCGTACCTTCGATCATCCTTCTCGTTGCTTTGCACATTCGCGACAGGAATCCGTTCCTATCCGACAGCAGCCCTCTGACTGACCTGAGATATGCCTTGCCTATTCTGACAGCCCTGCCTCTGGCCGTTGTCTTCATGTCCACCGGGACCGATCAAGTATGGATCTTCCTGTTCTCTCTCGTACCCGCATGCATAGCAGCTATCATCCTGATGACAGAGACAGTTCATAGCGACCGCAGGAGATCCAAATGCGAGATGTCCCTTATGGATTCCATCTTCGATCTTGGGAACAGGATGCTGTCCGAGACAAACTTCGAGAAGGCGAGCGTCGATTCCATGGCGGCGAGGGACGACAGTGCCGATGTTTCCAGAAGACTGTCCAGGGAATATGCGCTATGCAGAGGGAACATCTGTTCTGCGATATCATCGGTCATAGGTCCTATATCCTCGGAGATGACCGTCGCCCTCCAGAACATACAGATGTGCTCTGAGAAGAACAACGATGATGCAGGGAAACTGGCGGTCACCTTGGGGAAGCAGTTCCAGAACAGGAATGTCACCAAGAGGGATCTTGACATGAAGCTGAAATCCACCACCGATATGATGGTCGGCACCGCGATGTTGTTCTCCCCGATGGTACTAGGGATGAGCGTCGCGATGCTGGAACCGTTGTCCGGTATTGCCGGTTATGTGCCCATGCAGAACACATCGACCATCCTTAACGTCTATCTGGTGGAACTCAGCGCACTCATATCGATACTTGTGTCGAGCCTGGGCAACGGCGAAGGTATCCCTCAGATGGTCTGGAGATTCTGTCTGATGTGTCCTGTGTCGCTCCTCGTCTTCGCGATATGCTGCTCGATCTCGCTGTAAAAAAGATGATAAACGGCGCATCCCATGTTCGTCCGTGATCCAAGACAAGTCTGCGAAGATCCTTTTGGCCTTCTTCGGCATCTCATTGGGACTCATAGTGGTCACTCCGATGCTGTATCCTCCGGGGACGTTCTCAGGACTCGACGGCAGACCCGGGCTGATGGATCACGACTGGGGAAGCTACGGTGCAGGAGGCATCGTCTATGCCATAGGCGACCTGCTGTGCCACCAGGAATCCGCCAGATCATTCTTCCTGAACGGCAATCAGCTGCCCTTCTGCATCAGGGATAAGGGACTCCTCATAGGGCTCGTAGGCGGATTGGTGATCGTATACCGTGAGGGAGTGTCATCAGGAGAGCTCAGAAGGCTCCTGTTCGGATTGCTCCTTCTCGTGCCCACTGCGGCGGAATACGCCGTGGAGCACATGTTGGATATGAATCTCCCGATACTACGTTTCATCCTCGGTATGGTATCGGGATTCGGTGCAGCTCTGATACTCGGCTACGCTTTATACAAGAATGCGGGGCGGGAAGCCCCGCTTTGAAAGGTTTCTGCGATCACTCGCACTTGGTCCATCCGCAGGACTTGCAGACGTTGCATCCGCCCTGGAATTCCAGTTCGGCACCGCACTTGGGACAGGGGTTGACGATCTCCCTCTTGGGCTCCTCGGGCTCTTCTGTCTTGACGCCCTTTATCTGAGCCTGCATCTCCTTGTACATGTCGGTGAGCGCCCATCCTACTGCCATGGGACAGCAGGATCCCATGCTGGTGTCCCTCTTGGTGTGAGTCCTGACGACGTATGAAGGACAGGATCCGGTGGACTTGAGCTGGTCGACGATGGATTCGATTCCGCATCCTGACCTGGCCGCCAGGGAGATCATCCTTGACAGACCGACCATGAAGTTGTTACATCCTCCGGTGGATCCCTTGTTGAGGTATGCTTCGACGAGCTCTCCGGTCACAGGGTTGAAGAACGCCGTACAGTGCAGCGATCCGCATCCGGTCATCAGCTTCCTCTTCTTTCCGATGACGTTGTCATCCACGACGTCGACGACACCTCTCTTCTCCTCGACAGGTGCCTCCTCGGTCTTCTTACTCTCCTTGGTGGAGAGGATTCCGAGACGCTTGCATCCGTCGCGGAAGACAGTGATTCCCTTACATCCGGACTCCCACGCGTACATATAGATGTTGTAGACGTCCTTCTCCGGGAACTGCTCGGGGAGGTTGACGGTGGATGAGATCGAAGCATCGATGTGCTTCTGCCATGTGGCCTGCATGTCGATCCTCTTGATATAGTCGAGGCTCTGGGCGGTGATGAACATCTCTGGGAGGTCCTTCTCATCCTTGATGTCGAGGTGCTTGTCCATGTATGCCTGGACGATGGGGGTGTACACCTTGTAGTACTTGTCCTGGTCGCCGTTGAGGGATGTGGTCCTCCTCTCGTACGAGAGTGCGAATATGGGCTCGATTCCTCCGGAGATACCCAGCATGGTGGAGAGCGTTCCGGTGGGAGCGATCGTGAGCAGCTGGGAGTTCCTGAGACCGTACTTCCTGACGAGCTCGGTGGTCTCCTCGGATGCGTTGAGCTTGAAGTAGGAGGATGCGATGATCTGCTCGGGGACGCACATCTCGAACATTCCCTTCTCCTTGGCGAGCAATGCCGACTCGGACAGAGCTGTGTCAGCCATCAGCTTACCGAGCTTGTCGCAGAATGCGACGGATTCCTCGGAACCGAATGTGTATCCAAGCTCGATGAGCATGTCGGCGAGACCCATGATTCCGAGACCAATCTGTCTCCACTGGCTGACCGAGTCCCTCTGCTCCTGCAGCGGGTGAAGGGGAAGACCCTCTTCCAAAACATCGTTGAGTCCGCGGACACAGATTCTGACGGCCGTGACGAACTCGTCGTTGAGGAACTTGCCGTCCTTGACGAACTTTGCGAGGTTCATGCTTCCCAGGAGACAGCTTCCTCCTGCGGGGAGGGGCTCCTCTGCACAGGGGTTGGTACCTGCATATGAATAGTTGGGGAATTCGCTGAGCAGATTCCAGCTGGAGATCCTATCCCAGTAGAGACATCCGGGCTCGCCGTAGTCCCAGTTAGTGTAGCAGAGCTTCTCGAAGAACTCGCCAGCGTTGATCTCCTTCCTGATCTGTTCGTTACTCTCGGGGCGGTCGAACTTCTGAGTGAACATGGACCTCTGCTTTACGCAGCCCATGAACTCGTCGGTGACACGAATGGACATGTTGGCCTTGGTAACCCTCTCGAGATCCGTCTTGACGGACATGAACTCCTCGAGATCGGGGTGATCACATGAGATCGTCAGCATGAGTGCTCCGCGGCGTCCGTGCTGACCAATGAGACCGGTGACCATCGAGAAAAGATCTGTGAACGATACTGCACCGGAGGTCTGACTTGCGGTGTTGTTGATCTTCGCACCGCGGGGCGCCAGCTTGGAGATATCTATTCCTGCTCCTCCGCCGTAGCTGAATGTACGGGCGAGCTTTCCTGCCGTGTCGAAAATGGATTCGATGGAATCCTCGGGAGGCGTCAGGACGTAACAGTTGGAGAGCGTGATCTTCCTTCCGGTCTTCTCCAGACCCCTGTTCGCAAGAATCCTTCCGCCGAAGAGGAACTTCTTCTCCTCGATCATCTTCCTGATTTCTTTGTTGCCACCGCTGACACGATCGAGCCATTGATCGAACGTCTCATTGTTGTAGCAGTACTTCTTCGTCCATATGTCGATTCCCAGTTGATTGTCTGCTCCTAGCCAATCCTTTATGTCCATGTTTTTCCCCCAACCGAGGCGATTGCAAGTGCACCCCTCTTAGCCTTTACGGGTCAAGGACTGTGAGTAAATAATACTTGCAATCGCCGATATTGGATGTATAATCCAATAGGTACAAAAAGGATGTTCCCAGTGTTTTATTTTGTTAAGCCAGGAGCGTTAATTATCACGTTTGGCGGAAAATGGTCAGTTTTGACCTCTTAACGGCAGTTTTCCACCCTAGATCTGCGACCCGGGGTGTTGCAGACCTCCGTCACGGACTTTAGTTACTAATTTTCCGACCTGATGGTAAATTGAAAAGTTTACATACTAAAAAATAAGTATTAATAGTAAGAAAACTATCAAGGTTCGATATCATGCAGACGAATGAATCTCTCAACAGGGCGGACTTCGACATAATGAAGGAAATCTGGACAGTGAGCGCCCTGGATGGAATCAGGAGCTCATTCTACAGCAAGGAGCTGAGTGCGGCCGAGAAAGAGGTCAGAGTGGCGAACGCCGTCGCCCATGACACAGAGAGCCTGACGGTCGGGGAATCCCGCATACGCGCCCTGATCGACGGCGATGCACCAATGTCCCGCAGCGAGCACCTGGTCGCCGGTTATGACAAGGCAATGACCATGATCATGAGGGATTATTCGCATCTTGATTTCAACGCGAAGAGTCTGCTCAGCATCCACCGTACGATGTTCTCTGAACTCATGGTGGAGAAGGGAAGGTTCCGCGACGGATGCGAGAACTCCCTGGAGTACCTCTTCCGTGAATACGACTCAAAGACGACGGAGGCACTGGCATTCATCCCCCAGATTCTGGATGACTTCTTGCGCATAGCCCCGTTCCGGGATGGGAACAAGAGGATGAGATCCTTGCTTACCAATCTCCTCCTCTTGCGGAACGGATACAACGCGCAGATCTATGTGGGACTAGACTATGACATGCCACTGCTTCCGTCATTGATGAACAGCTACAAGGAGCTAGAAAGAAGATACCCTATAGTGGAGAACCGCAAGGTAAAGAAGAGGGACAGAATCCTCCATATCATCGAGACCTCGCCCGAACCGCTGAAGAAGAGGGATATCTGCGCATGCATCCCTGATGTGAGCATCAGGACCGCCGATGTGGTACTGTCCGATCTGATAGACCAGAACAAGATCGAGAAGCTAGGATCCTTCAAGGATGCCAAGTACATCGTCGTCTGATTTCGGAGACGGACCGTTCTCGGGCCACATATAAATACACCGTACAGACTGGCATGCATCGATAACATGAAGACTATTAGAGCTTCCAGAAGGTCCTTGGGAATGAACTACGCCATACGCGAGGTCCTTGTTCCCGCAGCAGAGGCTGAGAAGGCCGGAAAGGAGCTCCTCAGACTCAACATCGGGGACCCCAACAAATGGGATTTCGAGACGCCAGAGTACTTCAAGCAGACCCTTAGGGAGGCTGTCGACCGTGTGGACAACGGATACGGTGACTCCCAGGGAGAGATGAGTCTCAGAGAGGCGATAGTCGACAGGGAGAAGGAGAAGCACGGGGCGGTCATCGACACCAAGGACGTGTACGTCACAGCAGGTGTCAGCGAATGCATCAACATCATGATGGGAACGTTTCTTGAACCGGGTGACGAAGTTCTCGTTCCTGGACCCGGATATCCTTCCTATGCACAGTACATCAATTTCTACGAAGGCCGCACGGTCCCCTACAGGCAGATCGAGGAGGAGGATTGGAAACCTGACATGGACATGATCCGCAAGAGGATCACCAACAGGACCAAGGCCATGATCCTGATCAACCCCAACAATCCAACCGGAGCCGTCTACAGCGAGAAGGACATCAAAGAGTTCGGGGACATCGCGGCAGAGTACGAGATTCCCCTGATCTCCGACGAGATCTACGACAAGATAGTCTTCGACGGCAGCTTCCATTCGGCATCCAGGCTCAAACCTGACGTGCCCAGGATAATCCTCAATGGATTCTCCAAGGTCAACCTCATGCCCGGATGGAGGATGGGATACTGCTACTTCATGGATGAGTCCGGACTCATGGACGAGATCCGCACCGGAATGATGAAGCAGTTCAGGGCGAGGATATGCCCCAACGTCCCCTGCCAGGCAGCAGCACAGGCATCCCTCCAGGGACCCCAGGACTACATCGTCGACATGAACAAGAAGCTCAAGGAGAGGGCAGACTACACATACAAGAGGCTCAACGAGATCCCCCTCATATCCACAAGGAGAGCAAAAGGAGCGCTTTACATGTTCCCCAAGATCGACCTAAAGGGCACACCTTGGAAGAGCGACAGGGACTTCGTCTTCGACCTGATCAAGGAGGAGGGAGTGGTCCTCGTACACGGGAGCGGTTTCTGCGAGGAGTTCGGAACAGGTCATTTCAGAACTGTTCTTCTTCCCACAATACCAACGCTGGAAGAGGCTTTTGATAAACTTGAGAAGTTTACCGTGAGACACACGCGCCCCTGATGATTCCCGTGATTCGGTATATGTGAGTTTAAGATATTTTAACCCCATACACGAAAAAGGGATGTGTATGGGGTCATTTTCTTACGATTTTTACGCAAATAGCTCGTTTTGGACGCTATTCTTCGCCTTGGAAATCCTGCGCGGATCAGCGTAGAAGTAGCATTCCCTAGTAGTCTATATGCTGGAGTGACGCATCATCTTCTGAATGATTACCTCATCCTCCCCAAGATCATAAAGGGTAGTGCAGAACAGGCGACGTAGACTATGGGATGTGATGGTGATCCCGACCTTGTAGCCCAGCGTACTGATCCGGCTCTCGATTGTCCCAACCGTCATCGGAGTCCCTCTGTTCATATAGGCGTTCACGAACAGAAAGCCCTTTGATCCGTCACCGAATCTCCGGATAATCTAGGCTCTGTATTCCATGTACGCATCCAACATGCTAATGATCGTTGGAGTTAGGTCAAATGAGACTATCTTCCCGATGCCGTGGCCCTTACCTCTTATCACAAGTTTGTCACCCTGAATATCCTACAGTTTGATGCTGGCCATCTCCCCGGCCCTCAAACCGTATGACGCACCCAGCGATATGATGAGCGTTTCTTCGATATTGGCCGCTGCCAGCATCTTCTTGAAATCTTCCTTGAAGATGAAGATCCTCCTTGTTTCCGAGCTGCTTATAGGGAGGTTGTTCATATCGACGGGATCGTTCCCTGTGCAAAATTTGAGAAATCCTCCGAATGTGTTCATGTACTTGACGATGGTGGAGCTCTTCAATCCACAAATCTGCATATCCCTAACCAGTTCTACTATGGCTGCATGATCGATCTCGTCGAAAGGTATGGGTCCAAGAACCTTGTCCAGACGTTCGATGCACCTTATGACGCATTTCGCCTTCTGCCTGTAGGTGTGCTCCTTATCTCCTTTCTTCCAGCAATACTGCAAGAATAACTCGACCTCCTGCTGTGCTCTGCATTCTTCGTTGAATACTTCCTTGGGGTCGCATTCCATGACGTAATCCTGAAATGGATTCGTCCCAGTATTTGCCATAACCAGCAAGCCTATGGAGACTAGGTATCTCCTGATAGTCGATCTCTTCAAACCGGCCATCCTAGCCTCTAACTGGAACAGTGAGTTCTTGTCAATGCTGGCCAAGTCGATAATTCCCTTGTCCGTTACGATCATCTTCAAGCAGTGGCGAGCGCATTTCATGATCATGCTGATCTCTTCTTCATTCGTCCCCGATGCTATCAAATCGCCTTCGAGCTTCTCTAGAGAAGGTCCGTAGGTCCGAAGTCCCGAGGACATCCTTCCCAGAGGACATCTGTGTTCCCCTCCATTTCTCTTACCTGGATCGACTCCTGTAGAGCACTTGCAGTACCTCCTGAAACTCAGGATATATGACTCCTTTGTACTCTCGGATCTGTCTGCGAGTTTTTTCGTTAACACATTCAGGTCTTCTTGTGTGATAGCGTGTACGTCCTTTTGTAGAAGATCAGTGCAGATCCTCACAGATTTCACATTGCGCTTGATGGTCGCTGGAGACATATTCTCATCGATCATGGAATCGACAAAAAATTGTAGGTCGGTTCCAACCTCTTCTGATTTTATATAGTTCAGACTAG
>CALAVG010000159.1 GCA_937892275.1 uncultured Methanomicrobiales archaeon | reverse complement strand
CACATTGGGACGGACATATCCCCGATTGATGCAAGGCGGGATTACGCAATCGGTTATCGACAAGTCCACGTTCTATATACGGAATGTCCGATAACCCATCATGACGGATGAAATCACGTCGGAATCGGCAGGGAAACACATGTCCCGTCCGATGCGTGCCGTCTTTAAGGAGGATCTGGAACGGGGGTTATACCAACCCGAAGGGTTGGTCCGTCTGGATGGTAAGGTCAAGCACCCGACCCTCATAATCACCGAGGATACGGTCTACGGCTGCGCCTCCGAGGGATAGAGCATAAGACATACCGCATTGGTGTGCCTGGGCATCCCGCAATCCACGTTCTACGACCTCCTGAAGAACACTGGCAGATTGGAGAGGTACAAGGAGTTGATGAACAATGCCCGGAGATGAACCCGACAGGGATTCGCTGGTAGCGTTATATGCCCGTGTATCGACCAAGAAACAGGACGAGGAATTACAGCTACCCCGTCTAAGGAGACTGGCCGAGGCAAGGGGACTTACCGTCTACCGCGAATACCAGGACGAGGCCAGCGGCAAGGATGCGAACCGTCCGGCATGGAAGGATCTCATGGCCGATGCCCAGGACGGGAAATTCGGAACCGTGATGGCGGTCAAACTGGACAGGATCATGAGGTCGGTCGTGAACCTGAACAACGTCCTCGGACAGTTGGAGGTCTACAACGTCCGGCTCGTCACGGAGGACATGGGGGAGATCGATCCGAAGAAACCCAACTCCAAACTCATCATGCAGGTCATAGGCGCGATTGCCGAATGGGAGAGGGAAACCATCTCGCAGCGCACGAAAGATGCCCTTGAGGCGAAGAAAGCACAGGGTATCCGTCTCGGACGTAAGATGCAGACCGACCTACCCCTCAAGGACATAGCCGATGACAGGATGAAGGGATTGTCGTGGAATCAGATCTCGAAGAAGTACCGTATCTCGAAAGGGACCCTGTTCAACCGCAAGGACATCATCGAGGGGTACATCAAGGAGAAGGGGGGTCAAAACTGATGCGGTCAAAAAA
>CALAVG010000158.1 GCA_937892275.1 uncultured Methanomicrobiales archaeon | reverse complement strand
CTGGGCGGCGTAATCCTTCGCGTAGACGTCCATCTCGGCGAGGGTGACGGCGAGGGCGGCCATGGCGTGGAGATGGTGCGAGGAGGTGACTCCGGGGAAGATGGCCTTCCTCATCTTCTTCTCCTGCTCCTCGGTGAGCTTGTTGCCGAGCACGATACCGTGGTTGGGTCCGGGGAAGGTCTTGTGGGTGGAGGCGGAGACGATGTTCACACCGTCCTCGAAGGGCTTCTGGAACTGTCCTCCGGCGATGAGTCCGAGCACGTGGGCGCAGTCCTCCCAGACGAGGCATCCTACCTCGTTGAAGGCGTCCTCGAGCTCCTTGATCGGCGGGGGGAAGAGGAAGACGGACAGTCCGAACTGCGCGATCTTGGGCTTGACCTGCTTGATGAGCTTGGCGGTCCCGTGAACACCCTCGTCATGGTCCATAAAATCTCGGATTCCGAGAAAGAGGACATACGGGTCGGGGACGTGATCCAATTCTGGTATGCGGGGCTGTTAAATCACCACCGCGTCATCGAAAACAACGTTGAAGGACACTATGTGGTTACAAAAGGAGACAATTCACCCTCTACAGAAACCGTTTCTTATGACAAAATACGGGGAGTTGTCGTAGGAACCAATCACTTCTTAGGACAAGTCTTTATATTTGTAAAGGTGTATGTATTATTCATACTAATACTCATAGTGGTACTGTATATCGCCTCCAGGCTCATGGAGGAAATCATCCTTGAGCGGAGGGAAAAGGAGAGATAAAAATGTACGAGAACAAATCGCACAGGAACAAGAAGATCGCTCTCGCGGCAGCTCTTGCCGTTGCGATTCTTGCTCTTGCAGGCGTCGGTTACGCGGATCACCAGTTCACGGGAAAGACGACGTCTGCCAACCAGGCCGTCGACGTGAAGTACGTCACCGCCACTCTGTCTGACGGTAATGTGGACGGTGTTGTGTACACTGGTTACTCTACTGCTGCCAACCTCCACGTTTGGTACGACACGGAGACCACTTCTGCGGCCGCAAATGGTAAAACATACGAATTTAAGGGCTCTGATACTGTTACCTACCGTGTCACGATTGGAGGCGAGTACGCTGCAACCGACACAGTTAGTGTAACGATGGATCTCACTAGATCGGAAGAGCACACGTCTGAACT
>CALAVG010000157.1 GCA_937892275.1 uncultured Methanomicrobiales archaeon | reverse complement strand
ATAGTGTTCACTGGGAGTACGTCTCGAAATCGTCCTCCTTCTGTCTCCTGAGGAAGAACTCGTCGGGTTCCTCGAAGGGATCCTTCATAACCAGGTCCTTGTTCTGGGGCATGAATTCCAGCGTTGAGACTGCGAACGGTATCATGGACGCAAAGTCCGACAGAGTGAGGTCGGCATCCTTGAGCTTCGCTTTGTACTTCAGATATGTGGAGTTGACCAATGAGAGCTGATGCGCGAAGCAGTAGACGTAGTTGTCCTGGATGTATCTCACGTAACTGCCGATGGAGTCGTTCGGACCGTCGTACACCCTGAGGATCTCGCCACATTCCTTGCAGACGCGGATCTTGTCCTGTCTGTCGAAGCCGACCAATCTGAACTTGTTGCGTGCTACACCGCCCCAGTACCTGATCTTCATGGTACCGGTGAGGCGCTGCATGGTCCATTCCTCCCAGTCGATCTGGGAGAGGTCCCCTGCCATGCGTCCCTTTCCTTCGCTCAGGAGCTCGTAATCCTGCTCCGAGTACTTCGCATTCTTGGATTTGATCCCGGGAATCAGATAATCGATGATGTCCAGGTCCCAATCGGTGTCGTCCGGATCCTTCTCGTAGAGTCCGAGGCCCATGTGGGTGAAGAGATAGGCTGCGGTGTGTCTGATGGAACGTATCTTCTGTTTGGGATGGACCTTCTTGATGATCCATCCCGGATTGTCCTTGAGGAATCTCTTGGTGTCGATGCGACCGAATACAAGGGAATGGAAGTGGGGTGAGAGCTTCCAGCCGTTCTGCTACTGCCTCCAAGGATGGAATATCGTGACCCCTGCATGGCCTCCGTAAAGCTGGAGGCTGTCGCAGACATATCTGTACAGCGAATCGAACTCCTCGAACGACTGCATCATGGACTTGGCCATCTCCTGAGGCGGCGACACGACCCAATGGCCGATGTCACCACAATACTGGGATTGCTTCTCGAGGAGAGTCTTGTACTTCATCATCTGGATCTCGACTGATACTCCGTGGTCCAGAGCGGTATCATTCATGCAATCCGGACAGCCTAGGTCCCAGCAGTGGTTGCGCTTGCCTTTGCAGAAATGCTGGGGATGATCGGGGCACATGCAATAGACGATGCCTCCTGACCTGGAACGTATGAAACCGCATCCGCATCTCTTGGGACGCTCCAGATCGTGAGCGGGCATCTCCCAGACCATGTACTTATGATACTCCGGTCTGTAGAAGACGGGGTCACCTGACAGGTCGCGGAAGCATGTCTTTCCCTCTTGAACCTGATCGAAGATGTCGGAAACCGAGTCCCCTGTTGCATTCGCAAGTTTAAGGTACTCTATGGCAGGATACAAAGATGATTCCACCGGCAGATCCTTGACATAATGAACAACAGGGTGAGCCTTGAGGGCAGCTTGCTCGGCAAGGCCTTGGATGAAATCCTGCTCCATTCTGTCCTGGAGCTGCTGGAGCATGATCGCCTCATGCCTAGAATCGAATTCCTCCAATGTCACCATGTTACCGAGATCGAGGGTTTGGATGAGAAGGTACCCTCGGACCTTCATGTGATTGAATGTGAGTCGCCCGGTCAGGGGCGGAAGCGGCCACGATGTGGCCGTTGGAAGGACGGCCGGCGTCCGCCAGGGCTGTCGCCCCAACGGCGGCCGCTCGGCCTGTATTGTCGCCCGCACCCTCCGCTCACCAACGTTCGCTGCGGGTGCGCGACGTCCGCTCACGCGTCCGTCGGGCGACATTATGAGGATGTGTGAGGGGTTCCTCAGGGATGACCGGCGTCGGCCACGCCTCCGCCGTGGGGGAACCAGCCCCTGCGGGTCTGACGGGGCCGCCCCTGACCGCTGTCCTTCGGTACGGTCAGATCCTCGACAGTCACGGACTCGTTCCCGAGCCATGCACCGTAATGGGCCATCCTGTCCAGGTGCTCCGACTTGGCAACGGCCTTCGACATCATCGTGTCGATTATCTGTTCCCTCAGCATCCTGACCAGAGGGTGGTCCTCCAATCCGTATGCCTTGTAGAACGTATCCAATCTGAAGAAGTCGGATGACTTCCTCGGATCGGCCAACGCTATCTCCGGAGGGAGAGGGATGAGGGACGATGCCCTCATGCTGAGCAGCCTGTCCGTCTCCGGATCCGATGTGACGCGGATGCTCATATCACCACATCCCTGAGCATGTGACTGTTCCTGTACGTCCACCACTCGACCTTGGGGATCGCTACGCACTCATTGAACCTGGGGAAGAAGCACCAGGCCCTTCTGTCGGTATCCGGATGCGTTGAATCCGCGATATCGATCCAGC
>CALAVG010000156.1 GCA_937892275.1 uncultured Methanomicrobiales archaeon | reverse complement strand
TCCGATAATGATCCATCGAAGAAACAGCGGGAAAAGGGACGGTAGAGGATTGAGTATTCAGTCTTCATGCTGATATATCTCGACAATTGTGCATTCGACCGTCCATACGACAGCCCTACTCAGGTGAGGATAGGTCAACGAGGCCAATGCGAAAATGGCCTACAGTGTGAGATACATCCAGGATAATCCGGTCGTGTGCTTCGCTCATGATTACGATGTGGCTATAACTGCGTACCTGAGATACAAGGACAAGCTCAAGGAAGTCGGTCTCAATCTGTTGGACTTTGCGTCCATGGTACCATTCGCAGTGTCAACTCTGGAGTTCATGCCGCAGAATTAAGATCTCGTGATGGACGACCCGTTCGCCGAACCCGATGGATACTTCATCGCTAGACAGAATGTAGCATACAGGGGCGATCCCATTGATCTGACGGAATCATCGCCAGCTGCAGTTTGACACTGCATTAGCGGATATGCTCACTGTCTACCAAGAAACGGTTATATCGGGCCCCCGATAGTCCTTCGTGATGAAATTCAAGGTCTATCTCGATTGTTGCTGCTTCAATCGTCCCTATGATAAGCAGAATCAGCCTCGTATCTTGCAGGAGACTCAGGCCAAAGTCGATATTCAGCATAGCGTAGCGAATGGAGAATTGGAATTGGTCGTATCAACGATGCTCTTCCGGGAGAACAGCGTGAATAAGAATCGGGAGGCCAGGTCATACATCGAGCATTTCATGCTCGATCACGGATCGACGCTTGTCATCAGCAATATCCCAGTGGTCAAAACAATCAGGGAAGGAATAATGGCCACAGGCATCAAAACAGCCGACGCAACCCATCTGGCGAGTGCTATTTGTTCGCACTGCGATTATTTTATAACCACCGATGACCGTATACTCAAGTACAGGACGGATGAGATCAAGATACTCAATCCTGTTCAGTTCATGAAGGAGGTTAGGCAATGACGTATACGGAATCCGAGAATGCAGCTATCTGTATGGATGTTTTGGTGAAAGCTGTCGGAATCGTGAATGCAGAGCGTTTCATCGCCTACATGAACAGAGAATCCGGGGATTACACCATAGCAAGGCGTGCGATCTTCGATGATATGTCCGTCGAAGATCTCGGTAAGAACCTCGATGAATACAAGAGGAACAATCCACAGATCCTCAAGGCCTTCGAGAACAGGATCATCGATTGATCTTCAAGCCCATCATTCGTTTTGCTGGTCACCATGGTCGAGATAGAGATTCAAAGCAAGGCTGTGAACGGCAGCCAGGGTAAGGCCGACTGCTCCGATTATACCAAGTGGAGAGGCCAGATCTTCGATGACATGACTCCCGAAGAGTTCGATGCGGCGATCAGGGATTTCGCCGAATCTAGAAACAAGGAGCAAATTCTTGATCGATCTGAACCGATTTCAATTTTTCAAAGACGGGCCCTCCGGTCAGAATGTATTCACAATGTCAACCCGTACATCTGTCGGACTTTGCGTCCTTTGCACCATTTGCAGTGTCAATTCTAGAATTCATGCCACCAAATTCAGATCTCGTCATGGAATAGGTGGTATTACCGAAAGGGATTCACTACTCGGAACGCTGGATGAGGTGAAAAAAGTGCTCCAGACGGGATTCGAACCCGTGTGTCAGCCTCGAAAGGGCTGAATGATTGGCCGCTACACTACTGGAGCTTATTG
>CALAVG010000155.1 GCA_937892275.1 uncultured Methanomicrobiales archaeon | reverse complement strand
GGTGTACTCGATACCCAAAAGGACCGCGCACGACTCGTCCAGAATGGCGAATGTGCGGTAATCCTCCCCGTATTCCGTATGCTGGTTCTCCAACTGCGATCTGATGTCCTTCACGAATCTGTCCTTGCTCTCGGAGGAACACGCATCCCACTATCCCACAAGATCCTCGTCGGATGTCGTGGTCTCCCTCAATCTGCGCCCGATTAGCGACATTCTGCGGTTCCAGTATTTCCATATCGTGCGCCTCGCCTTGCGTTCTCTCCATGTCATATCTCGGATTCTCCCGTATCATCCGGGTTGTCGGTGTCGGGGTTGTCCTCTTCTTCATCGTCGTTGCTGACCGTGTTCTTCATCTCGCGTTTCGCCCACATCTCAAGGAGTTCGGTGGTGACGGTGACCCCGTTCCTCACGGACTGGATCGCATCTTCCTCGATGGTCCCCTTCGTGGACAGCCAGTAGTAGATGCAGCGTTTGGTCTGACCTTTCCTCCTGATACGCGCCTTCGCCTGTTCCAGCAGCAGGGAGGACCATTCCGGCTCGTAGAATACTATCGTATGGCTCGCGTAGAGGTCTATGCCGACCCCTCCCGACTGGTACTGGCAGATCAGATAGCGGGCATCCCCGTACTGGAAGTCGCGCCATGTGTCCTTGTTGGACCGACCGTCGAATATCACGGTCTCGCCCATCTTGGAACATACCTCGTAGGCATCGTCTATGCTCTCACGGAATTTGCAGAATACCACGACCTTATCATCCGTTCCCGTGAGGATGGTCTTGAGGGCATCCTGTTTCTCGCATTTGAATTTCAGCACGTCCTTCGTGAATTTGCCCGGGGATACCTCCTTATCGTCGGTCTTGACGAATCCGGACACGAGCTCCAGCAGCTTGATGTACTGACCCCCTCCCGTGCGTATCTCGAATCCGTAGGTGGCGGTATCACCCTCGCGGATACGCCTGTACGCCTGGGGTTCCTTCAACTCGCACGGGATGACGATCTCGGACGAATCCGGCATGTCGTAGCACATGTCCAGCCTCGCCACGATCCCGTAGTCCTCCATCAGCTTCTTCAGCTCGGCCTCGCGGTAACGGAC
>CALAVG010000154.1 GCA_937892275.1 uncultured Methanomicrobiales archaeon | reverse complement strand
CACGGAGGTCCTGGTGGACCCCGTATTCGACTTCACGAACCATCCTTCCGACGGCTCTCTGGCCGGGGAGGTCATAACATGAAAAAGTTATTCATCATCACAACGGCGGTCATCGCCGCTGCGACAGTGCTCCTTGCCCTGGGGATGTTCTCCGACGATTCTTCAGCGTCCTACTCATCCACCTTCGGCTCGGATTCCGTCGGGGCGGAGAGGATCGTCTTCGATTCCAACGGAGGCTCGGGAGGGTACGCACAGTACGTCCTGAACGGCAACTCCGTGTACTTCCCGACGGAGTACAAAGCGCCCGGCACGTCGAACAATACGTACTCGCAGATCTCCAGGAGCGGTTACGTCCTGATGGGATGGTCCGAGAGCAGTTCGGCTTCCTCGCCGACCTACTTCCCCGGACAGTCCTACACGGTCACCGTTCCCAAGACGTTCTATGCGGTCTGGAAGGACCTGACCTACGACTGCATCGACAGGTTCGGGGGAAATTCCGACAGCCACGATTCCGAGGCACAGCACGTCACAGTCCAGTCTGGAAACAACCCCGGACTCGTCATCGACGACGAGACGGGAGCCTATGTCCTGATGAGGGCGAGCCTGG
This sequence comes from uncultured Methanomicrobiales archaeon, assembly GCA_937892275.1. Taxonomy (GTDB): domain Archaea; phylum Thermoplasmatota; class Thermoplasmata; order Methanomassiliicoccales; family Methanomethylophilaceae; genus Methanoprimaticola. The sequence continues at coordinate 505 of CALAVG010000154.1, read as the reverse complement.
ACAGGGGGACCTACAGGTACACCCTGACCGTGAACGGCAACGGGAATGCTTTATCGTCCACCACCGAGAACACCAACACCTCGATCTCTGCGGATTGGCTCACGCTGAACATCTCCAGGACGGGGGAGTTCTCCTTCTCGGGTACACCCAACAGGGCGGGTATCTTCGAGATTAGCGTCCACATGCAGACCAAGGGGATGGGCGGATCCTGGGGAGACCTGGAGGACATCTGGTGCAAATGGTACGTCTCCGTCTACGACGCGAACGACCCTTCCAATATCTTCCACGCCACCTACAACGGTAACGACTGCGGATACGGACCCTTCCACACAGCCATCAAGCTGCCGAACTCGGCCAGCATCAGGCAGAAGGGATGGAACGTCACCGTGGACGGTTCCCCTGCGATCTTCCCCGTCGGAGGCTCCTACACGCTGGTGAAGAAGGAAACGATCCTCACCGTTAACGAGTACTCCTTCGACGAGGTCGCCGCCTCGGGAGTGGCAGG
>CALAVG010000153.1 GCA_937892275.1 uncultured Methanomicrobiales archaeon | reverse complement strand
CAGATTGATCAATCAATTGATTGATCAATCTGTGCAGGAGGTGGAAGGGATGGAGATGATGATGACCACGGGGCACTTGAGTAGAATGCTCCATACTGAATGCCATCAATGGTACTTGTACAGTTCGTGAATGTGGTGGAGGAGATGGTGAAGGTGTGGCTGGATGTCGATGTTCCCGTGTAGGACTGAGTGCTGGGTGCTCCGGATCCCCCGTTGGCGTTGTAGTACAGGTAGCAGGTGTAGGATGTACTCGAAGCTGCCACAACCTGGAACGACACCGTGAATACATCATCCTCAGTGGTCCAGTCGGAGAACAGTATGTAGTACGTACGGGCTGTGACCGATGATGTAGCTGACAGGGTCAGTCCCGATGAGCTCCATGTGACTGTGATTCCCGATACTGTCGCTCCGTCGCTGACGCTGGAAGATGTCCCTACACCGATCGTTATGTTGTGCTGGTAGAAGTACCTGTTATCGTAGGTGGACTTCACAGCCATCCCCGGACAGGCCTGGGCCCAGGTGTAGGTCGAGGATGATCCCTTGGTGACCGTCATCGAGGCGGATCCGTTGTCCAGAGCATCGGAGTCATCCGAGTCCGAGACGGCGAAGCCGATGAAAACTGCGGCCAACACAAGGAAGGCCAGGACCATGATCTTATCGTTCTTCATGGGATCACCTGAAGGTAAGGGGCCGAAGCCCCTATGGTGTTCAGTAGTATCCTCCGAAGGAGTTGTCCTTGGTCCTCTTCCTAAGGTAGATCACGACAGCTATGATGATAATGATCAGCACTATCGCTGCTATGATGTACCAAAGGTACTGGGAGAGGATGTGCTTCATGAGAGGCACATCGACCACGATCGTTCCGGTCACCTTGTCGGATCCGTGTTCGTTGACCCCGGTGCAGGAGTAGGTGTACGTTCCGTTCTCCGAATAGGTGTGGAAGACGGTGAATCCCTGTCCTGTTGTGCCGTCACCGAAATCCCATACGACGGTCTCGGCGTCCTCTCCGGTCCAGACGAACTTGAAGGTCCTCGTACCGTCGGAGTATACGGGGGTGGAATCGTCATTGGATGCGGTCGGTGCTGGAGTCGTGCTTCCGCCGGATGTGCCGCCAGAGGTCGTTCCTCCCGTGGTACCGCCGGTGGAGGTGCTTCCTCCGCTGGTGGAGCCTCCGCTGGTGCTTCCGCCTGATGTGGTTCCGCTGCCCGAGGAGGATCCTCCAGATGCTGCTACGACGGTGAAGGTCACTGTGAAGAGATCGTCCTCGGTGGTCTGGTCGAAGAAGGATATGTAATACAGTCCAGCAGTGACTGAAGCCGATGCCGCGATGGTGAGTCCCGTGGCAGATCTGGTCACGGTTATGCCGTCGACCGATGCTCCGTCGTTGGGGCTGTAGGAGACACCGACGCCGATCGTGAACTCGTGGGTGGAGAAAGGCTGGTTGTCGTAAGATGACGTCGCAGCCATTGCCGAACAGGCCTCCGGCCATGTGTATGTCGCTGTGGATCCCTGGACGACCTTCATCTGGGCCGTACCGTTATCATAAGTCGCTTCCGCTGCATCGAGTCCGCCGTCCCCTGGCAGGAATATGCTCGCCAGGGGTGCGATGAAGTTGCCGATCGCCCCCAGCAGAGAGAACGATCCGTCATCCGCATAGTTGTACACGGGTATAACAACGCATGCCGCGGTAGGGACGCTGGTGAATGCGGCGGTCTTCTCGACGCTG
>CALAVG010000152.1 GCA_937892275.1 uncultured Methanomicrobiales archaeon | reverse complement strand
ACTGTTCACAGGATTATCATACTCATCTATGAGCACTATTGGTTTACTTCCATGATATTGGTAGAGCAAGTCTGTCAACAATTTCAACGACCCCTCGAGCTCTACCTGGTTAGCTGTACCGTTGCTGATAGTTTCGAATCTAGTCAGCATCGCTCTGTTCAGATTCGAACCCAGCAGATAATCGAACGATGCACACAGATTTGACATCTTCATCGAAAAGCTCTGAAGAAACAACTCTTTGGTGTCCGTTTTCAGATCTTTCAGACTCAAGAATATGACTGGGTATGAGTTCATCTCATCCACACATTCTTTACAATTCATGACCTTAAGACCATCGAACCAGTGATTTCCCTTATAATTGATATTGAAGAACGCATCGATCATCGATATATTGAGGCTCTTACCGAACCTTCTCGGTCTGGTGAACAGGAAGACCTCGGTACCCTCCCTTTTGAGTATCTCCCCAATGAGTCCGGACTTGTCAACGAAATAACAATTCTTGTCACGGAGGCTCTTGAAGTCATCCTTGCCGATAGGTACGCTCTTCATGGTTTCCCTATCACGGACGGACATAATATCATTTATCCCGAGACTGTAAAAAGGTGATTTGAGCAAAGGTCAGTAGTATTCCTTTGATATGATGTATGGCTTCTTCTTGAAGAAACTCACTCCATACAACATCGTTTTCCCTTCAAGACCCTGCATGTAGTTCCTGTCGATGATCTGATCCATAGCTCTCTGGGCATCCTTCTCCAGGTCCTTCTCGTCATCGGATCTCTTCAATTCTATGATGATGTTCATACCTGGACCGTTCTGCTTCTCGAATATGATATCGGCGAAGCCGTCGCCGGATTCTAGAGTGTCTCCATAGATCCTGTAACTACCGCAGAAGCCCATCATCATGCCGATGATGTACGCCTGATAGGCGTGCTCTGAATCAAGTACTTTGGCTGATATCGTTTCCGATATCAGTTCATGGATGGATGATTCCATGAATTCTTTATCTCCCTCCTGCATCGCAGTAAAAAGATCACCAATCCTGAATCCAAGATCGTTGTTACCTGTGACCTTGAGGAGCATATCAGAATAAACGGAAAACATCTCATCATTCGGTATGCTCAATTCGTATCCTGATCCCTTCTGTCTTGCTTTGAGATATCCGCTCATGGCCATTATAGAATAGATCGCACGGGTGCTCTGCTCTATATCCGAATAGACAACATATTGATCAATGCCACGGCTGATAGATTCTCTCCTTGCCAATCTGTTCAAATCCTCCCAGACACCCTCATCAGCATTGTCGAGAAGAGTCTGTATGATGGAATTACCGCTGGTGCCTGCCCAATATCTGTCAGCCTTGAAACCCTCATCCACATACTTTAACAGGCTCCAAGGATTATAGACATCCACATTACCGAATGTGTATCCGTCGTACCATTGTCTGCATTCATCGAACTTATCAGGATGACCGTAGTAAGTCAGAAGATCCTTCACTTCGGATTCGGTGAATCCGAAATACTCATTGAAATTGGAACTGAATATGTTGTTCACATCGAGATTGTTCAATCCCGAGAATATGCTCTCCTTGGCGATCTGCATCACACCCGTTACGATACCGAATCTGAGAGATTCGTTGGATTTCAGAGCATTGGTGAGGAGATTCCTCATGAAGGATATGATCTCCTGCTGTAACGGTTTCCCATAGGTGTTCTGGATAGGATTATCATACTCATCTATGAGCTCTATGGCCTTCTCGCCATGATATTGGAACAGTATGTCGGTGAGGAGTTTCAGTGATCCTTCCAGATCCGATTCACTGCCATTCTTCTTCCTTAATCTGTCGTAGTCATCCAACATCACATCGTCCACATCAGAATCCAGCAGATACTTAATCTCAGAACAGATCCTACCTATCTTATCGGCAAATGTCTCCAGGAAGGAATCCATGGAATCCAGATCCAGGCCTTTCATGCTAATGGAGACTACAGGCGACGAGTTCTTCTGCTCCATACATTCGGGGTGTTCTGTGATCTTCAGGCCGTCGAACCAACCGGGGTCGCTGTCCTTGTAATTGATATTGAAGAACGCATCGATCATCGACATGTTTAGGCTCTTACCGAACCTTCTCGGTCTGGTGAACAGGAAGACTTCCGTACCTTTCCTCTTCATAATCTCTTCAATGAACCCGGACTTGTCTACAAAG
>CALAVG010000151.1 GCA_937892275.1 uncultured Methanomicrobiales archaeon | reverse complement strand
TCTTCACTCTGAGAGCATCCGATCATGACATCCCGATCAGAACAGGCGAATCAACCTGTACAACCCGTTCTTCTCATTGGGTCTGGGTTCTATGATCTTGAATCCCGTATCCTCGCAGTATCCGATCATCGGTTCCTTGCAATCGATGCACATCACACGACCGCCGTTCTGTTTATAGCTGACCATCAGTTGCTCAACGGCCGTGTCCAAGAGGTCGTGTCCGATGTGCTCCTTGACCGAGTCGTCCTTGGCCAGTTGTCCGATCAGATATCCTACGGTCTTACCATCGCTCAGATCCATCTTCTTGATGGTGGAGTTCTTCAGGCTGTTCTCAGCCGGGACCGTTATCTCCGTCAGTGCCAGTGTGAAGTAGGCCAGGATCTCGTTGTTCCCTTCATCATTGAGCAGCAGATATGTCCTGGAACGTCCCCTGTCCTCGAACATTATCGCTTTGTTGTGCAGGAATTCCTCTAGATCTGCGTCCTTGGAGCACCTGAATGTTCCTAAGAACCTCTTCACATCTTCTTTCGGATACCTCTCAAGTAATGCCGAGAGGCGTATGAACGCTCCCTTCAAAGGATCAGACCCCTCTTCAGGAGCTCTTCTCCGCGACGGAACTCCTCCGAGTGGTCCTCTGTTACCAAAGGCCCTCTGGCATCCGCTTCCTCTATCGCTCTCAGAAAGTTTGCGGCGCCTTCTTCAGTCTTGATCTCGAGCGCCATATCGAACGATTCCGTTGCCATCTTCAGGACCTCCTTGAGCATATCAGGCATCCATCCCGTATTAAAGTTTCTCTTGTATTTCCATATCATCAGTATCTCCTTCCATCGGGATCACCGGGCCTCGGAGGAGGCCCGGTGATCCAATGAAAGGGGATACATATGATATGGAAGATACAAAAGAGACTTTAATACGGAGAAGATGCTCGTTGGATATAGGGAGGTCCTGAAAATGGCAACGGAATCATTCTATGAGGATCTGGTCATCGACACGCCCGAGGCGTGGGAGAATTTCCTTGCGTTCCTCGAGGAGGAACCGCATGTGAAGATCGATCCGGAGCTCGAAATACGGTATGCCAGCGAGGGATCCATGAGGAGATTCATGGAGAAGAACCTCAAAATGGACCGATCTACGTGCTATGGACGGGCTCGCAGTAGCCAAGAAGAAAGTTGGCTGCAGGACGCTGCGCCTGGAT
>CALAVG010000150.1 GCA_937892275.1 uncultured Methanomicrobiales archaeon | reverse complement strand
GTCCGTGTCCGACATCCTCTCATCCTGTGCGAGTGTGTATGTCAACGCCATCATGCGCCTTTCAATCATCTTCTTGAATGCGTCCGTGTGCTTCTCGCAGAGCTCCATGGCGGCAGCGTCTGCGGTCGAAGGTCCGACGAATGCGTATATCATGTGGACCTCGTCATCGGAAATCTGCTCTCCGCAGATACGGCATGTTCTCATAGCCATTCCTCCAATGATGTCTGTTTGACTGTTTTGACTGCCTGGACCTCTTGGATTAGATGGAGCCAATCTATGCCGTGGATTCCTCCAAGGATCGTATGTCCGACGGTCTCATCCATCGGGATGTTCATATCGTCCAGATACCACTTAGGCGCCTTCTTTCCCTTGACCTCGGCCTTGTCCACGATCCCGATCTTCACCGATTCCGCAGAACCGTCGTAACGCTTCCCGGAGATCGTCAGGACATCGTCGCTGTATTCGACAGTCAGGACATCCTCTATGACCGGACGATGGAGCCCCCCGTTCCTCTTCTCAGCATCCAGACTCATACCGACAGTCAGACCGTCGAAATCGGAATAATGCATGATACTGAGCGACAGAGACCTCCACTGTTGTCCGTTAGGGATAGACAGAGGGATCCTCTCCGTATCGGCCACCTTCCCGTCCCTCATGACGGATACGGGCATGCAGAAGGTCAGCGGATGCCCTCCGTTGAACCACTTGACGACACGGATGGCGAAGTCCCTCGATGTGCGGAATCCGTCAGAGGAGCTGCCGAGCTTGATAGCATCGGTCTCCGATGTCGTAGAATAGTCATCGTCGTCATCGTCCTCGCACTTGCATTCTGAATCGTTGTCCTCGTATTCCTGCTCCTTCCCAGTCAGGTCCAAGATTATATCGTCTATCATCTGGCATCCCTCTTTCTCCTGTATAATCCGCAACCGAATACCGCCTCGGCCTCGGTCATCAACCTCGATTCACAGCGAAACTCCAGTATGGGTTCGCCTTCCTCCCCGGTGCCGACCTCTGCCACGCTGAACCACATGCACCCATCGCATGCGTGGTTCACTGGATCCTCCCCGTGTGCTGGAACCTGTCGGCCAGTGCGAGGCAGACGGTCTCCCTCAACGTATCCATCTCCTCGACGTTCATCCCCATGTGGAGGTCCTTCTCGTCAGTCAGATCGAAATCGTCCGACTGAGGGCGGTACTCGGCGATAAGCTGCATCAGAAATGCCCTCCGACGGCGATGCCTATGACGAATGCCACTGTGATGAGGGCGAACATACCGAATACGGCAATGTTCACCTGTCTCTGCGTCCTGTGTGCCTCGTAGAGCTGCTTCCTTGACATCCTGTCGATGTCGAAGTGCAGGTCCGCCAGTTTCTCTCTTATCTCTATCTCGTCTACGCTTCTCATATTATCCCTTCTCATATCTTCGCCCATGTGCAGGGCATGCCTTTCTGTGAATGTTTCTTGACCACCAGTCCGGATTCCTCCATCTTGCGGATCTTGTGCCATGCGAGTTTCCTTGCAGGTTCCCTCTGGTAGGTATCGAGCTTTCCCCCGTGCATCCTCGAGGCCAGCTCCGATGCGGTTATAGGTTCTCCTTCTGCGAACATGTCCAGGAGGCGTTTGGATTCCTCCGGCGTCATTCGAATTCCTCCCTGTCCTCCAAGACCATGATCCAATGGAGACCCTTCGCCACATCCTCGCCCTTCTTGGTGAGACGGTACTCCCTGCGTGGGTAGTATGTATCCCTGCATGTGGCGTACCCGTTGGCGAAGAGCGTCCTCATGCGGTGCGCCACCGTGTTGTTGGAGAGGTCGATGGCCTTCGCCACCTCGGGTACAGTCCTGTAAGGATTGTCCAACAGGTACACCATAAGCGGTATCAGACCGGACGGAACATCGTTCTGGCTGATGAGTCTCTTACTCATTCTTGACCCTCGGCGCGATGAGGAACCATCCCCCGGTGTCCCCTCCGAAGCTTATCTTGCAGGGGTAGTCGTTCGCCAGTCCGAACTCCGTATCCCATGTTCCCGGGATTGCCTTTACAGCTGAGAGAACGTAATCCTTCGGGAATGTGGCCGATGCACTCCCTTCGGAGATACCATCGGGACTCCACTCGTACTCGGATGACTGTACGTCGTCCTCGGACGATACCTTCAGGACCCTGTCGGATACCGATACGGTCACGGTGTCCCCGATGACCGATCTCATGATATACTGGAGATCGGCCGCCTTCATCGGGACGGTGACATCCATGTTCAGGTCGGGGACCTTCGGATCGTTCATGCTTGCGGTATCGAGAGCGGCCATCCTCCTCGTGATGTTCCCAACGTTAACGGTTATCCTGTCGGAGAGCTCCACATCGCAGTCCTCGTCGTTCCCTGCAAGCTTGAGGACGGCGTTCAGCTTTGGGAGATCCACTCCGTATTCAGAACCGTCCCCTCTGTAGCCTGTCATCTGCGCCCTGTCTATCTTGAATACGACCATGGCGATGTGCGCAGGGTCCACTGCCACGACCTTGATGCCTTCCTCTTCGCAGTGCAGCTTCACGTTGTCCGTGATGCTCGACAATACCGATACCATTCCCTTGAGGGCCGATGCCCTAATCTTGAATTTCATATTCCCACCTTCGCTCCGCAAAAGGGACAGTTGGAGAACTCCCTGCCCTTCTTCGGGTTCATCTGGATGGCCATGGTCGGCCTGTGCGATGCCGACATATAGGCCAGTCCGTTCAGGATCATCAGGTGCATGTTCGCACAGCACGGGTCGATCCTGTTCTTGTCAGCGACGAGCTTGCCGTCGTAGATGACCGTCATTGATACGCCTCCGTCACCGCGTACCAGTTGACCCTCCTCTTCGTGAACGGGTCTATCTTCGTGTCCGCTTTGCGAATCTTTCCCGATTCCTCCAGCTCCTTGAGTCTCCCCGTAACGGATGTCCTCTGGATGCCCGTAAGCCTTTCCAGGTCCGCCGATGACGGATGTCTCGCCTGTCTGATGGTCTCGAATATTATCTGCGCCTGTGCGTCCCTTACGGAGCCCATAGAGCGGTACGATTCGACGGATAGGATGTCCACGCTCATTCGTTCACCCCCTTGGGGAATGTCCCGCCTGGCAATGCCCAATACTTCGACGGGTTTGCGGCGGTACTCGTCCTGATCAATTTCGTGACGATCTCCCCTCTTTCTTCGAGATTGCATAGAGCCTTGAATACGACCCCTCTCTTCGTTGCGATGTCCGTTTCCGAAGAGTAGAGTGCGGCCACTACCTCGTAAGTCGATTTGGCTTCGAGGGTTATGACACCGTAGACGACAGGCTCCAATGCCATCATGCGAAGACCTCCAAGAGCTGATCCAATCCGCCCTTCGGGAGTTGTCCGGAGAACGTCAGAGACCTGTGGTCCCTCCCTCTCTTGATGAGGGTCCACTTCGACAGTCTGCCGACGTTGAGGTACGTCCTGACCTGTTCGAGATTCTGAAGGCAGAGATTCTCCTCGTAATGCTGGGTATCGTCCCCTCCGAGGATGGGATACCATCTGTCGAGTTTCAGGCAGTAGTTGAACCATCCCTCCTCCTCTGCCTCGCGGTATGTCCAATCGCGCTCGATCTTGCCTCCCTTGACGAGTTGGAACTGTGACTGGTATTTGCTCCATACCGAGTACATGAGCTTGGCGATGCACTTCTCCCTGTCCTCGTCCTTGCAGAGGTCGTGGCATCCGACGACTCCATGATATAATCCGTCGTCCCTCTGCTTCGCTTCCTCTTCCCGGTCGAGTACGGCGTAGTATTCCGACGGGTACATGCTGACGTTATATCCGCAGTTCGGGCAGGTCCCGGAGAACACCTTCCATGTCCTTCCCCCATCCATGACCTCGTACTCATAGAGTCCGAACTGACCCTGACATTTCGGGCAGATGGTCTGAGAGGTCACTGCGCCTCCCTCCTTCTGACGATCTCTGCGTGGGCCTTGTCCCTGACCTCAGGAGTGCTGGTCCTCATGAGCATCCTCAGCATCTCCTTAGATGCGCTTGTGAACGAGTCCCTTCTGACGTATTGCTTGGGAGGGGTCATAAGCTGACCTCCTTGAGCTTGATACCGGAATCCTTCAACTCCTTGTAACACTGGATGAAGGAACCGCCCTTCCAATCAGACATGATCCCGAAGCGACCTACAT
>CALAVG010000149.1 GCA_937892275.1 uncultured Methanomicrobiales archaeon | reverse complement strand
GAGGACCCGTACGGAGGCAGCTCGACGACCACGGGTGCGAAGAACTGCTACCTCAAGAGGACGTATAACAACAAGACTTCGGTGTTCTACCTCCCGTTCATACAGACCATCGAAGAGGACGACGATGCACAGTTGGCCGAGGTCTCCACGATAGTCATGGGGTTCGACAATAATTTCGTTATGGACATCGGGACCATCCAGAAGTTCACGCTGACCCTCAGGAGACCCCAGCCCCGCAGTGTCCTGGACTCAGCGACAGGCGACCAGGCCAGATGGAGCAACGGATTCTGGTACACCCAACTCAGGAAGTTCATTGACAGATGGCAGAACCTGTATACGGAGAGTGATAATAAGAAGACCGGAGGCCTGACCTTCTACTTCGCGCCCGCATCCGACCCATATACAGGGGCCAGTGCTGAAGACCTGTTCCCTACGATCTCCCGTAATGTGTTCGTCAGTGGGCAGATAAGCGCCAGGAACGCTCCGGGCAATCTGCAGGAGCTGAACATCTCCATCCCCCTCGTGGTGGCCTCCATGGTCGACACGGACGCGGATGTGGATATGGTCACGGTAACGCTGAAAGAGGGCGACGTCGGTACCAAGACCGAGACCAGGCAGTTCGTGAAAGGTGTATCGAGCTATGTGCCCGACGTACCGAGTACATGGGCGACGGACGCAGAAGATGCCAGCACACCGAAGTTCTTTGACAGTTGGACAGATGGGACCTCAACATACAGAGCAGGGGACACATTCACACCCACAGACGGAACGGTGCTTACGGCAAAATGGGCGACACCGACGAATTGGTTATTCCAGAGCAGTGAGACGGTGGTCACATACATTGTTCCGACCAATGCCACGGTGATGTATTACTATATGGTAGGGCCCGGAGGCAGCGGAGGTAAAGCGCGTCTATCCACCGCAGGTATCACGGGCACAATTACATCGCTTGGAGGTGGAGGCGGTGCGGGAGCATATATATCCGGTACTATTGGGGTCACCGCAGGGCAAGAAGTCACCATCGTCACATCTCTTGATATTACTACACTGAGCATCGACGATGAGGTGAAAAGGACTGCCGCGAAGGGCAGTGACGGTACGGATGCAGGAATCAGAGAAAATGGTACAGGTGGGACCGGCGCCGCCGAAGGTCATACGGACACCTCGAACGGAAGCACCGTATCCCAAGTTCCGGGTATAGACCCCGACTATAGGAATTGGTTGCACGAATCCAAAGGAGGCAGCCAAGGCAATCTGGTCAACAGGTTCGCAGATATACCCGGATTCCCTGCGGGTGGATTCACATCTGCGGGAGGGTCATACCCTAACCCCGGTGGATTCAACGATTACATAGAACCGACATACGGCGGCGGCGGTGCCAGCGGAACAACATATAGTAAAAGAGAGGGTGCGCGCGGGCTCATAGTGCTCGCGTTCGACAAAGGATGGTGAAGACGATGGTAGGCAAAGCGTATCTTGAGTACAATGGACACAAATTCTATCTGGGCGCCATAACCAACGTTACCGAGACCGTTCAGAAAAAGACGGGCATCACGCCGGTGGTCACGAAGGGGATGCAGAGGGCATTCCCTATCGAGACCGGGAACTCCCACTCGTACGACCTGAACTTCACCCGTAAGAATCCCGCCAACGCCGTCGAGTCCGGAACGGATTCCACCAAATGGAGTAACGCATACTGGTACAAACAGCTCACGGTAATCATGGACAGATGGCAGGCCAGAACGGATGGGTTCATGCTCTATTATGAAGAAGACAATACCAACCCGAACTTCCCGTCCTTCTCGGCGGGAGGATATGTCAAGAGCCTGTCACGCACCTATAATCAGAGCCTCAACGAGGTCATCACCGGCACGCTGTCGTTCACAGTGGGTCGTATGAGGCTCAACAGCGACGGGACCATACCGAGCGGAGCTGTGAACTTCAACAGTTCGGAAACGTATATCCTCATCTCCGACCCCTCGGAGACCAGCACATACGTGCTATACAGAGGGAATGAGGACGAGTCGCAGGTCATCAATCTCGTCAGCAGCGTAGAGATCACGGCAGGTTCCGAGTCCCCGTTCGAGTCGGTCACCATCAAGATACCCAAGCGCAAACTGAAAGCAGTGGCACCCAACCTGACATTCGTGGACGGCAGGAACAAGATCACCATGAAGTTCATGGGCAATCATTTATTGACGCTCAACAGGGCGAAGACCAGCAAGGACACGATAACTCTGAGGGCATACTGCAACGCCCAGGTACTGGGGAGCAGAGCTACGCCAGAGGACTGGGAGTACACGCCGTTCCAGCTGATAAAGCAGTGCGTCCAGTCGCTGGGATTCTCGGAGAGCAATGTCAGCGGCGACCGTAAGCTCATCACCAACGTGACCGAGAAGGGTCAGGCCGTGAGACTACCGAAGGGTACGAACATCTGGCGCGCCATGAATATCTGTGCTATTTACCTAGGTGCGAAGCTGTTCTTCGCGGACAACAATATGTATCTGGTGAGATATGCCGATACAATGACCAGCAACGAGTGCTGTAAGTATCTGGCCTCCATAAATCCCTACTCCTATGCAGGGTCGGTGGGAGAGGTAGAGATAGATGAGGAAGGGGCCGACCCTGTAGTGAACAGGGTCTTTCTGGCATGCACGGCACCGGTGGAGACAGGCGATGAGTACACCACCGCGGATGGAGACACGTTCAAGACGACCAGGATAGACGGTATCAACACCGACGGAAAGGTCGACGTCAAGGACGAGAGCTCCATAGCCACCTATACGGAGCACAAGGTGTCGATGACAGTTCCGGAGCTGGTCAACGGAGATGTCGTCAGGGCCGTGAAGGACGAGACGACCGGCGAGGACGGCGAGATCACATATCATCCGGTCACGACCAGTTACAGACAGGGGGAGGAGTTCGCGAGCAATTACATATCGTTCCTTACCGAACCCCAGCGTTCCGTGACGTTCAGCGTCAAGGAGGGCTACGCCAAGCAAGGCCAGTCCGGAATATACTGGTTGTCCTTCCTCGGGCCGTCGGCGAGGACCGACTCGATATACGACAGGGTCAGCGACGAGACCGTCGATAACAGATCTACCAAGATAGGGGAATCAGGTTCCGTCCCGCAGAAGCTCGTACTGTCCTCGTACACCCGTCAGTACCCTAAGTGCATCTGTGAGTACACGTTCGGAATCATTGCTAACGTGGACCTATCCACGTATGTGAGCAAGACCAACAACTCGTTAGGATGACGGCGCGGCTGACATGTGAATCTATCACCTTTATAACATCCATAGATATGATGACATGTGGGGTATACCCATGAATGGAATTACAACTAAATTTATCGCAGCGCTCGCTGTCTTCGTAATGGCCTTCGCCGGATTCGGAGTAATGGCCGTTACAGAGGTGAATGATGCCGGAGATACCAACGCAGAGACGACATCATATACAGCTGGAAAGAAGCTCACGCTTGTTTTCGAGGGAGCATACATAGATGATGCCAACGGCGTCCTGACATTCATCGAGTCTGGAAACGGAGTCATCTATTACGTTGCAACACTCGACGACGATTTTGAGGAGAAGATCACGATCCTTAACAAAGGGTATTACGACATTCTGAAGAACAACAAACTCATCAAGGGAATGACAGTCACTGTTCCTCTTGTTGCAACTGATCAGGAGAAAAAGATTTCTATTGAGAATGAAGACATCCTCGAGGGACTTAAGATCTTCTGCTCTGTTGAAATCAGCAAGACTGGTGAAATCAAGTCTGGACTCAGCACAGAAATCATCTGGACAGACATGATCCCTGCAGATGGAGCTGCAAAGCTCACAAAGGATATCACATACGATGTCGTCTTCGAAGAGGATGCCGAGGCAGCAGTCGCCGCAGCGGTCGCAATCGTCGAGGCATTCTATGCAGACTATTCCTCTCCCGAGGAGGTCGCAGAGGCCATCGATGACGCAGTCGCCAAGTACAAGGACTATATCTCCCCCGAGATGGTCGAGAAGGCCAAGCAGGCAGCAGTCGAGGAGTACATCATCAACCACCCCGCAGTCGAGAAGGAGAACAAGACCTTCTTCTACGCATTCATCGTCGTGCTCGCAGTACTCATCGCGGTCAGCGGAGTCTTTGCATACAAAGGCTACATCAAGCCCAAGATGGACGCAAAGAAGGCAGCCGTGGAAGCAGTGGAGCCCCCCAAGCAGTGATTGAATGAATCCAGCGTCGTTAGCCGTGGAAGCGACGAAGGTCGCCAACGGTAAGGAGTCACCTTCTAACCTGGGGCTGTACATCATCGTCGCATTCATGGCTGATGCTGTTTTCGAGAACGCAAAGGAGAATCCTAACATGTTCGAGAACATCTTCATGCCTGCAGGGTCCGAGGATCTGATCTTCATCCTGGCTGTATTCGGGGGAATCCTCTTCCCTCTCATCGTGTCCCTTGTATTCAAGGACAACTCGAAGGGAGCCGCAGCCAAGTTCGAAGGCAAATACATCGGAACACTGCTCATCGACATGGTGGCGACCCCCGTCATCAGTCTGATCATCATGTCCGCAATCGCCTCCAGGTACTTTGTGGACATCGATGTCACGACATATGTCCTGTTCCTCGTCATAGTCATGGTCATTGTGGCCTACTTCCTGCTCAAGATGCTCAACGAGGGCATCAAGGCAGTCGTCGACCAGATCGTTGGCATCAAAGAGGACGTCCAGTACGCTCAGGACCAGCTCCAGCCTAAGCAGTGAGCATACCATAAACCTAAAAGAGGGGGCCCAGCCCCCAAATCCTTCATTTTTTCAATTTGTATTTGATGAACAATATCTGAGTGTAGAATAGATCCAATATCGTCAGAAGGGGTTTGCGCCAGCATCTGCCCAGCCATGCAGACCCGTGGCCATCCGTTCTCCCATCTTTCAGCCATTTCTCCGCATGACAGTACTCGTGCCACAGCACGGATTTCGATGCCAGAGGATAATCTTCAAAGAACTCGTGCACCTGTATCCTGGCGGTGCGCGGGTCGCGTGACGGGTAACTGGTCAGTCCGAGAAGATGGTTCCCGAGATTAGAATAACAGCTCTGGATCTTCGTATGGTCCACACCATATTGGGTGGACCACTCCTTTATGAGTTCCTGTAACATACGTTTCGCCAAGGATTATACGTATTTAAATAGCCAGCCGTGGATGCATCAGTGTCTATTAGGGTTAGACACACGGAGCGGAAGAGGAGCTCATGGCAAGACCATTGAAGACAGACCTGACGGGTCAACGGATGGGGCGTTTACTCGTCATCGACAGAGCTCCCAGCCGTTCCAACCATGTCTACTGGAACTGCCTGTGCGACTGCGGCAGGATAACGCAGGTGCAGACATTCAATCTTATTGCGGGATTCACAAGGTCCTGCGGGTGCTATCATTCGGAACGTGTAGCGGAAGTGAACAGACTCCGTATTAAGCGAAATTGAGTTTATAATGGATGACGCCCCTGTACCAATCATGCCACTGACCAATATGAACAGCGTCAATTCGCTGGGGAGGCTCTCGAGCAAGACCCAGGGGATGGCCGTCGGCTCCACGGAGGCGATGCCGGACCCGGACAGGCTCAACGAGGGGGTCGTCGTCCAGTATCTCGGCGCTACAAGAACGGATTATCCCTTCTTCAAAGGGGACGAGTACACCAACCCGAACATCCTGATACATGGGCACATGTACCGCTCCGCGAAGAGAGACGAGGAATACGAGTGGATCGACGTATCGCCGATATTCTTCCTCGATTATGGCGCCCAGCTCATGATGGGCACCGATAACGACGGCCATCTTAAGGCCACCGATGTGACCACCACCGAAGCGTCGTACCTGACCGGACTCAGAGTCGAGGTACCGACCGAGACTCCTAAGAACCCTACGGGAACGGGGAAGGTGAAGACCAATCTCCAGACATGTCTGGACAGCAAGATTAACAGAGCCTACGTATCCGCGGGCTCCACAAGGGAGAAGGTCCTGAGCGACAACAACTTCACCGATGCCCAGATGGATAAGCTCGGGAACATCGAGCGCAGCGCGCAGGTGAACGTCATCGAGACCATCTTCCTGAACAACATCGCCCAGCCTCCGAGAGTGGAGGAGGGCGTGAACACGAAGCGCGTGTATCTCACGGTGATGGAAGGCCACCGCTACCCTATCGAACAGCTCAAGCCCGGTGTGTCGGTGCCTATTGTGCATGACCTCGATACGACAGTCGCGAATATCTACAGCGTACAGGTCAGGGCCAACGACGGTACTGTACTGGACTGCAAGCTGAAGGTGACCGACGAGGCGGTGTACGTGACATCCAAAGAGAGCGAGACCCATGCCAATGCAACATTGTACCTGGTGGTGTTCGGATGACAGATATAACAAGGATATTCAACTACGAGACCAGATCGTTCAAGAACGTGGACAAGAAGTACAGCGGGCAGATAAACGATGCCTCGAGCACAACGCTCCATTTCATATACGAACCGCTGGACTTCCTCAAGGAATCCCTGGACGGGGATAAATTCATACCATATATCATGTTCGCGGTATACCGCAGGGACGGCACACCCTACACATACGGGCCCACGCCCATCTATGACCCGGAGACCAAGTCCGATTCGCCCACGTTCGACGGTTACACGTTCACGATCCCTTGGGAGGTCACCCACAACGCGACGTCCCAGAAGGTCGAGTACCAGCTGTTCTTCGTCAGGAACGGCGTGACCTTCGACCCCAAGACTGGCGTGGCCAACCTGAGCAGCACCGATTACATGCTGTCATCGATAGACGGCATCGCGTTCAAGAAGTCGATTACCTGCTCCAAGAAACAGAAGTGCGACTGCCCTTCGATGACCCCCAACTCCGAGCCCACGGTGGTAGGATACATCAATCTGTGGAAGGATTATGGAGTGGTCATGCCCGTGGAGTCCTACGTCGACCCCGAATCCGGTCAGCTCGTTATGGACTACCACACCTACAACGGCGACAAGGACATGGCCCTTACACTGGATGTCGCGCCTCTCGTGGACGGCAAGGTACCGGCGAAGTTCCTGCCAGTGGACAAAGACTGGGCGGACCCTACGGACGAGACCATACCCTCGTCAAGACTGGTCAGAGAGACTCTGGACGAGGAATTCACCAAGAAGACCATGTCCGTGGCGTACTGGGACTCCGACACGGAGTACCAGATGGATTCGGTGGTCGTATGGAGCGAGAATCTGTATATCTCCATCAAGGTAGACTCCGCGGGCAAGAACATCGGGCACGACCCTGTCGAGGAGAACAGCGAATGGTGGTCCACGGTCACAGAATATGATATAATCCTCACATCCTGGACCACGGATATCCCCAGCCAGGGACAGACCAAGAAGGTGCCCTGCGAGAGGATAGTCCTCGAAGCGCTGGCACTGAAGCTGGACAGGTCGCAGGTCATCTCCGCATGGAACGCATCCACCACCACGGACGGGTACATCGCATCGGCGAAGCTGACCAAGGACAGTCTCGACCTTAAGCTCGACGACGATCAGCTGGTCACATTCTGGGCGGATGAGCCTTCGGACTCCAAGATACCTTCCGAGAAGCTGACCAAAGACACCTTTGACACCAAGGTCGACAAGAGCGACGTCATCACCGAATGGTCGGAGGAGAGGTCGGAGCAGAAAATCCCCACGGAGAAGATGGTGCTCGACATGTTCGACACCAAGGCCGATAGGGAGAACCCGATCCCGGAGTGGGACCCGGCCGCAGAGTACCACAACAATTCCGTGGTGGTCTACGGCAACACCATGTACATCTCCAAGGCGGATTACAATAAGGGAGTCAACCCCGCGTTGGAGTCCTCGACGAGATGGTGGGAGACCGTCGGGAACGGAGGAAGCGGGGGAAGTGATTACTCCAAGAAGTACATCGATGTCCTGGGAGACGGTGTGAACAGTGTGTTCCGTGTCAGGCATGCACTCGGTTCGGAGGATATATTCTACACGATGCGCTCCCTGACCAGTACCTTCGAGCTGTCCGAAGGCATGTTCGTCGACGCAGATGTGACCGTAGAGGACGCCAACACGGTGAACGTGAGGTTCTACGAGCCGATACCCGAGAACAGCATAATGATCACCATCGGGATCGGGCTCAATGAGGGCAGCTTCACCACGACCATCCAGTCCGAGACCGAGAGGGAGTTCATACTGACGCATAAATTCGCCACCAAGGATTTCTTCGCATCATTCCGCGAGCCCGACACCGGAAGGATAGTCAAGGCCGATGTGTATGCGATAACGCCGAACAAGGCGAAGGTGGTGCTGTCGGAGCCTCCGGTGGACGGCCTGCATGTGGTGCTGTCGCCCAATGCATGCGACTATGTCACCCTGCACAAATACTACTTCGAGCAGGAATCGCCGTCCAACAGATGGGAGATCCACCACGACATGGGTATCCCTGTGCAGGTCCAGGCGTTCGACGACGACGGGAACGAGCTGACGGGCAGAGTCACACAGAACAGCAATCTGCTGGAAGTGGTGATCGAGTTCAACCATGCCCAGACCGGATATGCGGTGGTGAGATGATGGACAGGATAATAAGAAAGATAGATGTGGATCTGTCCTTACAGGGCAACATAATCAAGGATTTCTGCATAGAGGCCCGCAGTGCAGACCCTTCAGAGATGTACAACCTCGGTTCGATGTACTTCAACACGGTATCCCGTGACCTGAAGTATTATGACGGCACCAGATGGGTGGCCGCGGCCAAGCTGGCCGAGGATGGGAAGATCCCCATGTACGAGCTTCCCATATACGACCCGACGGAAGAGCCCTCGGATAAGAGCATACCCACATCCAAGCAGATGGCCGACGCCATCCATACGATAGAGCAGCGTCTCGATGAGGAGGTAGCGCGTCTCGACAGCAAGATAGATGCCGTCGAGAGCACCTTGAACGAGAGGATAGACGACCTGAAGATAGAGATCGAGCTGGATCTCGAGAAGAAGCTGGATAAGGAAGCGGTCAAGACCTCTTGGAACGAGCTCTCCGATGAGACGGTCCCCTCGATACAGCTCACGGCCGACAGGTTCCAGAATCTGGAGTCCAAGGAGGCCGAGGACGTCGATGCGCTGAATGCAAGGATCGATACCGAAGTGGAGCAGCTCGACGCCAAGATAGACAAGAAGGTCGACAAGACCGACGTCATCAACGATTGGTCGCTCTCCGCACCCGAAAAGGTCGCATCGGCACAGTTGGTGAAGGTGGCGCTGGCCAATAAGACGGACATCACCATGGCCGTCCCCGTATGGTCGCAGACGACATCGTACCAGATGAACTCCTCCGTTGTCTACGCGGAGTCGATATACATCTCGCTGATGAACGACAACATCGGCCACGACCCTGTGGAGTCCGAGGACTGGTGGGTCCAGATCTCCGGTTCCGGAGGCGGAGGCGGCGGGGGCGGCCTCAAGAGGAAGAGCATCCAGTTCGGTAACGACACCGATACAGAGTATGTGCTGACCCATAATCTCGGAAGTTATGACTTCCTCTGGTCGATAAGGACCAACGACGAGGAGCGCAGATACGTCTTCGCGGACATCTATGCGACGAGCAACACCACATGCAAGGTGAAGCTCGCCGAACCTCCCGGAACGAATGCCCTGATAATCAACCTGATGGACATCGGAGCATCATCCAGCGGCACAGATGTGGAGATCGTCAGCGTGACCACGGAATCAACCACGTGGACCTATGACAATACCACTAACACGGCCGTATTCGTCCAGACCTTCTCGTATGACGATGAGAGCGGGTACTACGACGAGATAAGGGGCAATGTCGAGCAGGAGTCCTCCACAGGGTTCACGCCGGTCATCGATACCTTCGGGGTGCCCAAGGCGGGAGAGATGCTCATCGCCAAGACCTCGCTCATCAAGGAGTTCACCAATTCGGCATCATGGATATTCAACCATGACCTGTCGGAGTATGTGGCCGTGCAGTGCTACAAGGACGGCTACGGGCTGGCCATGGGAGACATCAACCAGGACGGCAACACGGTCGTGGTGAACTGGTCCAAGCCCGAGACAGGATTCATGATCCTCGTGGAGCCGTCCATGGTCGTGGACGTCAACAACGAGAGGTCCAAGGTCATCCAGCACAACCTCGGAAGGATCGTCGGACTCCAGATGTACACCGATGAGTACGGCCAGGTGGCCGCGGACTTCCATCAGAACGGGTCATCGACCGCGATGATGGAAGTGAACGCTCCCCTGACCGGGAAGATCATCGTCATATGAAACAGGAGGGCTTCGGCCCTCCCACTTACATATATGATTTTATAAATCGGACCCCTTCTGAGGTCTATGTCTGCAGACAATGATTACAACACGCCGAGCATCGCGGATATGATGACCGGCGACGGACCTATCGATCTGTTCGCGACAGACGATAGCTTCCAGAAGGCCAAACCCGGTGCAGGTTACCATGTGAACGGGCAAGGCCCGGCATTGGATAATTCCAGGCCGCTGAGTTCGCAAGCCCCAAGCAAGGCTTTCGAGCCCAGGCATACCAGGAAAGAGGATTATCTCGGAAATCTCAACAGCCTATACAGGCTCTACAATGAGCGCGGGAGGAATTTCGGAGGAGTCAGCCCCGACAGTCTGAGGAATGTGCCGCACGATTCCAAGGACGCGGAAGCATTGTTCCACAGGAATATCAATCATCCTGCCAGCGTTCCAGACCGCAATTGGTTGCTCCAAGCGGTCCGCAACAACCCTCTGGAGTGGAGCGAGGACGACCAGGGGAACACGATTCTGAGAGGAAGACGCGGAAAATGGACCGGCAGGAAGAGGATCGGCGGCAAGCTCAAAGGCGGAAGGTATATCCCCGGAGCCTATGAAGGCAAGTCATACACCTATGATGAGGCCATGGCAGACCCCAATATCCAGGCGATACTTGCTAAACAGTATCAGCCCATATATGCCTTGGACGGGACTCTTCTCGGGGCTATAAGAGGCGACGGACAGATCGTCTATAACAGCGGTACCGGACTCGAACGCAGAGGGCCTGACCTTCAGGGCGAAAGGGTCGCCCCGGAAGAGGTCGGTGTGGCAACGCAGGAGCAGGTCCAGGATTATCTGGATGACGTTCTCGGAAGATTCGAACAGGACAAGGAGACCGGGATGTGGACCGACCCAGACGCCGAGATGAGTGGATTCTACGCAGGAATGCCGGCAGATGACCCGAATATGACAGGTTCTTCGAAAGAGGATAGGGCCAGAGCCTGGTTGGACCAGATGGTCGATGACCGGTTCCCCGTTCCGGACGAAGGATCGGACGAAGCTGCCGGGACATACGGTCGTTTGCCCGCGTCCGAAGCGTTCAGAGGCCTGATAGGCAGAGCATTGGACCCCGAACAGAGAAAACAGAGATTACAGAGGTTCAACGACAAGGCTCTGAAGCGCAAGTCCTACGACTTTAATGAGAGTGAGGCCGAGATACAGCCTAAAATCGCTAAAAGACGCGCAGAATTGATGGAATCTGAGGAATATGCGCCTCAATTCGAAGCGATCTCCAAGCTTCCGATAGGAAAAGAACGCGAGGAAAGAGAGAATGCCTTGATTGCCAAGATCGAGGCCGCTGCCGAGAAGCAGGTCAAGGATGAAACTGCAAAATACACGGCCGGGCGCGACAAACAGCGTACCGAGGATGAAAAATTCCAGCAAGGCATCCAGAGGACACTCGACGCGGGCGAGGCGGCCAAAGAGCTGCAGAGCAAATCTGCCAAGCAAGGATTCCAGGAGTTCGGGAGCGGTGATCACAGCCTTCAGAAAGAACTCGATGCCATCAGATTCAATCCTAAGGAGCCGGGAAGTTTCAAGGGCATCCTGACAGACCGCAACCGTCAAATCCTGACAGATGCGCTGGCCAATGTCTTCGATACATACGGGGACGAGGCCATCGGCAAGAATTACCAGTCGCTTCTGCCTTTCAAAGGAACCGGTATAATCCCTTCGCTGGAGGAATACGAGGCCAAGGCCGAGGAGCTCGGCAGCGAGGATCTGGCAGACAGAGAGTTCAAGACCGAGAGGCTTAAACAGGCCCTCAGCGCTCTGAGGGAAGCTGCCCAGAACTCATCCGACCCAGGCATGCAGGATGCCATCAAAGCGGCCAAGCTGGCCCAGAGCGCCGCAGACATTGAAAAACAGCACCCTGTGCATAACGAAGCTGAGAGGATCCTGAGAGACGAGGCACTGAACGGCGGCGACCTGTCCAGTGTGAACCTGAAGGTCAACGATCCCGATTCCGAGGAGAGCAGATTCTCTCAGGAAGACTTCGATAGGATGAGGATGAACAGGTCCGACATCGAAGCAGATATGAAGAAAAAAGCGCGCGAATTAGATGCCGAGAAGCACAAGAATGTGCATGAAATGGCTCATTCGAGCGGAGAAGAACACCCGGATTCTTACTCACCAGATGACCCTAAGAAGAGCAGAGAGCTGTACGACATAGTTGCAAAGCAGGCTATGGCCAATAACCCCGAAACTCTTGGAGAAGCATTCAAAAGAAGGGACGCGCAGTTCACTACGACACCCGTTGCGCCAAAACTTACGCCCGGTGAAGAGCCGAAACCCACCAAGAAGACGGTCGAGACCGAAAAGGTTGAACAGAGTACAACGAAAACCCCTGAAAAGAAGGAGGAAAAGACAATGGATAAGAAGGAAGAGGAGCCCAAAGGCGAGGCTGAGCAGCCCAAGGTGCTGACCGAGAGTTCGAGCCATAACAAGGCATTCAACAAATCCATCGCTGACATCTTCGACGAAGATGACGAAGAGGGATTCAGGAACGCCCAGTACATCAGGACGCCATGGAATCTCGTGGACGTGAGGGCCAACGAGCCCCTGAACATGGACATGCCCAAGGAGAACAAGGGCGCCGACGAGCACCACACCAAGCAGAAGATGCCGAGCATCAAGGACCTGATGTGAAACCTTTTACCGCCCCGTCGGGGGCGGCTAAACTATCCCTTTTATAACATTAGGCGTATTGTAGAGCTTTGAAGTTTCTACTTCGAAGGAGAAAGAATACAATGACAGATTTTGATTTCTGGTCTGACGCGAACTTTCACCACGGAGAGCTGAAGGAAGCCAAGATTGGCGGAAAATCAGCAGACCCAGTGGTCGGAGAGCTCGCACAGGTTAACGGAAGGCTGTTCATCTGTATCGCAGCGGCTACAACAGAGCCCGTGGCAGATGCAGTATGGTCTGAGCTTGGATCTACAGGATCCGTAGATGCAGTGAGCACACAGGTCGACCTTATCAAGACCGCGCTCGGATGGGACTCCACGACCGGTGACATCGACGACACCGTTTCCGGAAAGCTCGGATACAGGGTGAAGACTCTCGAGACCGCAGTCGGAGCATCTGACGACACGGCAGCAGCAGATGGCTCGCTCTACGCAAGGATCAAGACCAAGCAGGACTTATTGACAGCTGGAAACGGCATTTCCATAGGTACTGTTAGCAGTGTTCCCAACACAATCTACCTCGCGACCCAGTCCGGAGTAGCAAGCCCCGGTACAGAGGTCGGTTCAGCAACAGCCATCCCCAAGATAACCGTGAATGCGCAGGGTATTGTCACCAAGACAGATTCTGTTGCAGTCTACCCTCCCACATCCGTCGGAACATCCGGTCAATACTGGAAGTCCCAGGGCTCCGGGGAAGGAATTTGGACGACTCCTGCAGAGACTATGACTGTAAAGTCCAGCGCAGCCGCTGCAAAGCTCGAGATACCCTCATCCTATGCAGTACAGAACTACGTTGACGAGGCTGTGACAAGCGTATACAAGTTCAAAGGCAGCATGACCGTTGGTGAGATCAATGCCCTGTCCAGAATGGTCGAGGGAGATGTGTACAACGTCGAGGACTCAGGAACCATAACCAACTCTGGACACACAGCAGTTGTGGTCGCGGCCGGAGACAATATCGCATGGACCACCGAGCTCGGATGGGACAAGATGGGTGCGATCGCAACTGTCGACTATCCTGTCGACGGAGCTACGATCGGCGGAAACGCCGCTACGGTCACGGGCAAGAAAATCGTTCTCGGAGCAGCCGCAGGCCTTGCAGTAGACACATCTGCATTCACGACATCGGGAGACACCACCGTTCCCACCGGAAAACTGGTGGCATCCAAGATCGCCGATAAGATGGACAAGTTCGGAACCACTCCCGCAGCGGCCAACAAGGTCGTTGTCACAAAGGAATCCGATGCAGACACCATCGACTTCATGACTGGCAACCTGGGAGGAACCGCACAGCCTGTCTATGTCGACGGAGGAGAGCTCAAAGCCCTCTCCGCCACCGTTGGAGGCACTGCACAGCCTATCTACCTCAACGCCGGAGTACTCACCGCCGGAACCGCGCTCGGAACAGCGTCCACCCTTGCAAAGCAGGAGCAGGGCTCTGCCACAGATGTCGTGCTTACCGCTGAGGATGCCAAACTCCCCACATCCGCGGCCGTCAAGTATGCTGTGGACAAGAAGGTCAATGCTAATGATGCGATTACCGCGGGAACAGCATGCAAGATCACCTATGATGCAAAGGGATTGGTAACTGCTGGTGCAGGACTCGCCGCCAGCGATATACCCACCATCACAGCCAGCAAGATCTCTGATCTCACGGCCACTGTGAACGCGGCATTTGTTGACGTCACATTCTCCACAGCAATCCTTGACTCCGAGACCAACACATACACCTTCACGACCACTAGGCGTGCACACGGCGTCATGATCCTCGACGAGACTGGAGTGCAGTGCTACGCGGTCACAAAGGTCGGAGACTCCACCGTAACGGTGTCCTTCAACACCATACCTGCAAACATCAACAGCTACAAACTGTCGTATATCATACCCATTGCTTGATGTAAACCTCTCAGGGGCCTTCGGGCCCCGTACCCTACTATTTTATTTTATTAAAGCGACTACCCCCAACTATGGTAGCTACTAAGATCCTTAACGGCATCGAAGTGGATGGCACTGTAAAGGCGGATGAATTCGTCGGTATCCTTAAAGGGAATGCGACATCTGCAACATCTGCCACTACGGCTACGACGGCGACCACGGCCAGCAAACTGAGCTCAAACGCTGGCTCCGCGACAAAACCCATCTACTTCGAGAACGGTGTACCCAAGGTCACCACATATGAATTGAACAAGACCGTCCCAGCGGACGCCAAATTCACCGACACCACCTATTCCGCCCAATCCGGAGGTGGATTGGAGCTGAGCGGCACGGAATTCAGCGTCAAGACGGGATTCACTGCGTCCGGCAAGAACTATGCGGTCGTGAAGGACGCAGCGGGGGACCTGTACGTGAACGTCCCTTGGACCGACACGCAGCAGGACATCTCCGGGCTTGCACCTTTGAACTCACCAGCGCTCACCGGAACACCCACAGCACCGACCGCGACCACGGGTACCAACACGACTCAGATCGCCACGACAGCGTTCGTCAAGTCCGCAATAGATGGTATTCCCACACCTATGAGGTTCATGGGTACAGTCGGTACCGGGGGGACCATCACATCCCTGCCTACGGCTGCATCAGGGAACAACGGATATGTGTACAAGGCCATCACCGCCGGTACATCGCCCGTGACCTACGCGATAGGCGATACACTAGTATCTAACGGGTCGGAGTGGACCGTTATTCCGTCGGGAGACGAACCTTCCGGTACCGTCACGAACGTCGCCACAGGCACGGGACTCACGGGAGGGCCCATCACATCGACCGGTACCATCTCTCTGGCCGCATCAGGCGTGACCGCCGGTTCATACGGAGATTCCGCAGCACAGACACCCACATACGGCGGTACTTTCAAAGTGCCCTATGTCACTGTGGACACTTATGGAAGGGTCACAAGCATCAGCGCACATGATGTCACAATACCCGCATCAGACAACACGGACACTAAAAATACAGCAGGGTCCACCGACACATCCAGCAAGATATACCTCATCGGAGCGACCTCTCAGGCCGCGAATCCACAGACGTACTCCCAAGACACGGCGTATGTCGGAACGGACGGATGCCTATATTCGGGCGGAGTGAAGGTCTTGACCGCACACCAGGACATCTCCGGCAAATTGGACTCAACGGCTACGGCTGTCAAGGCCAGAGGACTCATCTACATCGAAGGTAATTCTGGGGGTACAGCGGGTACCTGGACGGGGACATCATCGGATATAACCGAGTATTATGATGGTCTGATGATCGCTTATCTCGTTCAGACTGCTGGATTGTCAGGCGGGACTACACTCAACATCAACGGCCTCGGAGCGGTCACTTGTGTGAGGCAGGCCACGACAGGGGTATCGACCAGCTATCCAGTCGGGTCGGTCCTGATAATGATCTATAAGACCTATAACAGCACCCATTACTGGTCGGTCTATGACAATACCGGGTCGGATACGAAGGTCAGGCAGACTCTGACCACTGCTAGCTCGAATCGCCCGTTGCTGATGTCCTATTCAGCCAACACAGACACCACCGCTAACACAGATAACGTATCGTATAGATGCAATGACATCTATGCGAATCCCTCGACAGGTGCGATCTATGCCACCAAATTCTATGAGAATGGGTCCGATGTATCGACGCTCTATCAGTCCAAGCACACCACGGCAACGGTCTCCATCGCGACGACCGACTGGTCGAGCAACGCGTGCACCAAGTCCGTGACCGGAGTTACGGCGTCCAACACGATATTCGTGTCCCCTGCGCCGGCAAGCTTCTCGACCTACTCGTCGGCAGGGATATACTGCTCCGCACAGGCCGCAGGCACATTGACATTCACCTGTTCGACGACCCCCACGGCCGCCATAACGGTGAATGTCGTCATCATGAGCTGAAACACCTTAAGGGGCTACCCGCCCCTTCACTTTATTTAAAAATATATATGATTGAGTGATTATTACTCAGCATGAGCAATCCGATCAAACCCTCTACGGCCGATTCCTTGACCGCGGTAGCGAAGAACATCTTGGAGAACGGACTCATCACGGAAGCACCGTTCGAGGACTACTTCAGGATCAAGGACACAAAATACCTTGTCAAGAGGATAATCACACTGAAGTCCTTCATGTTCGACAACGAATGCCACATGTCCGTCATGATCGAACACATCACCCCCTCGAGGACGGCGGTCATCCTGAATCTGGGGGATGTGGAGGAGTTCTACGCTGATGACGAGTCCGTAGCATTCACATCCGACGACTACACCTTCCGCCTGAAGATAGCCGAGGACGAAGAGGAGAGTGAGACAGTTGTCATAAGACCGCATTGGAGCAAGGTCGACGACCTGCCCGTTCCCGCACCCGGCCCGTGGCCTATGACGCCCTCCGGGGAGGAGTGAGCATGGTACGCGTATCAGGGTCGACGGGCGACCCTTTGGGGACAAGGTCCTCGCCGGACACCATAGGCGGCGCGGACCCGATGTCCACGCAGCTCACCGCCGAGGATTTCGGCGCCGATGATGCCACGATGGCCAAAAGATACAAGAGCGCGCTGAGCGCCGGTACGATGACCATCGGCAACGGGGACAGACCGACCAATATCTGGCTCAAGATGAACCAGCAGTCCATGTATTGGCGTATGTACTACCTCATGGACTACTACAGGTCGGAGGTATCCGCGCTGTCCACCATAATCAACCGTGCCGTACAGGAGCTTTTCAGGTACGACCTCGAGCTGAGGCCGAAATTCGCCCTGAAATGCGTCGACTGCGGCTATGAATCGCAGACCCTGATCGACACATGCCCCGCATGCGGCAAGCACAGGCTCAGAAGGCCCGACCCATCGCAGAGGGACTACTTCAGAAGGCCCAACGGCAAGAGCTTCATCGACGAGGCGAACGATTCCGGCCAGCCTCTGAGGGAGGTCCTGATGGCATTCGCCGACTCCGAGCTGCAGAACAACCAGGGATACCTTCTCTGCGTCACAGGGGATGTCTATGACAAGCAGACAGGTCATTTGGAGCGCGCATATCCTCTGGAATTCCTCGCATACGACCCAAAATTCGTCAAGAACCTGTTCGACGACTCCGGAAAACAAGGAACGTTATATGGATTCGTCCGTTCCGACAGGAATTCCATAATATCGCTCGACCCCAGCGACGAGAAATTCTCAGCATACAGCA
The DNA here is from genome assembly GCA_937892275.1 of uncultured Methanomicrobiales archaeon. Lineage (GTDB taxonomy): Archaea > Thermoplasmatota > Thermoplasmata > Methanomassiliicoccales > Methanomethylophilaceae > Methanoprimaticola. The sequence continues at coordinate 2,911 of CALAVG010000149.1, read as the reverse complement.
GATCAGGCGAGGAGATATATCCTGCGGCCTGGCAGATAGGCGAGAACTACGGCGGGGATGGAAAATACTGGCTCTATACGAGGGAAGAGGTCTATCAGGCCCATTGGATGCGCGCTGCGCTCACCTATGGGGTGCCGATATGGCTCGACATCGAGGACGACCTCCTCACATACCATTTCCAGGAGAAGCATACGCTCAAACTGTACAAATACGGTTATCTAAGGAAGATACTGGTGCTTCCCGGGTTCAACGACACCGATGCCGAGGCCATAACCTCGGGAATCCAGGACATCCTGGCGAAGAACGACAATTCGATACCCATCGTGTGCCTTCCTCCCCAGGCCACAGGCGTGGCGGAGATGAGGGCGCAGACCCTGGAGCTCGGTACGGAGTCCATCTCCGACCTATTGGCGTCCAAGGACGACATCCGTAACAGGGTGTGCGCGATGGGCGGTATGCCCAACCTGTTCGCGGGAGATGTCGAGGCCAGCGGAGGCATGAACAACGAGTCCCAGCAGATCACCATCTTCGACAGGTTCCTGCTCGGCCGTTACAACGACCTGGACAGGGCATGCGACTGGGTGACCAGCTGGGTGGCCGAGAAGATGACCGATTGGGAGCTCCGCGTGATGAGGCCCAGCAAGGCATACACCGATGTGAAGAGGCTCATGGACAGGACCCAGGAGGCCCAGCTCATGAAGCAGGAAGGCTACGACCAGGAGTTCCGCTACGGACAGTTCTACTACACCGAGGAGCCCGTGGACCAGATACAGAGGAAGGAGCAGGAGCAGATGGCCAAGCAGCAGCAGGCCATGATGATGCAGCAGCAGTCCCGCGGTCTGCTCCCCGGGGACGGGGACGGCCCGCCCGAGAAGGGCACCGCGAGACGCGAGGACCCCGACATCGACGCCAACAAGGATGACATAGACCTCTCCAAGAGGGAAGCCGAGGAGAACAGTGCGCTATGAGTGCCAGACTCGACGTCGACATGAGATTCCCCGACGGAGCGGAGCAGAAGGTGCTGGAACTGCTGGAGAAGGACCCCAGATTCCAGCCGCAGAGGGTCGGGTCCCGTTCGGACTGGTCCGTGCATATAGAATTCGGCACAGAGGGATTCAAGGGCGGACGCACCACGGATTCCTACAGGAAGAGAGGACAGGTCTCGCCCGTGGAGGAGGACCTCAGGGAGTGGGTGGAGAAGAAGCTCGGCAAATCCGGGAAGGAGCGCGACAGGATAGCCAGGAAGGTGTATCGCAACATCATGGACCGTGGTATCGCACCCAACCCCTTCCTCAGACCGGCCGTGCATTCCGTGATCCACAGATATTCGTCCTCCGGAGATGCCTGGGAGGGCAAGGAGCAGAGCCTTGTGACCATCGCGGACGAGATCGTGGAGGAGATGAGGCGCTATCTGATAGAGAAGAACATCCCGTATACGGGGGAGACCATGAGGGAGCTGTACCGTATGCCCCTCGACGGCAGCGAGGTCCACAGCGGTTATCTGGAGAAGATCCCGCAGAACGTCTGGGACAGCGACGAGGCGGATGCCAGAGGCAATGTCCAGCGCTACAACGACATGAAGAGAAGGAGGGGGCAGAGATGACGGAGGTCCCCACGACCCTGACGCCCAAGGCGTACCGTATCTGGAAGGAGCTGTTCAACAACCCCAACCTGTGGATGGACGCCACCTCGCTGGGTCAGATGGTCGATATGAGCGGAAGAGGCGTCATATCAGTCATCTGCACGATGAACTCCCCGTACATAGAGAGGGAGAAGGGCACATGCACAACGTCCCCGAGGGTCAGGCTCAGCGTCACCGACGAAGAGCTGAAGGACCTGTACAAGGCGGTGACGAAGATGTACTACCGCATCGATGACAAGATGATGCACGAGATACGCGACTGTATAACTCCGCTGGGATGGATAAGCTCCAAGGATATCTCCGAGATAACCGGATACAGGGGCGCCACCGTGGCGATAGCGTTGTCCATGATGGACGACGTCCGTATGCAGAAACAGGATACGATCAAAATGTATACCTGCGACCCTATTTATTAATATAATCAGGATGCAATCGCAGTCTCGGTATACCATGACAGATACACAGATCGATGTCAATGAGTCGTGGGAGAACTTCAAGAAGGAGCGCTCCTTCCAGAAGGCTACTTCCATCCAAGGTCAGCTCGATACGATGGCAGCCATGCTGCAGGAGATCCAGACCGACACCAAGCGCACAGCGGGTGTCATCGACCAGCTTCAGGGCGATAACGCCGCTATCGATTATGAGAATGCCAACGCGGACCCTATGGCCGCAATGGCGGAGATGGGCGGAGCACCGCCCGAGGACATGCCTCCCGAGGAGGAGGTCCCTATGGACGGCGAGGCTCCCGGAGACGAGACCCTGCCCGAGGACGCCCCTATGGACGAGCCTGCGGACGATGTGCCGACCGATATGCCTCCCGCCGACATACCTTCTGACCTTCCCGCCGACATCCCTCCTATGGAAGATGCCGCCGGAGCGGAGGATATGCTGCCTCCCATGCCCGAAGCGCCCGCTGCAGGCGGGGTCGACATGGTGAGCAAGATCAAGGACCTCATCGCCAATACGACCGACCCCCAGACCCTCCGCGGTCTGTCCGACCTTCTGACGACAGCCCTGGACCAGGCACCTGCGACCCCTATGGAGTCCGCAGACGTCGCACCGCCCACACTTGACGGCGGTATGATGAAGTCCGAGGATGTCGGAACATCCGACATCAACGACGGACTGGCCGAGATAAAGAGCGAGCTCTCCGACACCGTCGAGAAGACCCTCGGAGAGGACATGCCCGGTGCCTCCGAATACAAGAAGGCGGAGGACGACACCGCAGAGGACGCCGTCGAGACCAAGATGGAGGACGGCCCCAAGCCC
>CALAVG010000148.1 GCA_937892275.1 uncultured Methanomicrobiales archaeon | reverse complement strand
GACAGGGGATACAAGAAGAGGGTCCTCAAGCTCAGGGAGAAGTCCGATCCTCTCGAGGGATCCGCCCAGGGCCGTGGAATCGTACTTGAGAAAGTCGGAATCGAGGCTAAGCAGCCCAACTCCGCTATCCGTAAGTGCGTCAAAGTCCAGCTCATCAAGAATGGCCGTCAGATCACAGCATTCGCTGTCGGTGACGGAGCTATCAACTTCATCGATGAGCACGACGAGGTCATGATCGAAGGTATCGGAGGAAGGATGGGTAGGTCCTACGGAGATATCCCCGGAGTCCGTTACAAAGTCATCAAAGTGAACAACGTCTCCCTCGACGAAATGGTCAGGGGAAGGATCGACAAGCCTGTGAGATGATTATCATGGCAGACGATATTGTTACACAGAAAGCCCTCATGTTCGGAAAGTACGACTCCTCTGAGGTCGTCGTCAACGACGGAGGACTCGCAAAGTACATCGACCTTACACCCACGAACGTGCCCCACTCCGGTGGAAAGCACGCCAACAGGTGGTTCGGAAAATCCAAGCTCAGCATTGTCGAGAGGCTCATCAACAACATCATGAGGACCGAGAAGTACACCGGAAAGAAGATGAAGGCGTACAAGGCGGTCTCACAGGCCTTCGACATCGTTGCGACAAAGACGAAGAAGAACCCCATCCAGGTCCTCGTAGAGGCCCTCGAGAACGCAGCACCCCGTGAGGAAGTCACAAGGCTGCAGTTCGGTGGAATCTCCGTCCCCAAGGCAGTGGATGTCTCTCCCCAGAGGAGGCTCGACATCGCACTCCGTAACCTGAGCACAGGTGTCGTCAACGCTTCATCCAAGAACAAGAAGCCTATCTATGAATGCCTAGCGGACGAGATCATACTCGCATCCAAGGGAGACATGACATCATTCTCGGTCGCCAAGAAAGAGGAAATCGAGAGGGTCGCCCAGTCCGCCAGATGATCATAAGGTGAGTGAACATGGGACGCAGAGAAGACAACGCGAAGAAAGCAGTAGAGCTGATGAAGGACCAGTCCCTCATCAGGAACCTCGGTACAGCCGCTCATATCGACCACGGAAAGACCACCTTCTCCGACAACCTGATTGCAGGAGCCGGAATGATGTCCTCCGAGACAGCCGGTGAGCAGCGTCTGCTCGACTACGACGAGCAGGAGGCAGCAAGGGGAATCACCATCAACGCGGCATCTGCTGCAATGGTCGTTCCTTACAAGGAGCCCGACACAGGTGCAATGAAGCACTACCTCGTCAACCTCATCGATACCCCTGGACACGTCGACTTCGGTGGAGACGTCACCAGGGCAATGAGGGCACTGGATGGAGTTTACATCCTCTGCTGTGCAGTCGAGGGAATCATGCCCCAGACAGAGACTGTCATCAGGCAGGCAATGAAGGAGCGTGTAAGGCCCATGCTGTTCATCAACAAGGTGGACAGGGCCATCGTCGAGCAGCAGCTCACACCTCAGATGATGATCGAGAAGTTCTCTAAGATCATCACACAGTTCAACCAGAAGATCATGGATGTTCTGCCCGCACCCCTGAACAAGGAGTGGCAGGTTAGCCTGCAGGACGGTACCGTGGCACTCGGATCCGCTTACAACAACTGGGCGGTCTCCCTCCCCTACCTCAACAGGCCCGAGCTCAAGAAGATCGGAATGAACCTCACAAAGGTCTTCGAGTACTGTGCCAAAGAGGGCGGACAGGCGGAACTCGCCAAGATCATCCCCCTCGCAGACGTCGCCCTCGAGATGGCGATCAACCACATCCCCTGCCCCGTCGACGCGCAGAAGGTCCGTATCCCTACCATCTGGAAGGGAGACCTCAACTCCGAACTCGGAAAGCAGATGCTGAACTGCGACCCCAACGGAGAGGTCGCCCTGATGGTCACAAAGATCATCATGGACAAGCAGGCTGGAGAGATCGCTATCGGAAGGCTGTTCTCCGGAACAGTCAAGAAGGGAATGACACTGTATGTCTCCGGAATGCCCGCACCCCAGCGTGTCCAGACCGTCGCCCTCATGGTCGGAGCGGACAGGACACCCATCGAGGAGTGTAAGGCCGGAAACATCGTCGCGATCACCGGACTCAAGGATGCAATCGCAGGATCCACAGTCTCCACTCTGAAGGACATGGAGCCCTTCGAGAAGATGACCCACTACTCAGAGCCTGTCATCACAAAGGCCATCGAGGCCAAGAGCATGGCGGACCTGCCCAAGCTGGTCGAGGTCCTGAGGGTCATCGCAAAGGCGGATCCCTCGCTGAGCATCGAGATCAACAACGAGACCGGAGAGCACCTCATGTCCGGAATGGGAGAGCTGCACCTGGAGATCACCGAGTACAGGATCGTCAACGAACAGGGTGTCGAGATCGTCTCGTCCCCTCCGATCGTCGTGTACCAGGAGTCCGTCAAGGGGGCCAACCCCACCGAGTTCGAGGGTAAGTCGCCCAACAAGCACAACAAGTTCTACTTCATCGTCGAGCCCCTCGAGGACGGTGTCAAAGAGGCCATCCGCAAGGGAGAGATCGACACAGAAGCAAAGATCAAGGATCCCAAGGAGCTCGCCAAGAAGCTCGCGGAGTGCGGAATGGATGTCGACGAGGCAAAGGGCGTTGTCGCATTCAAGAACAACAACGTGCTCATCGACTGCACCAAGGGTATTCAGTACCTGCACGAGACAATGGAGCTTGTGAAGCAGTCCTTCGAAGAGGCAATGATGAGGGGCCCCCTCGCCAACGAGAAGGTCGCCGGACTGAAGGTCAAACTCATGGATGCAAAACTCCACGAGGATACGATCCACAGAGGGCCCGCACAGATCATCCCCGCAGTAAGGGACGGTATCTACGGAGCAATGTGCCAGGCAGGAAGGATCCTGCTCGAGCCTATGCAGAGGGTCTTCATCAGCGTTCCCCCGGACTACATGGGAGGAGCAGTCAACCTGATCAACCAGCGCCGCGGTACCATCCTCGAGATGGGACAGGACGGAGCCGATTCGACCGTGACAGCAATCTGTCCTGTCGCAGACATGTTCGGATTCTCATCCGATATCCGTGGAAGCACACAGGGACGTGCAATCTGGTCCATCGAGAACGCTGGATTCGAGAAGCTCATGCCCGATCTGCAGAAGAAGGTCGTCACAGAGATCAGGACCCGTAAGGGACTCAACCCCGAACCCTACGACGACAAGTACTACTCAGGGCTCTAAACCTTTTAATATGAAACTAGTTTACGCATAATATAAGATTCCATTGGAGGAACAAATATGGCAGAGAAAGAACACATGAATCTGGTCATCATCGGACACGTCGACCACGGAAAATCCACTCTGACAGGAAGGATCCTGCTCGAAACAGGAGCTATCGACCCCCACCTTGTCGAGAAGTACAAGAAGGAAGCAGAGGAGAAGGGAAAGGGATCCTTCTACTTCGCATGGGTCATGGATGGACTCAAAGAGGAGAGGGAGAGAGGAGTTACTATCGATGTCGCTCACAAGAAGTTCTACACCGACAAGTACTACTTCACCGTCATCGACGC
>CALAVG010000147.1 GCA_937892275.1 uncultured Methanomicrobiales archaeon | reverse complement strand
AGGTAGAGGTCCTCAATAAATCAGGACGATTTTAGACAAGGGTGCGGAATGACTGCGTATGCAGTCTGTTCTACGTCTTCGGAACGGTCGGAGTCGCACTAATGTTCAGCTCACTGATGAAGAAATCCGCAACAGCATCGATCCTTACCTTCTTCGCCCTGTTCATGCTGTTCGACATAATCGTCACTATAGTCGCTACGATAGCAGGAATCGAAGACACTTGGTTCATGATTAACAGTGCGTCCGCTTCGATAATAACAATATTCGACCCGAAAGTCGATGTCCAGGTCCTCAGGGATATCCTGGTCATGTTCGTATGGGGCCTTGTCCCGGCGATCATCGGATTCTTAAGGTTCCGCAGCAGGGACTTCTAAACCTGATGCCGGAAAGCGGCGGCATGCTCTCATGCCGTCGCCGACCGGATAGCGTTTTCAAAATGTCAATCCGCTTCTTCCAGAAGCCAATCGATTATGCTGACGACCCTTATCCCGTCAACGTTGTCGAATAGATATCTATTGTAAGTTATTATCGTCTTAGGATAGTTGTCATCCAGTTCCCTAAACGGTCTGACCTCCCTCTCCAGAGTGGCCGGATCCTTGATACTGTCACATACCTGAAAATAGCAAGGGCTGCCCTTGGGATCCGCTAGGAAATCCACTTCCAGACCGTCCACAGAACAGATGCATACCTCCGGATATCTGTACCTCAGTTCGTTGAACACTATGTTCTCCAGGATCCCGTCTATATCGTCCTGACGGTACGGGGCTACATGGTTCCTTATCCCGAGGTCCTGAGCATAGAACTTATCGGATGTGACCAGGTATTCCGAGGTCTTAGAATCGATGCGCCTTGCCCTCAGGGCCAGGTATGCCTCGTCCAGATAATCCAGATACTCGTCCACCGTCACGTGGGATGTCTTCGTTCCAGCACTGGTAATGTAATTCGCTGCCTTACGTGCCGATGTCCTATCGCCGATGTTGCGCATCACGAAGCGCATCAGGTTCTCCAATGATACGGGATTCCTTATCCCGTGCCTCTGCACCACATCCTTGAGGAACACCGTACTGTACACCCCTTCGATGATCTCCGGTATGAGCTTGGCAGAACTGCTATCCTCCGAAAGCGCGACCGCAGGCAATCCGCCGTCCATGATGTAATCCTGGAACAATCCCTGTGCGTCGAGGCCGCTGTCCTTCCTGAACAGAAGGTATTCCGAGAACACCAGAGGGGACACCGTTATCTCAATGGACCTTCCGGACAGCTTTGTAGATAGTTCCGAGGACAGCATATTCGAATTGGATCCGGTGATATAGATGTCGTAACCCTTGTCATAGAACGATCTCACAGGGCCTTCCCATCCTTCGATATCCTGTATCTCATCGAAGAGAAGGTAGGTACCGCTCCCCATTGGGACCTTTGATGTCACATACTCGTTCAATGCGTCCGCATTCGTCGGTATGTCCGGATCGAACAGTTCGAAGTTGAGATACAGTATCCTGTCCTCGCCGACCCCACTGGCCACCAATTCCTGTCTGAACAATTCTATCAGAGTCGATTTCCCGCATCTGCGTATTCCCGTGATGACCTTGATGAAAGGTGAATCTCTGGATGCACGGATCTTCTCCAGATAGTGTTCGCGAGGTATCAATGGCCAAGAACTGTTTCCCATAGTGTAAAGTATAATTTACATGTATTTAAATTAATTATTTTTTTGTAAAGTATAATTTACACAAATCCCAATCTCGATATGAGCACATGGGCACGGATATCTAATCAGAATTACAAGAACAAAGGGTGGCCAGCCCCCGGAGGGACCGGCCTGGAATCGATTAAGATGTTTCGATCAACCTTGCAGGAAGACCCATAGGATGATGATGAATCCGAGTATGAGCATGCCGTACGCAACGATCCACGTGAGCGTGAAGAACCTCTTGAGTTTCTTGGGGTCCTGTATCGTCTCCTCGTAGCGTTCCTCCAGCGATTTCATACCTTCACCTTTCCCATCATGCCTTCTTCAGGTGCTTGAGCCTTGTGGTGTTCTCTCTTTCCATCTCTTCGAGACTGAATTTGACGAACCTTTCGGACTCCTTGAGCTCGGGAATGATCTTGAACTCGAGTGCGTTGACTCTCCTCTTGGTCTTCTCGATCTCGTCAAGGAGCTTCTTCATGGTGGTCTCAACCT
>CALAVG010000146.1 GCA_937892275.1 uncultured Methanomicrobiales archaeon | reverse complement strand
GAGACGCTACCAATCGGGGGATACGCCTACGACCATCTATCCAGCGCGGACTTCTCCGTGGAGGATTTCCCGTTCCACGAGTTCGTCAGGTACATCTCGGGCAAATCGAGCTTCGGAATGGCAAAGGCAATCAGGGAGTTCTACGACACCCTGGGGACCGATGCACCCGTAACCCCGGACAGGGCGAAGGAGGAACGCGAGAGGAAGATGGAGATAGCCAAGTCGTTCCGCCGTGCAGGGGTAACCATCGAGACGATCGCCAAGGCCTTCGGTGTCCATGAGAACACGGTCAAGACATGGACGAAGGGATGGGACAGCGAGGTTTCGCAGGAGGCCCCGGAATCCGGGAGTTAAGATAGATATATACACGGCCCGCGAGGGCATCGGTTGTCTGTCTGTACCCGCGTCTGGACAATCATCGGAGGGGACACCCTCCGACAAACCGTTTTTCCCTGTTTTCCCCGACCTCTCACCTACCATTAAATCCCTGATAACTCCATAGTGTATTCGCAGAAACGACGGAAGATCCGATCCAGGATGTGAGCACACATGAGGAAAGGAAATACCGTCGGCGATGAGGTTCTCATCGCCACATACAACAGCAAGAACCGTACCGTAACCGACGGCCATCTCACCGAGATCTTCTCGATGGTCGGACAGAGGTACGGTTACGAGGATGTGAAAGCAGAATTCTCCCCTCTGAGGGACTTCAAGGTGAGGTGGCAGCGCTCGTACAAGTGGGCGATCTTCACCGTCTCCGATTATCTGGACAGGGCACCCGACGATGTCCTCGTCGATCTGGCGGAAGTACTGTTCGCAAAGATCAGCGGAGAGTCCAGGGAATACGGCGACGTGTTCCTCAACTACGTCACCGACAAGAAGCTCATCAGGACCAACCGCAAGGACTTCCTGAAGAGGAGCAGGACCCTGTCCAAAGAATCCATCGGGGAGTATCACGATCTCAACGACTGCGTCAACCGTCTCAGGGACATGAGGCTCATCCCCGATGACCTCGAATGCGTCCTCACGTGGGACAACTCCGAGAGTCCGAAAGCCGCGGGATGCTCGCTCCTCCAGGCC
>CALAVG010000145.1 GCA_937892275.1 uncultured Methanomicrobiales archaeon | reverse complement strand
GTTCTTGATCAGAAGCGCGGCCTTGTCTATGCCTCCGCTCACGATGACAGCCCTTATCCCGTTGGCATTCAGGCATGCGACAGTTTCCTGTATCCCTCCGATGAGGGGCATGTCCTGGAAGAGCTTGGTGATCTCGTCTATGGTGACATCGGGTTTCTTCGCGGTCCATAGACCGATGTCCCTCCTCATGAACTCAGATTCGTCGATCTCCCCGTTGCAGTACGCCTGATAGGCGGCTTCGTTGTCCACACCGAAGCACTGATGCACCCAGCACCAGGAGCTTCTCAGTTTTGTCAGGACACCGTCCATGTCGAAACATACCAAGTCATACTTCTGCATCTAAAGCCCTCTTGACTGGGAAGAGTCGGACGTGGTAATAAAGGGTTCTTAGGCGGTGCATCTTCTAATCGGCGGTCTCATTGAGGCTCGGACTTCGATGGTTCCTTATTCAGCAGAGTACCGAAAACCGGTTTATATCCCGAAAAGGACCCTCAGACGGGGTGAGAGTACGACTGACATCAAGAAACTTGAGAATTCGAATAATCTTGAGAACTTGGATGGCAAACCGGTAAGTCCAAGAAGAGTCCTTGAGAGAACTCAAAGATTTAGACACAAAGAAGATGAGATGTGGAGATACAAGAAAATGAAAACTCATACCCAGACGGATTTTAAATCCGATTGATTTCTTCAAATCAGCTGAAGCAATCCCCATCGTCTCATCCTAATCAGGAAGGCATAATCACGATCCTTGTAATCGGGCGTTCCTTCCGTAATCGACCTTATATCTCTCGTCACCATTGATACGGACATGATCACGATCATCGGCACCGGGCACGTTTTCAATCTGGCCGAACCGGTGTCCTTCATAGTGAAGAACACCTGGCCGGATGCTGTCCTGATCGAGTTGGACAAAGCCCGCTACGAGTCGATGATGAATGATTTCAACGGTGTCAAGCCCCAGGGCGAGCAGAAGATGTCCACCATATACGCGAACACCGCGAAGTATCAGCAGAAGATGTCGGAACAGAGCGGGAGCAAACTAGGGAGCGAGTTCCTGGCCGCGGTCAACACGGGAAAACTGGTCAACGCTCAGATAATCCCTATCGATACCGATGCGATACGCGTGATGAACGAGATGTGGGACGAGATGTCCGCAGGGGAGAGGTTCCGCTACCGCATGTCGAGCTTCAAGGATTCCTTCGGAGGGATCAAGAAGGTCAAGTCCACCCACAAGAGGTTCGCCGACAACGAGGAGGACTATGTGGAGAACATGAGAAAGAGGTATCCGACCTTGGTCAGGAAGCTCATAGACGAGAGGAACGTATACATGGCGGATCAGATAAACGCCCTGACTGGCACATATAAGAACATGGTAGTGGTCGTCGGAGATGCCCATGTCGAGGGTCTGTGTAAGCTTATCAATGACGAACACATTAGGAAGATCAGACTGAACGACATCATGGATCGTGAGAAGTTCAGCAAGATACGTCAGATGATATGGGACGGAAGGGAGTCACTTGAAGGTTAAGTTATTGGCATGCACACAGGATGCGGACAGGATCTGCGCCGCAGCAGGGAACTCATGTTATTCGGAAAGGCCGTCGGCAGATATCGTCGAGGACATCGATCCGGAGAGGACTCTCTCGAGGATAGTCGGGATGGGACACCACTCGGTCATCGAGCATGCTGTATTCACATTCTCGGTCGAAGGCGTATCGCGTGCATTGACCCATCAGCTGGTAAGGCACAGGATGGCCTCGTTCTCCCAACAGAGCCAGAGGTACGTATCTATGGACAAGGCGGCGTATGTAACCCCGCATACCGTGGAGGACAACAAGGAGGCCTTGGAGATCTACGATTCGGTCATGGACACTATCTGGGAAGCATACAAGAAACTGGAGGCCCTCGGGATTCCGGCGGAGGATGCGAGATACCTTCTTCCCAACGGATGCACTACGAACATCACGATCACGATGAATGCCCGCGAGTTGTTGCATTTCTTCTCACTCAGGAGCTGCAACCGTGCCCAGTGGGAGATCAGGGAGATGTCCGATCAGATGCTGAGGATATGCAAGGAGGTGTCCCCGATAATCTTCAAGAACGCCGGACCGCCCTGCATCAGAGGCCCCTGTCCGGAAGGCAAGAAGACCTGCGGACATCCCAGGACCGATCTATGAGAGAGATCTATCTGGCCGGCGGATGCTTCTGGGGTGTCGAGAAGGCGATATCCCTTCTCAGAGGCGTCACCTTCACTCAATGCGGTTACGCCAACGGCGATCCTCATTTCATCCCGGATTACATGCTGGTGTGCTCAGGTCGCTATGGCTATGCCGAGACGGTCAAGGTCGAATACGATTCTGAGATCGTAGGTCTGGACAAGATCCTTCTGGCCTTCTTCATGATAATCGATCCCACACAGAAGGACAGACAGGGTAACGACCGCGGGATACAGTACCGCACGGGGATATACTGGACGGACGAAGAGGCTGGGGATGCTGTGAAGGGAATAATCTCTAAGGTCGCACCCAGATTCAGGGAGTTCTATACTGAGGCCCTTCCGCTGGAGAATTTCACACCTGCTGAGGAGAATCATCAGAAGTATCTGGACAAGAACCCGTACGGATATTGTCACATCTCACCTGCCGCGATGGCGGAGATATCAAAATTGTAAGAAATAGGGCCGAAGCCCTGTTTTGAAGACTCTTCGATCAGAAGAGGTCCGCGATCTTTGCGGGTATCGCATTGGCGAAATCACCGAATCTCATGATGATCTCTTCCTCTTCGTCACTGGGTGCTCCGACCGTGTTGAACCAGACGATGAGCAGCACTGCGATGATCGCGATGCATATGACGAATTTGAGAATCGCCGCCGTATCTCTATCCATTAAATCACCTTTTTGGTTGTAGCGTCGATTACCTTCTGAATATTAATAGTATAGGTTATCCTAAATTTATTTAGTATTGCATAAAAAATGAATCATAACCGCAGAAGAAGACAGGATTTTAGTAGTAGTTGCGCCGATAGTACGTTGTTTTCCGGCCACCGTCAGTCTAAATAATATTATATAGGGTATCGGCTTAATCGGGTTCATTCGGTGAGATATATGGGAAGAATCAGACCCACATACATCAAGAGAGTTTCCATCGAGTTGCTCAACAAGTATCCTCAGGCTTTCACCAAGGATTTCGAGGGCAACAAGGAGATGGTCGCAACCCTCACAGATGTCTCTTCGGTGACAATGAGGAACAGGATCGCTGGTTACATTACCCGCTACCTGTCGCACCCTGAGGCATGAAAACGCCTTAACCTTTCCAAAGGTACCGCAGAATTTTGCCCGCGTGGGGTAGCTTGGATATCCTGTGAGATTGCGGATCTTTTGACCCGGGTTCGAATCCCGGCGCGGGCACCATACCTTTAGTTCCAGTCGATATGGAGGAAACATCTCACTCTTGCGAATGGGAAAGATGTTTCACAGTTTCTTCTTGTACACCGAATCCGAGATGCTGAAGATGGTGAAGATGATGATTCCGGCGAACGTCAGCCAGATTCCCAATCCTACATCCATGAAGGCTGATGCATCAGGTATCTGATCCACTATGCGGAAGTAATTGAGTCCGGCGATCACGATCCCAAAGATTCCGAGGATCGAGTTCCAGATCGCGCTCCTCAATGTAGAGGCAGGTTTGATGTTCAAGATTCCGACGAATGTCAGCATTCCGTAGATTACCATATCAAGGAATCCGATGGCCTTAGGGAACTCACTCCAGGACATTATGGTCCCGACGAATGCTATGGCCGCACCTGTGGCCGCTATGGCGGCGACCAAATTGAATCTGTTTCTGATGTCGTCCATGATTGGTAATTGGCACAGTTGTATAAATCCGTGGGCCCTTCCCTGTACCAATAGATCAAATTCTGTGGAGCTTATTGACCAGCGTGTTGGCGGTATGATGGTCGCATCGATATCGCTGAACTGCAGTCCCTTTGCAAATATGGTAAAGGCTGATCCGGAGTGTTCATAGACACTGGTACAGGATCCAGCCGCATGGGCAAAATCATCGTTATGGGCACTTTTCAATCAAGATCGGTACCAACACGCTGGTCACTAAGCTCAAATTCTGTTAAAGTATACTTTAAAGTATACGTTTAAAGTATACAAAATTGGTGTACTTTAAGATATACTTTAAAATGATGTGCGATAGCTGATAGTAACGGCAGTCTGCATCTCATGAGACTATCCATACGCCGTTCTTCTTTCCGCCTTCTCTCCGAAGCAGTCCCTCTTCTCTCAATTTGAGGGTTATCTTCTTGACCCCGGCCAAGGTGATCCCACATTCTTCTGCGACTTCTTCCAATTTAGAAGACGGGTGTTCTTTCAGATATTGATACACGGCTGCCTGGTTGTCATTCAACTTGGACAGGGTTTTGAGCTTGTTCTTCCTCAGTGTGACATATCCGGGTTCGAAATTGAATCTGATTGTGACTGTTATCATGCCGGATCCGATCGTGTATGCTTCCCTCCCGCATCTATCCACTATGGTCGGGACACCATGACCGCTCTGCTCCACGAACTTGGCGGACATGAATACTGACATCAAGCCCGTGTTCACCGGTCTGCTGGATCCGGTATAGAAGTCCTCCAACGAGAGGTCGTAGGGCAGTCCGCCATAGGATGTCACCTCTATGCGGTCATCGAATATGTATACAGATGGAGGTACCCTGTCCACCCAGTCATTATGGAGGCATGCGTTAATCCATGCCTCTCTGAAAGCGTCATAAGAGAACAATTCGACCTCTTTGCGGACGCCTTCGGACATGTCGACAGCAACAGTGTTGAAAACTTTGAGGTATTCCAGAACGGACTCGACCGTGACCAACAGGCTCTGACCGGAATAGTCCCTCCTTTCCTTCATGGATAATTTGTCAGTTCCATCGAAAAGTACTGCTTTCACTGCAAATCCGCATTGGTCCGACAATAGGTATGCCATCAGATTGAACTTGCCTGTATCGTTCATCAGATTGTAGCTGGAATACAAGCTCTTCATGCTAGGTACGGTCACAGAACGGGACTCCAGTACGCGGGACATGCCGCTGAATGTCAGTTCCTGTATCGGAGCAGGGATTGATGAGAGGATGTCATTGTTACCTGCTATGATCTTCTTGAGGACATGGGGTTCGGCGGATTCGTTCGATGCGACGTTGCGTATGAAATAGCGGCCATCGTAGGAATACGGTACATCACTACCGGCCGCTGTTATGGAGACGTATCTCCTGTTCTCATCCTCGTGCACCTCTATCTCGCATACGACATGAGGTTTGGCCAGATCTCTGATCCTGTTGCGGATCTTCTGGAGGGTGGAATTGCCGATATCCATTCCTATCACATCACCGTCGTCGTTTACTCCGAGGTAGACTGTCCCCCTGTGATGACGATTGAGCATCGCTGTCAGTGATTTTATACCCTCATCCAACTGCGAGATGCTTTCTTTGAATTCTTTTGTCTCGTCCTCACGACCCAAGTTGAGCATAATAGAGAATACTCTAAAGTATACTTAAAGTATACGTTTAAAGTATACAAAATTGGTATACTTAAGAGTATACTTAAGAATTCATTCCTCAGCCTCTTCCTTAGGCCAGACCTCTCTTACAATCTCGCTCTCTCCGGGAGGCAGGATCCTTGAGATCTCCTCCTCTGGCACTACGAAGCGTCTCGCCATCTCACCGGATATGTGGTTCTTGTTCTTACCAGGGCGGATGACGAAGTATTTCTCGCAATCCTTGAAGCATGTCGCGGGCCCACACATGACCTTCCTGGTCCCCTGATAATCGATCTCGCCGACTACCAATTCCAGAGGAAGATGGTACTCGTAGTTCCTCTTACCGCGGATGATGAATGCTCCGCGGGGGACGAATTCTCCGGGGTTGGGTGTCTTGCTGACCTGATCGGGATAGACCCAATATGCGCTTCCCTCGGATACCGCGCCTACCCATCCCTTGGATTGGGCGGTGGCGAACTGACAGGCCTCCCTGAGTTCCTGATCCGTGGCGGAAGCTCCGTCCTTGATGATGGTGGAAGGTGCCCCGTGGATGTCGGTATGGCAGTAGAGGTCCTTCTCCTTGAGATGCTTCTTCACCACACCGTCGTTGGTATGAGCATCCCTTCCGGCGATGACCAGTTTGCCTTCCGACGTGAAGAACCATTTGAATCTCTCGAACCAGAACTGTTTGGTGGGCTGTGCCCTTCCGGCCATGGCGGCCTTCTGCTTGGCGATGCCCTTCTCCTTCTTCGCGAGTTCGGCACGGCTCTCATTGAGTGCCTCCTCGGCATGTTTGCCTTTCTCGCCGATATCCTTGCTCTGCTGGTAGATCTCGGAAGCGTTCGCATCGAGTCCTTTTGTGTAATCCAATGTGACGGTCTCCTCTCCGAAGACCCCGGTGACATGGTTCTTGGAGGGATCAATATCCTTGACGTAGGGGATCTTCATCGCACCCTCTTTGAGCTTCTCCCATGTGAGCTTTTGGCTCTGTTCCTTTAGGACCTCCAGGAGCTGTGTGACGTTCTGGTAGTCGGTGTACAGTGCCTCGGCTTTCCTCTTGAGCTCGTCGCACCTCTCCTTGTACTCCTGGACGGTCTCTTCCTGCTTGGCGATCCTCCTGTTGAGCTTCTCGACCTCGGGGTCGACGTATGCCTCCTCTTCATCATCCTTCATCTGCTGCACGAAGGCGTCGATGACCTCTGACATGCTGTCGTACGACTTGGATTCAAGGTCGTCGTGGGAGATCATGCGTATAGGCGCGAAGTCCTCTATCTTGCCGTCCTTCAGGTATCCGGTGGTCTCGGGGATATCGATGACATGTTTGACGATGTCCTTCACCTGGGCGTACATCTTGGAGAGCATCTCATCGGGGACCTCCGGTGCAGGAAGGGTCTTGTCCACACCAGTGCGCTTGCAGACCTCCTCCGCGTACTGTCCTCCGAGATTCACTGCGGTGGCGAGTGTCCTTACGCAGTCCGCCTCCGATTCCTTGAACGCCTTGATGAAATCGTCCTCCGTGGACTCTATGGGATTGAACCTGGGCTGGGGCCAGATGTACGGTTCCTTGGGACGTACCTTACGGTCCCTCATGGTCTTCTGGATCAGACATGTGTCGATGATCCCGTCCTTGACGAGGAGGACGTTACCTCCTCCGAATATCTCGAATATCAATTTGTATTCCGCATCCGCCTTGAGGAGCTCCATCTCGACGACCCTGTCGAAACCGATCTGCCTGACCTTTCCGATACGGGCGTTGTCCAGATATTTCCTCAGATATGTGGCAAATGAGGTGGGCTGCACGGGTGTCTCCGGTTTGACGGCCGGAGAGTACAGCCATTTCTTATCCTTGAAGAAGAGGTCCTTCTTTCCTGAACCCTGGACGTTGATACGGAAGAGCACGTTGCCTGCTCCCCATTGGAATATCTTGTCCATGTGTGCGCCTTCCAGGGCGGACAGCTCCGTGGCTATGGAACGCACGTCGAAGGAACTCATCTCTTTCTTCATGTTGGAGGGTTAGAGGGATGTATGAGATAAAAGGTCGCATCGATCGATTAACGTGACAAAAGGATTGTCACGCTCTAAGTCAATTATTTTATTCGTTCCGTGTACTACTTTCTCCGAGGTTTATCATGACCAAGACAAAATGTGATGATGAATGTGACTGCTGCAAGGACGAGGGATGCGAGTGTTGCGGAGGATGCACATGCGAGTGCTGCCGCAACAAGCCTCCGACGATCGGAAGCGATGCGCCCTCATTCGTTGCCAACACGACACAGGGAGAGATCAACTTCCCCGAGGACTACAAGGGAAAATGGATCATCCTCTTCTCTCACCCTGCCGACTTCACCCCCGTATGTACCACCGAGTTCATGACATTCGGAAGCATGATGAAGGAGTTCGAGGACCTCAACGTACAGCTAGTGGGCCTCTCGGTGGATTCCCTCTATGCTCACATCGCCTGGCTCAGGAAGATCCAGGAGATCGATTGGAACGGGAAGAAGAACATCGAGATCAAGTTCCCTCTGATCGAGGATATCAAGATGGAGGTCGCCAAGAAGTACGGAATGATCCAGCCCAACGTATCGACCACACAGGCCGTCAGGGCGGTATTCTTCATAGATCCAGTGGGAAAGATCAGGGCCATGATCTATTACCCCCAGTCCCTCGGAAGGAACTTCGACGAAATCAAGAGGGTCATCCTCGCACTGCAGAAGGCGGACGCCGACGGAGTAGCTACCCCTGCAGACTGGAGACCCGGAGACGATGTCATCCTCCCCACACCCGGTTCCTGCGGAACTGCGAAGGAAAGGGTCGAGTCCAAGGATGCGGACCTGATCTGCTACGACTGGTTCCTCTGCTTCAAGAAGGACAAGCCCTCGAGACTGCATGCGAGACGCCAGATGCTGAAGGTGCTTTATCCGGTGACGGAGGTTCCGGCAGAGGCGGCAGGCAGGAAGAAGAACACCAAGAAGGTGGATCTTCCGGCAAAGCTCTTTGATGAGATTGCGCCGAAGTATGAGAAGCGCAACGGCGGTTATACCCGAATCGTGAAGATTGGACCCCGGAAGGGGGATGGGGCGATGGAGGTCCTCATCGAGCTCGTATAAAAAAGTTTGTTTTCATAATTTGATTTAGGAACTTAAAAATCCGACAGATGTTTTTTGGACCTCGCTCGCGCTAACGGTCTAAAAAATCATCTGTCGGATTTTTTCGGAGGGAAATGAAAAATAAAAAAGCAAAGCTGCAACTTT
>CALAVG010000144.1 GCA_937892275.1 uncultured Methanomicrobiales archaeon | reverse complement strand
ATAGGGGGGGGGGATTCGGGAATCTAAGGCAGAAGTTCTACTCCGGACTCGATGCCCTTTCAGAAGGTCTTTCCGATGCCGTCCTCAAGGACTGTCTGTCCATGACCCCCAATGTCTATGTGTGGGGTAATTGGAGGGCCATCAGAGGGTATCTCGATGTTGTCAGGGACTACAACACCAATCTCTTATCATGGCACAAGAGCAATCCCATCCCCACATGCTCCAACAAATATCTGACTGACACGGAATACTGCTTGTTCATCCGCGGCAAGGGGGTCAAGGTCTACGGAGGGTTGGCGGATCACCATACCTATTGGATAACCCCCCTGAACACCAAGGACAAGAAGTTATACAACCATCCGACCATCAAACCCGTGGACATCATACGCACGATGATCCGCAACTCATGTCCTCCGGGCGGTACGGTTTTCGACCCGTTTATGGGGTCCGGCACTACCGGGGTCGCAGCCGTCCTCGAAGGCCGCGACTTCATCGGATGCGAGATAGATCATAATTACTGTCAGACCGCACGCGCGCGCATAAAGGCAGCGGAGATTGATTTAGGACAAGTATTAAATATATGTGAGTAATATTGAGTAATAACGAGCGCAGAAGCGCGAGGGAAAAAGAGGAATCGAAAATGACAACCCCTGAATATGTCGAGACCCCCCGTTGGGGGAATGTTAAGATTACCGCCGCGTTCAAGGACGTGATGTCGGCTGCGATGGCCGGGTTCACCGAGCCGACCGGACGTTCCGATGTGAAGGGCAAGTGTGTCGAGGCCATATGCGATGAACACGGCCACGGCTGGTGCAAGTTCGAGTGGTGCATCATTCAGTGATGGAATACTCCGTTGAGGTCCCGACTACCGGATGGCCCGGCTGCATCGGGATGACCCACATCGTTTACTCATTCGAGGAAGCCGTCGAGATAGCCAAAAAGAACCGTCCGTCGTGCATCCGCGATGAGTCGGGCGAGATCATCGGGAGGTACGACTGATGGACTGGACCTCTATCGTGGTCGGACTGCTGAACATCGCAGTGTTCTGGAAGGTGAACGACTAAGACCATATCCGGCACGGACGGAAAGCGGGGGATCGCGTGCATCCCAATAACGCGCAGGTACTATCCCACCTGAATCCCACCCCCGCCCGTAGACCGTGCCGGGTTTGGTTTTTAAATATCATTCCAACGATATGAAATGCAGGTGAACAAATGACTACGAACACCAAGGAAATCCGCGAGAAGAATCAGAACCATCTGATCCATACCGCCGGAGGGAAG
>CALAVG010000143.1 GCA_937892275.1 uncultured Methanomicrobiales archaeon | reverse complement strand
CCTGGTACCTATGCCGAGGTCCGCACCGTTCTCCAGCTTCTCGTACATGCCCTTCAACGTGCTGAGGGGGTGCTGGAAGTCGCAGTCGACCGTCATGAAGTAGTCCGTACCGCATTCCAGGATACCCTGGAACACACTGGCGGCAAGTCCCCTCTCCTCGGGTTTCCTGACGACCATGATGGTGAGGGGGTCGTTCAGCTCGTCGATGAACTGTTTGGAACGGTCCGTAGAGTTGTCATCCATGAACATCACGCGGAATTCGGGATACTGTTCCCTGATGGCCTTTGCCATGTTGGGTGCGTTGATCTCTTCGTTGTATGTCGGTATGACTATTGTACAGGTTCCTGCCATGTTACCGAACATACGAACGGAGGACACCTATATATTCCGTGCGCACGAGAGTCGGCCATCACCCTATTATATCGGTCACGGATATGGTCAGCCGTGAAATCCGAAGAATCATTCAGGAATATCGTGGCAGGTATCATCGTTGGAGTCTTCATGATCCTGCCGGGCGCCAGCGGTGCTACGATGGCTATACTTTTCGGAGTGTACGAGAGGCTCATACGCGACATCTCGAAACTCAGGGAGTTCCTTGTGAAGGATTTCTTCTGGCTTCTCACCCTCGGTATCGGAGCGGTCATCGGTGTCATAGCATGCTCAAAAGGACTAGACATGCTGATCAAGGATTACGAGATCCCCCTGATGATCTTCTTCGCGGTGCTCATCTTCGTACAGCTCCCTGACATCTGGAGGGAGACCGATGACGGAAAGAAGCTCACCAACCTGAACATCCTCGCTGTCATAGCGGGTCTCGCGGTGATGATAATCATCCTCATCATCGGGATGCAGGGCATAAGCATGACCGGGGACACGGGCGCCGTCATGATGTTCATCGCGGGAATCATCTACGCCATATGTGCGATCGCCCCCGGGATCAGCGGTTCCACCATGTTGCTGGCACTCGGTATGTTCAGTGCGGTCATCGACAGCGTGAGCAATCTCGAGTTCGGAT
>CALAVG010000142.1 GCA_937892275.1 uncultured Methanomicrobiales archaeon | reverse complement strand
AATCACAATGGCATAGGCACCGTTGGCGACGGATATCCCGAAACCGATCGCCAATGTCGCTCCGAAGGAGGCACCAGAGGATATACCTGTTGTATATGGATCCGCAAGGGGATTCCTCAGGATGCTCTGCATCACCACACCGGCAGCAGCAAGACCTATCCCTGCAAGGATACCCGTACAGATCCTCGGAAGCCTCCATTCGAATATCAGATAATCCGCATCGACGTTCTGGACCTCTCCGAAGAAATGGTCCCAGACTATCCTGTACGTATCCAGGAAATCAATTGGATACGTACCGATGGACATCGCGAAACCAGCGGCAACGATAGCTATGAACAGCAGGATGACTATGAACGTTATCTTCTTCAGGGTCCCCTTGCGGTAGTTCTCCGTCTCCTGCTCGACGTTGACGTCCTCTTCCATCCATGCATCGATCGCACGGTCCACGATTGCGGATTGTGACATTTTATCAAGGTAAAGTGGGGCCGGAAGGCCCCTTCATTGTTTCTCAGATCTTCTCCACCTGGGGATAGCTGACCTCGTAAGCGGAACCTGTGTAGGAGAACGCTCCCTGCTTGTCCACATCGATGTCGGCCTTGTTGATGTTGTCGAACCAGTCCTGCAGGATCTCCAATCCGTCCTCCAGACTGAACAGGTCGGGATACAGTTGTGCTGCGATTATGGGCAACATCGCATAAGTGGAGTATCCGAACGTGTTGTCGTAGGATGTGATTATGAGGTTTCCGTTCTTGTGGGCGTTGGTCTTCTCCAGCGTTTCGAACTGTGCCTCGCACTGTGCGTTGTAATCGGTCCTGGAGTAGTACTCTCCGGGCTGGTATGTTCCGTCGACACGGAGGTCGCGGAATCCGCAGGGCGTGGGTGCGATGACAACGGCATCGTACTTCGCCTGGTTTGCCATGAGCCACTCGATATCCCTCTGGACGAATCCGAACTGACTCGCATCATCGGCAGAATAAACATTAGCGAGATACCTGTTGATCATGGTGAATGATCCGTTCGCATCGGATGCGATGAACGAATACTTCGCTGATGAGGCATAGTAGGAATCCATGAGAAGGATGTCCTTCTTGTCCTTGTCCGAAATCTTGTTGGTGATCTTCTTGACAACGTCATCACAGAAGTCCATATAGTCCTCAACCTTGTCGATACGGTCCATGAAGATTCCCATGGTCATGAGGGTGGAATAACAGTAAGCTCCGTTGTACCAGAGGTTGATGGTATCGATGCCCTTGTCCTCCCTGAGGGCCTTCGTGGGCTCGTAGTTCTGGGTACTTGGGGTGCTGACGATGACGGTAACATTGTTGGCGACGATCTTATCGACCGCATCGTCGTTGAGCGTACTGGATCCTGTTGTTCCGAACTTCTGGTTGTCCGTGAGGGTCTTGAGGTGGGGGTATAGGGTACAGTACTGCCCCGCTGCCGCCAGCGATGCGCATTTGATGTTATCCATCAGTCCGAGGATGTTGCATGCCTCGGCCTGCTGATAGTAGGTGACCGCGATGTTCCTGTCGATAAGAGGGAAATTGACCTTTTCGACCTCGTCGTAATAATCGAGGTAGTACACGGTGCACTTCTCCTTGTTGATGATCTTCTGTACCAGATCCACATCCTTCGATGTAATCTCTCCGTCCTGATCGGCATCGGCGAAGGGGGCCTTCTTCTTGTCCCATGTCATCTTTCCGTCGATGATCTGGTTGAGCATAGCCACATCTTCCTTGTCGATGTACAGGTCGCCTGTGGCGTTACCGTAAATGGGAACATATGTTCCGATCTCTCCAATCTCTGTATCGCTATAGTCCTTGCTGTTGTTGCCCAGCACGAAGAATGCCGCAACTGCAACGACTGCCACAACCGCGACGACCGCGATGATTGTTGTCGTTTGCTTGTCCATTTAACCACTTGGATGATTTATCCAATTGATAGTCAGGACATGTGCTATTGATATAGTTTCTCTAAAGTATCGGCGATGCTAAGGGCCTGTATATGACTATGGCACACACCTTACACATGCAACATTCCTGTTGTTCTCCCCCCAGGAGCATGTACGAGGACAGAATGACCTGTAAGCATCAGAACAACCATCGGTCGGCGAATACATAGAGAAGACGATGCAGGTCGAGCCATAGAATGTTCATCCACATCTTCATAACATCATCATAACACTCAATTACATCATTTTGCGCAACTACGCCAAATCAAACAAATTTGATAGTCTTATTTTAAATATAAGTTGTGTAAAAGCAGCGATTTTATCAGCGATATTTCATTTTTCGATCATAACAATATCATAACATCATCATAACAAAAACACCCAATGTATTAATACCTTAGAGCAATCGGAGACTGTGTTGAATCAGACCTTTTCCAAAGAGTCCTCCTCCATAAGAAAATCAAACAGATCGATGACCGCTATCCCGTCCTCATCCCTATACGGATGTATACCATTCCTGGTCACCACGACCTTGGTGAAAGAATCCTCGATGCACTTGAGGGATCTCTTCTCGCTCTCCGCCTTTTTCTCATCAGTCAGAATCAACGCAGATTGGATGTAGAACCTCCTGCTCCCGAGTGTCGCCACGAAATCCACCTCCAAAGGCTTCTTGGCATAGATCGGATGCCCGTTCACATCGATCCTGTCCGTCCGCTCGTTGACATCCACCTGACCGAGATCCACGTTGAACCCACGGTATCTGAGCTCGTTGTAGATCACGTTCTCCATGATATGTGTCTCCTCCATCTACCTGAAGTTCAGCCTCACATTACGTATTCCGATATCCTCGAAATACAGCTTGAACGGCGTCCCGATGTACTTGCGGCCCTTCACATCGTATCTCAAACACCTCGATATCATGAACGCGTCCTCAAAGTATCCGATGTATTCCCCCACCGTATCGTCGGTGATGTCCTTCCCAAGAACGGTACCGAAGGTATCCGCTATTCTGGTAGGATTGACCAAAGAACTTATGGTGGATGCTACGATGTCGAATACATCGGACAGGGCCGATCCGTTCCTGACCCCATGCCTGGAAACGATATCGTTCAGATACGTCCCGTCGCACAGGACCTTCAGATAGGACATCCTCTCCTCCCTCGAACCCATGCAGGCCACCACCGGGATCCCTCCGGTCTCGATGTAATCCATCCAGCATACGTCAGGGGAACGGTCCTGCTGCGACATGTATTCGGAGAACGTCAGAGGCAGGACATGTATGGCCTGCCCCCTTCCCCTGAACTCCGTGGCGATATCCGACGATAGGAACCTTGAGTTCGAACCGGTAACGTAGATATCGTATCCTTTGTGCCTCAATAGACCGTTCAGGGTACCTGCGAACCCTTCCAGCAGCTGGACCTCGTCAAGGAGGATGTATACCCTGTTCTTCCCTTCCAATCTGCCGGAGAGGTATTTCCTGAACTTCTTGGAATTGATCAGCGTTATGCGCTTCTGCTTCAGCCTGGTCGGCTCTTCCGGAAGGAGCTCGTCCAAGGCATCCAGGTCCTCGTCCGAATCGAAAGCGAAGCGTATGATATCCTTCTCATCGACACCGCTGTCCAGAAGACGGCGGCAGAACAGTTCGTTCATCAGATAGGATTTGCCGACCCTCCTGATACCCGTGATGACCTTGATCAGACCGTTGCCCCTGCTGTCCATGAGCTTCGTAACGTATTTCTCCCTTGGGAATTCCATTGGTCAGCCCCCTATCCGTTAAGTAGTAATAGTCGACATTATTCAAAAATATTTGGTTTTTATCGACTAGAAATCGGACCATTAGGAATCTGAAAGATGCGACCGGGAGATCATCAGGATGACCATCGTCCCTTCAGAGAGCTTTCCAAATCCACACCCCCGGCGATATCCCTGGCGAGCATGAACATCTCATAATGTGGTATCGTCAGCATCATTGTCCCTTCATCGTATCCATAGTTGTTGGACGACACCTTGACGGCAACAGACTGAGGATTGCTGTTCCTGAAATCCTGCAGCGAGTTCAGCTTTCCCGTCCCCTTCTTCACATCCAGAGGGATCACCTTGTTCCCGTTGCGGACTATGAACTCGAACTCATGTCCCGACTTGCCCGTCCAATAGAACAGCTCTATCCCTCTAGCCGTGAGTTCCATAGCGACATAGTTCTCATAGAACACCCCAGCGAGACCGCTCCTCTTATCCTTCACAAGGAAATCCGAGAAGGGTACCCCGCTCTGATACGTGAACATCCCCATGTCCGCCAGGTACAGTCTGAAGAGGGAACTGTCCTCGGTAAGGGGCAAAGTGACCTTCCCAACCTTGTTCCTGCTCCTGACCACCACACGGGCCAGCTCCAGCCAGGTGTAGGCATTCAGGTAATCCCTGTTGCTCCTGCCCTTCTCCGTCAGAGAGATCTTGTAATTCTTGTTCTCCTTGTTTATCTGGGAGAAGATGCTCTGATACACCCTGCGGGTCTTCAGTATGGTCTCGGCCGATATGTTATATTGACTCATATCCGCCAGGAAATTGTCGTATATGGATTCCAGGACCTTCCTGACATCGACGTATGAACGTTCCCTCAGGAACACGTCCACAGCCTCCGGCATACCTCCTACCGAGAGGTATTCGTGCAGGAGATCCATCGCCATCTCATGCTCATATTTCTCCAGCGGCCTATGGCTGCGATACGCATCCTCTATGCGCTCCAGTATCACGGGGTTCGTATTCAGAAGATACTCGTCGAAGGTAATCGGATACAGATCCAGGGAATCGACCTTCCCAAGCGGAAAGAGGAAATCCTTCCTCTCCTCGGTAGGCATCTCCGTTATGGCGAGCCTGACCATGGAACCGGTAGCGATCACCGGGATCTCAGGATGATCCTGCTGGAAATACTTCAGCGATGTCAGTACGGACAGGCACTTCTGCATCTCATCGAATATGAGCGGCGTGGAGGACGTGATCTTCTTGCCGTACCGGGCCTCGATGTATCTCAGATACTTGTCCGGATCGGATGTGGTGGAGAAGAACGCCCTTGCTTCGTCATCCTTCGCAAGATCGATGTACACCGATCCTTTGTGAAGGGGCATGAACAGCTTCTGGAGGAGGTACGTCTTACCGACCTGTCTGGACCCCCAGATTATGAGCGGTTTCCTATCAGAGGATGCGAACCATTGTTCCAGCTGTTCTAGGGCGAGTCTGTCCATGTGATCGAATATACAAGTTTTAACAACTATTTATAGCTTTAATTTACAAGTTTTAACATATTTTTCAGGGTAAAATTTACAAGTTTTATCAGATAGAGACGACATTGAATCTCCATCCGGTCGAACCTCGTTTCGATAAAGACATATGCTAAAATGATCAGATGTTCGATGGATTCGCAAGATAAGATCCTAAGGATAGTGTCGATTTTTGCTTCAAAACATCTTAAGGAAATTGTATATTTCAAGCATAAAACATTTTAAGGATAGCGTCAATTTCTTATTATGATGATGAAAAGGAAGATCTATTCCAAGCTCCTCGAATGGAAGGAGGAAAGGGCAGGCAGTACAGCATTGCTTATCGAAGGGGCCCGCCGTGTTGGGAAGAGTTTCATCGTCGAAGAGTTCGCCAGGAACGAATACGAAACCTATATGCTGATCAATTTCGGAAAGGTCGGGAAACCCGTAAAGGATCTTTTCGACGACCTTACTGACATACCTTTGCTGCTTCAAAGGCTATCCAGTCTGATGAGGGTGAAACTCCATGAACGCAGATCCCTGATAATATTCGATGAGGTCCAGAAGTTCCCGCGCGCCAGGGAATCGATAAAGTTCCTAGTGGAGGACGGGAGGTACGATTACATAGAGACCGGTTCGCTGATATCCATACACGAGAACGTAAAGGACATTATCATCCCCTCGGAGGAAGAAAAGGTGAACATGTATCCGATGGATTTCGAGGAATTCTGCTGGGCGTTGGGAGATGAGACAACGCTCCCTCTGATTAGGGAACATTTCGAAAAGAAAGAGCCTTTGGGGGCCGATCTTCACAAATCGATCCTCACCCAGTTCCGCAAATACATGCTGGTCGGGGGTATGCCAATGGCCGTGGACATCTATGCGCTTACATCGGATTTCGGGAAGGCCGAGGAATCCAAAAGACAGATCCTTCAACTGTACCGCGAGGACATATCAAAGAAATCCAAGAGGAACAAGCTGAGGACGATGAAGCTGTTCGAGGCCATCCCTTCGGAATTATCCAAGCATGACAAGAGGGTAGAGATAACACACATAGACGAGAAGGGACGCATGGCCAATTTCGACGAACCGATCTATTGGCTGGAGGATTCCATGATCGCCAACACATGTTACAACACGACGGTGCCCAGTGTCGGGTTGAATCTCAATACGGATCTGACCTCGATCAAGGTGTACATGGGAGATACCGGACTCCTTGTGAGCATGACGATCAATGAGAATGAGTCGATAGAACATGAAGTCTACAACTCACTGCTCAACGACAAGCTGCATATCAACGAGGGAATGTTCATGGAGAACGTTGTCGCTCAGATGCTCAGAGCGAACGGGCACAGACTCTTCTTCCACTCGTTCTATAAAGGGGAGGGTAAGAAGAACCGCTATGAGGTGGATTTCCTCGTGAGGGACGGTAAGAAGATCGCCCCCATAGAGGTGAAACCCAGCGGTTATACCAACCATTCTTCCCTGGACTACATTATGAAGGCCTACTCTAAGACACTTGGACAGTCATATGTCCTCTACTCGAAAGATCTGAAGAAGGACGGCAACGTCCTCTTCCTGCCGATATATATGGCGATATGCCTGTGAGAAGCGTGCGGCATAATCTCTAACCAAAGGGTTCCTATCTCCTGTTCTTGTGATGACGGCCGCCTGGACAATATCAACGATGCGATATTCAGAACATATCCTCCAGATTGATGAGTTCGATATTGTCCGCCTTGGCACGCATCTTTGCCACTTCCGTGAATTCCGACTTCGAAAACAACGAATATCTCTTCGGAAGCTCCTTCGATTTCACCAATATTGATTTGTCCAATAGCCCGTCTATCAGATCGGCATCCGTCAGTTCGTTGCGATATTTGCATTCGGCCAGCAGCATGGCGTCATCATTGGATGCCACCACATCGATCTCCTCGGAACCGGACCACCAACTTCCTACTTTCTTATAACCGTGCTTCTGAACATATTCCCTACAGATATCCTCGAACACGTGTCCCAAGTATTGGCTGAGATTCGCATCGATATTCTTCCAGGCCTTGTCGATGTCTGAAGACGGCATATCCTTGTAATCAGGATATACGAACGCAAAATACGACGCCAGCAATCTGTCCTTTATGACATAATGCACATCCTTGGTTTTGCCTCTGAATAGAGGCTCATCCTTACCGACGAAACCCAGCATCGTCAGTTTCCCGATCATATGGGAGGTAAGATCTACAGCGATACCGAGCATCTGGGCGATTTCCGACGGAGTCTTGCGTCCCTTGGATATGGCATGGATTACCGAGTAGTATGTGGCAGGTTTCCTGAACTCCGTGAGAAACATCAATTCAGGTTCACCGGCTATCACACTTGTAGGATTCAGATAGCGGTCGCGGATATTCTCCTCAAGCGTCCTGCCCGGATCGAACTGTTCTAGATAGTAGGGGATCCCTCCGACAAGACCGTACAGAGATACGGCATCCGTCAGACTGAATCCAGCAAGCATATTCCTTGAGGTCTCGAAATCGAACGGGCGGAGCCTGATCTGTCCGGTGCGCCTTCCATATAATGGACTCTTCTTTCCCAGGACTTCCGATTCCATTATGCTCATGGATGAACCACAGAGGATCAGGAATAGCTTGGAGGTATCCTTCACGGCCTCAATGAAGTTGTTTATCAGACCGCCGTTGTGCTTGGCGTTCTCTACAAGGTTCGGATATTCGTCTATCACCACGATCAGCCTCTTCCCCTTCGATCTCTCCTCCGCCCTCCAGAGAATGCGGTCCAGACGCAGCGGTTCGGTATCGCCGGAGACCAGTTCGTTGAAAATAGACAGATTGATATTCTCATTGCCCGGGACAGCTCTGAACATTATCGCATCTTTGCCTTTGATGAATTCCTCTATTAGTCTCGTCTTTCCGACACGGCGCCTCCCAGAGATTGGGATGAATTGGAATCTATCCTCCGCATATAGGTCGTTGAGAGTCTTGAGTTCGAAATCCCTGCCGATGAACATGGTTCCGACAATATCTCATAGTTATTAAAATATATTGAATTACAATTCAATAAAAATATTGAATTATATTTCAATATTAATCTCAGCTTCGACGGCGACAGTATCTGGAACGACCGCCCACAACACCAAACTCATACAGAACCCCGATACAAAATTATGCGTACCTGCCTTGCGTGTCTGACTGACCGTTATACAGAATGCGGTCTCAGAATGGTTACAGGATTGCCATAGCTATGACTTCCCTATACCAACATATAAAAACCAGATCGGAAGAGCGTCGTGTAGGGAAAGAGTGTAGATCTCGGTGGT
>CALAVG010000141.1 GCA_937892275.1 uncultured Methanomicrobiales archaeon | reverse complement strand
AAATGGTACGATTACGTATGCCGGGAGACCTTCAGCGACACCGTCCAGTATTATCACATAGGCCTCATGATAGAACCCTACTGCACCGACCTGGACAACGGTTTCGTCCAGCTCAGGTACAAGGACAAGGTATGCAACCTATCTCCCGAACAGCTCAGGGATGTCCACGACATGAACGCCCAGCAGGGCATGTTCAAGGGCGAACCCGTCTCCGGATCCGATACTGGTATCCCCCGTCTTGATGAGATAGTCTGCATGATGCTGGAGGACGGCGAGATCTGGCCCGTCAAAGGCTGCTTCTTCGATTCCAAACTCTCTGAATTTGGTCTGAACTCCTTCGACACCACGTTCCCCTTCTGGTGGAATCTTTATTACACCCCGGACCCGAGGTTCTGGAGCCCGATCGAATCAAAAAGCTTCGGCGATGACGATGACGATACTCCTTCTTTGCTCACATATTTCAATTGACTACCGATCCTTTGTGACAGTTGGTTATTATCGTCCATATGCTGATTATTGTTTTGCAATATCTTATATCCAAATCGTATTCCATAGAATCATCAATAACCGTCAGTTTACCATCTGGACTGTTTCCATCAATTAATATTCGAATTTTTTAGTTTTGTAAAAATACTTATACTCTTTTTTCAATTCTACTTTGTCCATATATCACTTGGCACCAAACCTTTTCCCATCCGAAATCGAAGAGATCCGAAGAAAATGCATACGGAGGATCACCCGAGAGAGATCGGTATCCGCGATGACCGTATGAACATCCGGCCGATGGAACGCCCCAAGGCACGGCCGGACCATCCAACCGTTTACAGGGATCATCCCTGAAAAGAGGAAACACAATGACTAACAACGATAATCAGAAAGACTTCCGTCGTGCGGTCCAGGGTGCGGAGCACCATCTCCGTGCCGAATACGCCTGGCGCGTAGGCCAGGCGGCCGCACTCACCTATGAACTCAACGACCGCTTCGGCGACGGGGACATCCTCACAGCGGATTCCCTTGCCCACGCGTTCCTTCTCAACTATTACGAACACAATGACGACGGCTCCCTGGAGGATTGTGTGGAGCAATTCACTAACTTCATCCGCGACAGCGCCTACGGTCTATTCGGAGACTATCCCGACACTACCGTCCAATGCATGCTGGAGAACCTGGAGACATATGAGGACGGCGGTCATCACGATTACGAGCACGATCTCCTCCCGATAACCGACCACCCCATCTTCCAGGACGAGATCGAGATCATCGACGATCCGTACGATGCGATATACTCCCACATGGAGACTCTCCATCC
Organism: uncultured Methanomicrobiales archaeon; assembly: GCA_937892275.1. Lineage (GTDB taxonomy): Archaea > Thermoplasmatota > Thermoplasmata > Methanomassiliicoccales > Methanomethylophilaceae > Methanoprimaticola. The sequence continues at coordinate 356 of CALAVG010000141.1, read as the reverse complement.
GGAGGAACTCATGGAGAAGCTGGAGCATTGTCACGACATACTGGAAAAAACGGGTCGCGACGATATCGATCCCGAGACCGTCCCCGACGAGGACTCCATCGAGATCCTCAAGGCTCTCAGTGGTTTCCCGTGCAGACCGGACTTCGACAGGCAGGTCTGCCGTCACATCGGACCGGAACTTTTGGAGGAGAATTGCTGCACAGGGTGCAAGGACGACTGCCCCAACAGGGTGGTGATCGACATCAAGGTGAGTCCCGATGACGGACAGATCCGAATCCATGGTCGTGTTCGCGCGTTCTCCCAAGTATTCCAGGGTCGTCATGACCGAGGGATACCTGAACACGCGCATGAACAGG
>CALAVG010000140.1 GCA_937892275.1 uncultured Methanomicrobiales archaeon | reverse complement strand
CCCGACCAGCACCAGCTACAGGCTAAGCTCACTTACCGGAGTCTATGGATCATCATCAACGTCATTGGACTTCCTGACCAAGACCCTTACAACCAGCACCTTCACCATGCCCTCCGGGGATGTGACGATAACCACTGCATTCGAATCGATATCTTCCATCGCAGTGGCATCGGAGAGTGAGAGCAAAGGTTTAGTATCCATCTCGGGAGCGTATACCTCGACGCCGGTCTACGTAAGCACATCGGCCACATACACTGTCGTGGGACGGACCATGACGATATCGGATACGATCCTGGGGTCAACGGCATACACATACATAGTCGCCATACCGGAATCAGGGTTCAGCTACGACGTCTTCAAGGATCAGTCCTCCAACGAGATGTCCGGAGGATCCCTGAGTTCTGTCACCAGCATCACTGCATATTTTATCGTGGGCGGAAGCCAGTATTCGGTGAAATTCTACGAATCGGCCTCGAGGATCACCTCGGTCGCAGTGGACAAAGGATACAGCGTGATGCTGCCGGCGGCGGACGAGGTCGCCGGAAAGGAGTTCCTGGGGTGGTATTCCGACAGCTCCCTGACGTCATACGTCGGTCCAGCCAACTCGTACTACACACCCACTGGTTCCACCTTGGCCATAACGCTGTACGCCAAGTTCGTTGATGCCCCGGACGTTTCAGGTGTCGGCGACTTCCGCGTAGCGGCGTTCACCGATGCCAACAAGGGTGCGCTTGTCCAACTGGAATCCGCTTCATCGGCAGGTCTGTTGAATGGTACGCTGTCCCTCGGCGGGGTGTACTACTACGACACCGGGGACATCAGGGTCTACGGGCAGATCTCCTACTCCAACGTCAAGGTGGGCACCACCCCCATGACATCCAGTTGGGTGGCGGTCACCGCAGGCGACCTGAAGGACAACGTGACCTTCACGCTGTACGATTCTACGGATGAACGCACGTTCTACATCTACTACGCCTACGCCCAGTACGAGTATGATCTGTATGGAACGAACACCATGACCACTCCGGGAGTTTACGGGCTGATATACTGACTCTGAACCAAGCCGGGGCCTACGGCGTCGGCTGCTTTCCAAAATCAAAACGGCTTACGCGCCGCATGATGCGGGGCGGTCAACTAAAAGAAGAAAAGGAGAAATGAAAGGATGAGAACGAAAGCACTTGCCCTGCTGGCCGTCTTCGCGATGGTGTTCGCAGGGATCGCGATCATGGCTGACGGGGAGGATTCGGATGCCGCATCTTCAGCCACGGTCGTTTCATACAACAAAGCAAGCAACGTACATGTCTTCCTTTACAGCGACAATGTCATCATGATCGACACATCCAAGCTGGATCTCGGTAAGAACGAGAACGTTTACGTGAGGATTGCTGGAGCTAGTACGACAGATGGAAACAGGGTCTGCATTGGACCCATCGCTGGACAGGAGAGGATCTATGTGGACGCTTCTGGAAAGGATCTTTCAGGATCTATCGATCTGATTGGAGGTGCAGGTACATCGACCGAGGTGGCTCTTCTCGGATACAATAAAGAAGTGATCGGAGCAGAGGTGACCCTTACCGTAGCCACTGCCACGGCGACATTCAAACTGGATCCTAACTACGCGACAGGCGGAGCTGCTGTCGCAGCATTTGCTGTGGATGAATCGATGTCGAGGTCCGGTACGGTAGATTTGAGCACTGACCAGGCTGGAGATACCTCTGGTCAGTTGACTCGTTCAGGATATACCCTCGTCGGATGGTCCAATACTGCAAGCGGAGATATCCTTTTGCCTGCAACCTCTGATCAGAACGTGGAGGACCTCTATATGGTCGCCGGTTCAGAAGTCAACAACACCGCCACGTTTGCGACCCTCTATGCGGTCTGGTCCGCCAACGCTCACAGCGTCAGGCTTGTCACGACAGCAATCGATTCAATCGCAACCGCAACCGTTTCCCAATTGATTCAGGACACCTCTGGATACGGTACCCTCAACATCACACAGACGGCAGCTGGAAGCTACAAGTGGAACCTTGCATGGAGTGCAGAGGACGGAACTCTCGGGACTACGCCGACCTGCATCCAGCTTGCCAACGGCAACTACAAGTTCACCAATGTGACGGAGGATGTTGTTATCACTATCACATATATTGCTTGGACGGATGGTCAGTCCGGATTCAGCCTGACGATGGATTCCGTCACCAACTTCACGACCGGAATAGCCCATGCATCTCTGGACATTTACGATTACAAACAGGCGAACACTGACACACTGAGAATGTCTGGTGTCTACTACAAGGCCATGGACACCAACTATCGTGTTTATGGAAGCATAGCCAACCTGGGCGATGCCAATGCTATCTGGACGGCTAACAAGAACCTTGGTGCCAACATATCCGAAGGAAGTAATGGTCTAACTGCTGCAGGAGTCCTTACCCTAGATGGAACGACCACCCAGTACGACCTGAAATTCACCGGAGGAACTGGAGTTTACGTATACTCGATGAAGGCCACCTATACTGGAGCAAACACCTTTGAGACGCCTTGGGCAATCTACACCTACACAGCATGATCCGATGGAGGATTAAATCATGGAATACGGAAGACATATCGGATTCGCCCTGGTGCTCATGTGCCTGATAATCCCCTTCATTGCAATTGATGAGGATGCTGCATCGGCACATCTAGGCGGTGAAGGGCACGGCGAAGGGATAGACGTGGTCTATTCGTCGGTCAATGACAACATAGCCACGGTCACCCTGGCCACCAGGCCCACATTGGATGTTACCATAATCGTCCTGTCCGATGATGACGACCAGTCCATCGGACCGATAGAGGCCCAGCAGGTGATCCATGTCTTCCTCAGACCATTGTCCGAAGGGACCTATACCTTTATGGTGGTCATAGAATCTACCGGGGCGATCATCGCCCAGTGCGATGTGGAGGTGGGTTACCGCTACTCGGTGACCTTCTACTCCAACGGTGGTTCCGGTCAGATGACCGGGTCGGAGGTCATGGCAGGGAGCTCGTTCAGGCTCCCTTCATGCACCTTCACGCCGCCGTCCGGATCCCAGTTCTCCTCCTGGTCCATCGACGGATCGCTGTATCAGACCGGGGAGATGATCACCGTGACATCGGATACGTTTGTCAAGGCTGTTTGGACCGAGAAGGAGTCGGAAGGTCTTCCGATGATGGTCATCATCGGGATAGTTGCTCTCCTGATCGTCCTGATCCTGGTGGTCCTGTTCATCGTAAGGAGACACCATTAACCTCAATCAGAGGGCCATAAGGCTCTCTCTTAAACCATGATACGGGCCTGATCCATATGACTTCAAGGAATCAATATGCTGCTGTGCTTCTTCTGACGGGATTGCTCATTGCATCCGCATGCTCCGCGATCCCGGGGGCAGATGCCGAGGCATCAGTCATCGGTGTGAGCAGCGAATACTACAGCCCCACAGGGAACTACACCATGCAGGTGTGGTACTATTCCGACAACACCACCAAGTTCGTGTTCGACTATTCCGGCGAGGAGAGCAGCTCGGAGATAGGGCACGCAGTGAGGATGACTGTCTCCGAAGGGTCCACCGTAAAGGGCACCTTGTATCCGATCAGCATGGATGAGGTCATGTGGGTGGACAGTCTTCCCGCATCGCTGCTTGCAACAGGCGAGTACACCATAGCTGTATACAATCCATCGGACGGCCTGATAGTCAGGTGCACACTCATAGTGGGCTCGCTGTCCACGATAACAATAAACAATCCCGACGAGGGATCCATTTCGCCTCCCGGAGGGGAAATGGATCCC
>CALAVG010000139.1 GCA_937892275.1 uncultured Methanomicrobiales archaeon | reverse complement strand
TCTAACAACTAGCACCTATCTTTTGTTTACAACTATAAACCAATTTTAAAAAGAAATGAATACCCAGAGTAGGATTAATGGATGATTCAACCCTAGGCGCACTATCCGTATCTCAACTTATAAAAAAAGACTTGTTAGGAAATTACACAGCTATCTAAACTCTTTTTAACCATAATGCTCCACACAATTCAGCAGACAGTCATCAATAACCCCATAATTAACCTGAAGTCTGGTGTGGTAGGTAAACTCACTCGGACTGCAGGATCGACTCGAGGTCCTCCGGACTGTAGATCTCCATGTTCTCCCTGACCTCGACCGGTATCGGGATCTTCAGTGTCTCGCATATGGTCCTGCACCTCTTGGTCACCTCGGTGAGCCTTCCGCACTCCCTGTACCTGCGTGCGGAGATCGTGCTCATGTTCTCGATGCATGCGGTCACATCCAGTTTGGATTCCATCCTCGCCTCGCGTATGCGTGCGGCGATCTCGCATTTCATGATGACGGAAAGGAAACGCAGGAGCATCCTTCCCTGAAGACGGTCTTTGTTGGACGTTCTGAACCTCCCGTCCTCCTCCTTGCTGTGGTTGTACGCCTGTTCCGTCAGTCTCCTCACCTCGTAAGCGGACATTGCCTGCAGCCATGTCACATCCGGAGTCGTGACGAGGATGAACATCCCCGCACGGTTCATGAAGAAGGATTCGGAGTTCTTCTTTGCGGTGACGATCACGTTCTTCCCGTCGGCGGCAACATCGAAGAACCTTGCCGCTTTGCCGGCAAGTTTGTTGAACGCCTTGACGGGATCCCTGCAGGATATCCTGGAAGCCTTCTCCATGATGCCCGATACCAACAGTTTATGGCTCTGTATCTGGTCGTTGTAGGTCTCCGAATCGAAGCATACGTAAGCCTTCAGCATCCCATCCTTCCCATGACCCTCATCCCCCGGGAGCGTGAAATCGTATGCGGGAGAACCGTCCGTAGAAACCCTGTTCTCCGACAATGCCAATCCCAGTTCCGATTCGGACACCGAATATATGTGGTCCTGGAAGCGCATGTCCTTCTTCTCAGACGTCTTGAACCTGGTCAGGAGTGTCTTGAATACCTTGTAATCGGTCTTTCCCGGCATGACGAACCTCCTCCCCCTGCCGATGATGTCCCTGCAGTTCCTTCCGGAAAGGAATCCCCTGTCGAAGGTCGCTATCACATCCTTCAGTCCGAACTCGTCCAGGTCGTCGAACAGCCTCTGTATCGTCTGGGTGTCCCCCAGGGTACCCGGGTAGATACGGTACATGACCGGGATACCCCTCATGTCCGTGGCCAATCCGACCTTGAACTGCGGGATGTCCTCGTCATCCTTGTTCACCGACAGGTACTGGGCGAGACCCTCCATCTCCGAATGCGCGCCGTGGGTGGTGGTGTCCCAGCACACGATCTCCTCGCAGCCTTCCAATCTGAAGGAGAACAGTGTGTCTATGTTTGCCTGGGCATGCCCCATCTGTTCCGTAAGGGCGGTCATGCTCCCGGAATCCAGGGAGGATTCCACCCCGTAGTACCTCCTCAGCCAGGTGTGGTCCAGCGTACCCTCGACGGAATACACCCTGGGCCTTCCCAAAGTCAGGGCCATGGCTGAAGCCAATATCAGTTTGGACACGGAACCGAAGGACCTGAACAGGTCCTTCCCCAATCCGATCTGACGCTGTATCTCATCAAGGAGATACACCCCTCCGTAATCCCCGATCGCAAGTTCGTCGATGACCTTGAAAGCCCTCTCCTCGGAGGCTTTTTTCTTCCTTTCGGCGCACCTGCTTTCATCTTTTTCGAGAATCTTTCCGGTCGCGGGATCGAACACGCCGAGATACCTCTTGATGTTCACCTTTTTCCCGTTCTCCATGCGGGACGTGGTCTCGTAAGCGTAGATCTTCTCCCCTCTTCTGACCAGAGTGGGCTTCAAACCATCGGTGCTGCGCGGTCTTCCCATCGTATTTACCTGCTACAACTATATAGTAGGTAAACTATAAAATACCTCTCCCTGCGGAATGGCCAGTGAACGAAAACAGTCGGAAAAAAGAAATCAGGATTTACTGCACACGGCAGACTTTAGGTGAATAACAGGGGATAAGTTACCGAACTTATGCCCGTATACAAGGTATAAGTTACCTCGATTTCTGATGTCTGCCCCTT
>CALAVG010000138.1 GCA_937892275.1 uncultured Methanomicrobiales archaeon | reverse complement strand
TCCCTATCGTCAATCAGCCCGAAGGGCTGCTTTCCCAAGTTCGGCGCAGCCGAACCCGGGGCACTTTTGATGGGGCAGTGTTTTAACCTATCCAGCATTGAAAATTGGTGCTCCTGATCAGGAACACCAATATTATTGAAGTTTCTCACGAAATTAGAATCAGCGAAATTGCAAAACTGTACTTGAGGTTCTTTGTCATTCCCGAGAACGATCGAGAGACCGATTGTCTCCGGGACGAAGGTCTTTGAAGACCTCGTGTTCTTCGCCTTGACGATATCTGCATAGGATGACCTGCCCGCGGATTGGATGGAATAGCACTTCGGAACATTACCGATTATGCTGCAGACAGATCTTCCTGACATGATGATCACCAAAGCTTTCTCGCGCCATCGATGGCCTCGTTCTCCGATACTCCGCAGTAGTAGAGCTCGGTCACACGGGTCGAACTGTGTCCCATGAGTCTGGAGATCTTCTCCATCTCAAGTCCACGGTCCTTGTAGGTCTGACCGAACGCCCTTCTGCAGTCACGGAGTTCGAACCTGTGCTCGACACCCTTCTCGACCTTGTTCTTGATGCTCCTGATCGAGTTGGAGGAGAGGGGGGAACACTCTCCTCCAAGCTGGAAGAAAAGCATCTCTGAGGTCTTGCCGTGAGCGAGCAGCCAAACATCCCTGTGGTAGAGATACTCTGACATTATGGGCCTGAGTTCCTCCGGGATAGGGACGTTCCTCGGTTTGCCATAGGTATCCTCGCCCTTGACATGGGTGAAATGGATCAACCACTCCCTGTCATCCAATTCAGAGCGCTTACAGAAGCGGATCTCCTTGTTCCTGGCGCCGGTACCTATGTACAGCAACACCATGGCATAGGCGCGGACCTGGGAGAAATCGTTGTAATCGATCTCCTTGGATTTGGCGAGGATGCTGCGATAGACCTCCGTGGGAAGAGGATCGAGTCTCGTATGGGACTTGTCCTTCGGCTTGAGGGTCAGGTTCCTCTGGAGGCATATCGCGACCGCCGCGTTTCCGGAAAGGGTCAGAAGCTGATCGAGAGCCGATATGTCATGGCTGATGTCCGACGCGCTGACCTTCCTGCTCCTGCGATAGAGCAGGAATGCCTTGATGTCATCGGGCGTCAGCTTGGCAGGGGACAGGGTGCTGATGGCACCCTGATCCTTGAGCATAATCAGTTCGCGATCTATCCTTCTCAATCTGCGATCCAGATTGCTTAGGGTCACTTCAGAGACCGTTCCTTTCCTCATGAGAAGGTATTCCTCCACCTTCTCCCTAAACGGATACATGCTCATTTCGCTTCGCTCCTTTTCGTTCCAACTCCACGGGACCAACCCCGTAGAATTGCAAATATCATAATTCTAAATGAATATAAATAGATTTGCGGAACTAAAAGTTCTAAATTACCGTGTCAAAGTGATTGAAGCAGCATGCCAGACGCAGGAAACTGTGTCCCAAACATCATTATATATTGCGTAAAATATGCATAAGTAAGCAAAATAAAAATAAGGAGGCAAGGAAGCTTTGGACAGGACAGAATCCATGGAACTGCTTGATTCGGCATATACGGTCGAGATACTCCTCGACCTCCTGGAGAATCCTGGTCTGAACAAGACCGAGCTTCTTTCGCTGAGGTCCGCCGGGAACCGCACCAGGTACAACAGGATCGGCGACCTCATAAGGCTGGGGCTGATCATCGTGAAGCCCGCCCGCCATAACATGATGCATCTCTACCTTTCAGTGGAGGCCCAGGAGATCGCCCTGAAGCTGAGGCAGGCAAGGGATCTCCTTGAGAAGATACCTTATGTCCCTGCGGACAAGCCGAAGAACGGGACGGACGACGAGGCTTCCAGGCCCCAATGAATCCTGCGATCATCCCGCTGCTGTTGTTTTCGGATCATCGGCGATTCGCTGTTTTGAATGAGAATCGAATGATGTATTCATCTCTCCCCCTGGCTTCCCGCCTTCACCCTCGTTCTCAATCTTGTCCCGTGAGATTGTTCTTTTCGATTCCATCTGAAAATCACATCATCACGGGCCTTCGGGCACCGACTTCGGGTTTCAGCGGAAGCCCAGGGGTCGAAAGATATGTTCGGAAAGGAACTGCCCGGAAACAAGAGAAACGCCTTAAGAAACGACTTGGAGAAGGATTACAGGATCATCGTCGGCGAGATCGTGATCGAGAAGCTTAACGTGGAGGACCTCTACGAGATACTCCGTTACGGATGGGACAAGAAGGATCTCCAGAGAATGCTCGATCAGGAGGACTACGCCGGGATCGGGATCCTGGCGGCATGGATCAGGGAGTGCGGTAGCGGATGCCACGGATTCATGGTCGAAGATGATCCTTATGTATATCCGTTGGACGAGGACGGGAATTACACTGAGGGCGCATTCGGGAGGTGCTGCTGATGGCCACCAGACAGGAGCAGATCCTCATCCACTTGTATGGGCTGCTGAAACAGGGGAACGAATACGAGATG
>CALAVG010000137.1 GCA_937892275.1 uncultured Methanomicrobiales archaeon | reverse complement strand
ATAGTGGCAAAAATAAAAAAAGAAATAAAAACATTGAAGGACAAGGTAGTAAAAATAGACCAATTGAATCAAATAGTAGAAAAAATAAAATATATCTGATACTATTTAGAATTGCCAAGAAGGGAAGTCCGGCGTCTGCCAGACTCCTAACATATGGCAGACACCGGAACCGAATTGGTATGAGGTGAAGCGATGCTTCGCATCTGTATGGAGCCCCATGCCAGCGGCTTCCGTCTGACGATTGAGAACGATGAGTTCAGGATCGTCATCGACATTCCGTAAGGAATGCTGAGGATTGGTCGGCCTAACCGACCCGGCCCATATCGGGCCGTCATCTCCTACGGATATCCAATCTGCTTGGGGGTATAAAAAAGGTGATGGATTTGAATAGATACTTAGATGATGCGGTTGCGAAGCTGTTCTTGGACCTGGTCATGAGATGCGGACTGTCACCTATGGAAGCAATATCTTACGGCCTAACGAGGGTCCTGGGCATGACTCCCATGGATGCGGCAGGATATATCAACGCGCTGACCGGGAAGAACGTCACGAACTCACAGGTGTCCGTGTACCTGCAGAGAGGGATTGTCAAACTGGGTATCGATGATGTGATACGGATACAGAGGGAATACCGCGATGAATGATCTGCTGTAGCCACAATCCTAAGATAGCACAGAAGGCAATGGTACTAGCACGGTCAAGATTATTGTCAAGAAGAGTGTTATAGAAAGTGTGGGGTGAGGTTTGATCGGTATTGGGGATAGTGCCTCCGATGTTCATTTCATGCTTTGACGCCCTGCTCATTATCGACACGTCCTATCGATAATATACCTGTTAGGTCATCGGCCTTTCATGACAGGATTGATGGCGATTGATGAGTCTGGGGACCTAGGTTCATCTGGTTCGAGATTCTTCGTCATCGCATCTGTCATATCTCCGTCATCGAGGGAATTGCTTTCTGCATCCAGATTGTTACCGAAGGCATCGAAGGAGAAGAAGTTCTACAATTCTTCCGAATCGGAGATAGGATCGATCCTAGCATCTGTTGCAGGGACCGCTGCGAAGATTTCATATGTCGTTACGGAGAAGAATAATCCTTTGGACAATAACTTCGTTTATGGCGTGGATCTATACAGGCGCAGTCTCAGGGATCTGGTAGACGTGTCACTTGATCAGATCGTCGGCAAGGACATCAATATAATGGTCGATGGTAGCAGGTATATTCAGCAGAGCGAGCTCCGTAGAATGTGTGAGGAACTGTGTATGGAACATGGCAAGAATCTGAAGAAATGTTTCAAGGGCATATCTCAGAACGAGCCTTGCTTGAGATTGGCGGACTATGTGGTCGGTTCCATACGTTACAGCTATGAGGAATCCGATGATACATACAAGAGGATTATCGACAGAAGGATATCCTTTGCCCGCAGGTACTGAGGGCCACCTTTCGGCAACCGACCCACGGGTCTTATCAGGACAGATGATTATTGTCTAATCAGTATATATACCTACAAGTGTGTGTGCTTGGTACACTGTCCTTCAAGTTCATCTACTGGATCTTGTCGGCCTTCGCCACTTGGAATCACTCTTCGAGCATCCAATCGACGACGTTGACCACCTTTATGCCTTTCTCGTCACCCAGTCCGTACCTGTCCAGGGTCAGGATGGTCTTGGTGTAGTTATCCTTCGGACGCAGCAACGATCTCGTCTCCCTTCCCACGGTATCATCCGAGGAGAGTTCCTCACAGACCTGTATGTATTCTATACTGTCATATCTGGATGCGAGGAAGTCTATCTCCGCGTCCC
>CALAVG010000136.1 GCA_937892275.1 uncultured Methanomicrobiales archaeon | reverse complement strand
TCTGTAGAATTCCAGATATTGGTGGGTGCAGGGTATCACAGGATCGTGATACACCGATTCCATCTGTTCCGCCCATCCTCTCAAGGGTTGGTATCCGATGTAGATGTTACCGTTCACGATCCCGGGGATGACGAACTTACCGTTGTCCACGGATACCGGTCCGGGCGGTTCTCCCCAGCTATCCTCCATCCTTCTCCTGTTGAAATCGGGTATCCTGTCGTAGTGTTCCCTGTAATCTTTGACATCGATCAGGGCCACGGCCTTCTCCCTCACCCTTTCGGGTGAGGACCATTCGAGATCGTTCGTGATGTTGTCCAGGATCTCATCGATGAGCTCCTTTCCGTTGGCAGGTACGTGATCGAGGGTGTAACCCTCCTTGTCGAACCTTATCAGCATATCGTTGACGCTCTCGATGGTGTCCAATCCTGCTGCACTTCCGATACGGCCTGTCTCCGGACGGGATTGATACATCAGGATCGCTATCTTACGTTCCGAACGGGGTATCCTTGAGATGATCGCCCATGATTTCATCATTCTCGCAAGATGGTCTATCCTGTCATCGATCGGGGAATACCTCTTCATCCTCATCCCGCTCTCGTTACTGGCGATGGGGACGGTTATGATCTGTCCGTCGAGTTCGGGCCAGATGACACTCATGTTGAATTCGGCCTTGCTCAATCCCTGTGCAGACTCCTCGTAATCGGAGTAGTGTCCGGAAACTGACATGCATTGCATGACGGGGACGTCCGTCAGGGTGTGGAAGAAGTTCTGTTCGTCCGGGGTGTATATGCCGTAACAGTCCCTGGAATTGTTGACCTGGGAGAATGATGTGCACACTGCTATCGCGTCCACTCTGCATTTTCCCTTGTCCATGAAGTACTTCTCAACAATACTGGATGCGGACTGGCGTTTCTCATAGTTGCTTCCCATCGTACTGAAGAACACTGGTATGACATTCACCTCGATGGATTCGAATTTCCTTATGAATGCATCGAGATGATCCATATTATCGTAGACCCACAGATTGGATGTGAACAGTATCCCTATCGTAGGCCATTCCGGTCTGATGTGATCCAGATATTCCTCCAGTGTGACATCCCTGTCGAAATCCGGGTCGTATACCCCATTGTCCCTGCTGGTCTCCGGCTGTGGGAC
>CALAVG010000135.1 GCA_937892275.1 uncultured Methanomicrobiales archaeon | reverse complement strand
GGATTCGAGGTCCGCGACCTCGGCCGTGACGTCCCCAAGCAGGCCTTCATCGACGAGATCAAGAACGGCGCTAACTTCTGCGGTATGTCCGCCCTCATGACCACCACCATGGTCGTCATGAAGGACATCATCGAGATGTGCAAGAACGAGGGACTGCGCAACAGGGTCACCATGATGGTCGGCGGCGCCCCCATCACCCAGAACTACTGCGACAAGATCGGAGCAGACATCTACGGTGAGACCGCCAACGAGACCGTCGAGAAGGCCAAGCTCGTTGCCAAGGACTGATCGAGGAGGAAGAGAAATGGCTACTGAGTACTACACCAGGATGGGAGACGGCTCCAGGGTCCTCATGACCAAGGAGGCCATCGTTGCCGATATCCAGGCCGGTACCGCCGACGCGGCCGACATGGGAGAGATCCCCCAGCTCGACGCGAACGAGATCGAGCACATCGCCGAGATCATCATGTGTCAGGACAGGGTCGTCGGAGTCGCACCCGGGGACGAGGTCATCCTCTCCTACGATATCGGACAGCTCGACTTCACCGGTGACAACGGAAACTCCGGAAACGGAGTCGACATGGGAAGGCTCGAGGCAGCACTCCTCCACGAGAGGGCACTCGGAGCAGATACATTCGAGCTCGCGCACTCCGACTATTCCATCAAGCCCGTGAAGCCTGTCATCTCCATGGAGATGCAGACGATGGAGGAGATCCAGGCAGAGATCGTTGCTCCCTTCTTCTATGGAGCGATGCCTAACCAGGGACTCTACTATGCTCCTGACGGACCTTACGGAAACCCGGCAGACCTCATGAGGGAGTTCAAGATCGAGGAGTCCATGCAGCAGTCCGAGCTTGCCTCCGCACATGTTACCAGAGATATCGAGTATGTCACCACAAGGCTCCAGGCAGCAGGATCCGATGGATTCAACTTCGACACGACAGGGTCCGCGGGTGACGCGGACTGTGTCGGAACACTCTACGGAGTCAAGAAGCTCAGGGAGCAGTGCCCCGAGGCATACATCCAGGTAGGATTCGCCGGCGAATCCATCATGGGTATCCACGGAATGATCGAGTTCGAGGGACAGGTCGTTGCAGGTATGTACCCCCACCAGTACGTCAAACTCGCCGAGAAGGCAGGAGCGAACGTTTGCGGTACAGTCGTCAACTCCAACACCAGCAAGTCACTTGCATTCAACATCGCGAGGGCGATCACTTTCACGAAAGAAGCGGTCAAGACCACAGGCATCCCGATCCATGCGGATATGGGAATGGGAGTCGGTGGGATCCCCATGTGCGAGACA
>CALAVG010000134.1 GCA_937892275.1 uncultured Methanomicrobiales archaeon | reverse complement strand
ATTTGCGACGTCGATATAACCCTGGGCGTGAAAGAAGGCAGACTCGTGATAATCAGGGAGCATGGGGAACTGCCGTTCAGCAACGGTGCTTCGAGAGGGACCCTCATCATGTGCCGCATGTACACATGGCTCATCAGATGCAAGGAACGCGACGCATTGATATTCTTCGACGATTTCGATGATATGTTCCACTACCGTACTGCCGAGAAGGTGATTAGATGGATCATATCTCAGTTCAAGGCACAATGCATATTCGTGACCCACAACACCGGTCTCGCATCCAACGATTTCCTCCGCCCCGACTGCTGCTTCATCCTGGACGGAGGGAAGCTCAGCTCATTCTCGAGCCTTACGGACAAGGACATACGCAGAGGACATAACCTCGAGAAGATGCTCCGCGAAGGTGAATTCAACCGCAGCATCGATTGAACAATGCATCCAGGATGTACATGCAACCTTCGAGGCCCATCAGAGGCCTCTTGAGGAAATTCGATTCCGAACTCGAAGGGAATCCTATATCGACCCCTTTTCCGCATCTACCGGAGGCCTGTTCGAGTATCGCTATATTCCCTGGGGCGAACAGATAATCGGGATGGTCCGCACACTCCACCATACCGAATGATTCCTCGAGCCATTCCTTCAGAGGCCTTCTGGTCGTGTCCCCGGCTATGATCGAGAAGGTCCTCCCCCTCATGCTCTTCCCCGAGACCACGATCCCATCATAAGCTCTTCTTTTGCTCTTCCTGAGCATAGACATCCCATGCTCAGGCAATGTGCCAGTGATAGACTTCACTTCCATGAAGAGCCTCTCTATCGCATCATATCCTATAGGGCATTCACCTATTGAGATCGGGGAGATCCCGTACCTATCTCTGTAGAGTTCTTCGGTGAATTTGCAGTATGAGGGATCTACAACAATGTTATACGATGCGTTGACCGATATGGCGATATCCCCGACAGTACAACCCGCTCCGAGCACGCATAACACCCTGAAACCTGCATCCTTCAGCAGGTGGCACAATTCATGGGCAAAACTCGACCAGTCCTTATGCATTATGCTGAGTCCGATTATGTTGACTCCGTTCGGAACCTTCTCTCCCGCCCCAGCATCCAATCTCTCTATGATCGAACTGATGCACTGGTCATAACCTCCTGGGCAATCCTGAGGCAGATCGTCCGTATCCAGTATCATGGTGTTGCCGCCCGATGACGTGACACCTTTCAGATCGTCCCCCACCAGGGACAGTCCGGGGGAGCACATCACGACCTTGAGCGCGTAGTCCTCGGACTCCACATGGTCAATGACAGCCTCAAGCTTCTGAACGGTCCCTTTGTAATAATCCTCAGGACGTATGTTTGAATACGGGATCGCTCCGTCCTTCCCATAGAATCCTATGTCCCTGTCGTCCGTACGGACCAGAAGTCTCTGACTGGTCAACAGCCCCTTTCTGCATCCGTTCTGTCCATGCAACACCACGGTGGCATCCTTAATACCCTGCACGGCAGCAGCTGCGCCTATGAATCCGCTCGGT
>CALAVG010000133.1 GCA_937892275.1 uncultured Methanomicrobiales archaeon | reverse complement strand
CTCAGGAAGGCGACCTTCGGGTCGATGCCGAACTTCTTCGCGACGAATGCGAACCTCCATTTCAGGAACGTGGAGTTGAGGATGACCATCCTGGCCAGGGCCTCGACCGTCCCCGGCTTGACGGAGACTATGGTCTCCCTTATCTTGTCCCTCTCCATGAACCGGGGCATCTCCAGCATGATCCTGTACGGGTCCGCCGTCACCCCCACGCTCTCCCCCAGACGGGCCGAGAGGAGCGCCCCGTAGATCTTCCCGAGGGTCTCGTTAACGCGGGTGCCGAAGCATGCGTTCACTATGGTGATGCCATCGCCCGCATCTATCGTCACGGTCCTGTCGTCGGGCATCCTGTGCCTCGCGACCTGGTCCGAGAAGAACTTCTCCAGCACGGTGCCGCACCTCTCGTCCCCCGGATAGTCGCCATAGTCGCGGAGCCGGCGCATCCTCCCGACTTCGCGGGCGACCTCGAAGGGCACAGGGATGTCGGAGCCGACCCATGACGGGACCTCGCCCATGTCCCTGACCTCCTCGACCAGGATCTCGTCCTCGCGCATCTCCACCACCCTCCAGGTGCGGCCTTTGGCGATGAACATGGCCCTGGTGTCCTGGAACGTGGCCACGAAGCTCTCGTCCAGGCTGCCTATTATCGCTCTGGTGCCTATGTCGCGGACCCTGTAGCTGCGCTCGTCCGGGATCATCGAGATGTTGTTGTAGAAGTAGTCCATCCCCTTCCTGGAGCGCTTGAACCTGCCTTCGTCCTCGAACACTAGCTTGATCGACTTCAGCTGCTCCAGAACGTCGTCCATGTCCTCCCTGGCCAGTGTCCTGAACGGGTAGGCTCCGTGGAAGAACCCGTACGCGGTGTCCCTGTCCACCGGCCCGGACATCGTCATGGCGATGAGCTGGTTGGCCACCACAGACAGCGGCGACGGCCTCCCTTCGCGCTCGTCCATCTCCTTCGCCGAGCATCTGCGGGCGATTACGAGGGACTCCGCGATCTCGTCCGGAGCGGTGGCCATGACCCTGGCCCTGATCTTCTCCCCTACCTTGTGCCCGGCCCTCCCGGCGCGCTGGATCATGCGGGAGACCTTCCTCGGGGAGTTGTATTGGATCACCATGTCGGTGGAGCCCACGTCTATGCCGAGCTCGAGGGACGACGTGCAGATCAGGGTCCGCACGTCCCCCTTCTTGAAGCGGTCCTCCATCTCCATCCTGTTCTCCTTGGAGAGCGACCCGTGGTGCACCCCCACCGAGATGCTCTCGTCCCACACGTGGTAGCGCGAGGCCAGCCATTCGGCGGTCTCCCTGGTGTTCACGAAGAACAGGGTGGACCTCCCGGATTCCATGACCTCCCTGGCCCTCCTCATCACCCCGACTATCTCGGGCTCCCCCTGGAGCTTGTCGATGAGCTTCGCGTCCTCTTCCGGCGGAGGGCACTCGACGGAGATCTCGAAGTCGCGGAAGGTGTCGTGCTTGCGGATGGACACCCTCCTTCCCCTCCCCCCGAGGAACATCGCGGCGCTCTCGGGGTCGCCGACGGTGGCCGACAGGCCGATCCTCTGGTAGTTCCCGGCGATCGCGCTGAGACGCTCCATGGCGACGCTGAGCTGAGCCCCCCTCTCGGTGTCCGCGAGCTCGTGGATCTCGTCCACGACGACCCACCTCACGGCCGCCAGATGCCTGGCGAGCCTCTTCCCGGTGAACAGCACCTGCAGGGTCTCCGGCGTCGTGATGAGGATCTCCGGAGGGTCCTCGGACTGCCTGGCCCTCTCGTGCTGCGGGGTGTCCCCGTGCCTCACGCCGACCTTTATCCCCAGAGCTTTGCCGTAGTCCTCCATCCTCCTCAGCATGTCCCT
Source organism: uncultured Methanomicrobiales archaeon (assembly GCA_937892275.1). GTDB lineage: Archaea > Thermoplasmatota > Thermoplasmata > Methanomassiliicoccales > Methanomethylophilaceae > Methanoprimaticola. Next base: position 11,582 of record CALAVG010000133.1, on the reverse strand, counting down.
GTTGAGGGCGCGGAGCGGCGTGATGTACAGGCACCTGAACCCTTTGGCGTCTCCTTTGGAGCGGTATATCAGGTCGAGGACCGGGAGCATCGCCGCCTCGGTCTTCCCGATGCCGGTCGGCGCGACTATCAGGATGTGCTCCCCTCTTATGATGCGCGGGATGGAGTCCTCCTGCGGCGGCGTGGGGGAGACGATCCCCTTCTCGGCCAGAACAGAGACGAGTTCCGGCGACAGGAGGTCGAACGACATGAAAAACGAGAAGGATCCGGGGGAGGCCCCCGGCTGTTTCGGATCACGCCTTGGGGGCTTCGGCCTTGGGCGCGGTGACTTCCAGGAGAACCTGGGACAGGTCCATGACCTTGATGCTGGACCCGAGCTTCTTGGCTCCCTGGGTGAGGTTGAGGACGCAGAACGGGCAGCAGGTTATGAGCACGTCGGCCCCGGTGGCCTCGGCGTCCCTGATCCTCTCCATGGCGACGGCCACGGCGAAGTCGTTGAACTGGCTCTTGTATCCGCCTCCGGCTCCGCAGCACCTGGAGTTCTCCCTGGACCTCTCCATCTCGACGAACTCGACTCCCTTGATCTTCTTGATGACGTTCCTGGGAGCGTCGTAGACACCGGAGTGCCTTCCAAGATGGCAGGGGTCGTGGTATGTGACCTTGTGCTTGAATTCGTTGTTGAGGGGCAGCTTCCTGTCGTTTATGAGCTGCTCGACGTACTGCGAGAAGTGGTAGACGTTCTGTCCGGCCTTTGCGTAGAACCTTCCGAAGTCGCAGGAAACGGTCTTGTAGCATCCGGAACAGGTCATGACCATGTCCTTCGCTCCCATGCCGTCCGCCTTCTCGACGTTGTGCTGTGCACAGGCTGTGGACTCCTTCTCGTTTCCGGTCCTTATGAGGGGTGAAGAACAGCACCATTCGTCGGGTCCCAGGCAGTTCATCTTGATTCCTGCGCGGTCGAGCACCCTGACTCCGGCCTGTGCGATGTGCTGCATCCTGTAGGATCCGGTACATCCGGCGAAGAAGATGACGTTCGCAGGTACATGTCTCTCTACTTCCTCGGGCCACCACGCGTCCCTCTTGGAGTCGGGCTCGTTGTAGGGGTTGTGGTTCTTGTGGATGCTCTTTCCCATGGATACCGCTGCGGGCATAGGTCCAATTCCGATATCCACCATCCACTTCCTCATGGTCTCCCAAAGGTCCACGAGACGGATCTTGGCGTGGCAGACAACCTCACAGTTTCCGCATCCTGTACATTTGTACATGGCGTCGACGAATTCGGGGCTGAGCTCGACGGGCCTTCCGAGGACCTTGTCCATGGCTCCTGCTCCCTTGAGGTCGATCTGCTTGAGGTAGTAGATCTTTCCCCTAGGTGTTACAGAGTCCCAAGGTGTCTGGGCGTGTGCTTCGCAAACGTCGATACAGTATCCGCACTGCACGCACTGTGTGAGTTCCTGTGCGATCTGCGGCATGTTGCGGATTTTCAAACCAAATAGTTCCGGCATATTCATTCCTCTTGGAGCGGGGGTGCTCCGGATGTAATGCTGTGTCGACTTGTTCTCTTTATTTAAGCGTTATAGGGGTTAAACGACGCTTTTCTTTGGTATGGACATTTCGGAATGAGAATAAATGAGATTTATACCACCACGTCGATAGAGGTATCGTGAAGAGCGTCTACGACGATTGGACGGGGAACGTCATCCAAGAGGCCGACCTCCGTAGTTTCGATCCCGAAGCGGTCAGAGCGGTCAGAGCGACCTATGTGTCCGAGCATCCCGAGGACAGGGAGGCCGTGTCGAACATGGATGATGCCGAGTTCCTATCCGAGGTGGGTGTCCTGAAGAGGGGCAAGGTCACGGTAGCGGCCATGATCCTGCTAGGGAAGGTATCGGAGAAGATCCTGCCCCAATCGATATGTGTCAGATGGAGACTTTTGGACATCGATGGGTCCGTCGTCGAGACCCGTACCATCGGAGGTTCCATGGTATTGGCGATAAGGAAGGTCGCCTCGATCATCAGCAATTCCACCGTTAAGATAGACGACGGCGAGGGACAGGTGTTCGTCAGCACCTACCGTGTCGCTTCATTGACGGAAGCGATGTTCAACGCCCTTCAACACCAGGATTACACCATGGGCGGTACCATAGATGTGATCGAGAGGGAGAACGAGTCCGTTACTGTGGTCAGCAAGGGGTCGTTCCCGGATGTCCAGCCGGAATCCTTCGTTAAGGGTCAGAACCAGACCATGGCATCAAGGAACTCGTATCTGATCAAGGTGATGACCGAGATAGGATTGGTCACGAATTCCGCCGCAGGGATACGCAATCTGTACATGTCCCAGATGCACAAACATTTCCCACTTCCTCGCTACAACATCAACGATGATTCGGTATCTGTCACGTTCCCGGGGAGGAGGGAGGGAGCAGTTGCACGTGCACTAGATATCCGCCGGGACATCGATGTGCAGGACATCCTCGACTTGGACAGATTGGACTCGGGAAGGTACCTGTCGGATAAGAGGATGGAATCCCTTATCTCGAGAGGTTTGGTCACCGTCTATGACGGGGTCCCATGCATCAACCTCGATTACACTGATCCATCATCCCGTTTCAGCAAGGGTTCCGATTATGACGCCGTCATACAGCTGCTCAGCGAGAACGGTTCGGTCACACGTTCGGATGTCGTCGGGATACTGAAGCTCCGCGACAGGAAAGGTCTCTCAGATGAGCAGCTCTCCGTGAAGGCTACTAATCTGCTCCAGAACATGAGGAAGGACGGCAGGATCTCCAAGACGGAAGGCAGTACGAGGTCAGCCAGATACGTCCTGAACCGATTCCTTCGATCCCAGATTCAGGAGGATCACCGATCCGAGTATCAGGATTATACCAAGGACGTTGGTCCATCCGAACTCGTCACCCACGATTATGCTCATGACCGTTGCCACCATGGGTTCCACGAACGCTATGATCGATGCCTTTCCGGCATTCATGCCGTTAAGTCCCGCCGTGTAGAAGTAGAACGGCAGGACGGTGCACAGCATTCCGAGCCCGATTGCCATCAGTAGTACGTCCGTATCGCCCATGCAGGATATGACGTAAGGTGCATCGGTGAAGGGTATCAGACATACCGTGGCCACAAGGAACGTGTAGAAGAGCGTCGTCAGAAGACTGTATTTTCTCAGCGCGAACTTCCCGAATATCGAATACAGCGAGTAGCCGAATCCGGCAAGGATCCCGTACAGGATTCCGATGTTCATATCGCCGGACCCGATCCCGGAGGTGAATACGCATCCGATGAGGGCCAGGACAAGTGCCAGCAATTTATTCTTTGTCAGTTTCTCCTTGAACAGGACCATGCTCATCATCATGACGAAGCATGGTGCGGTGTACAGCAGCACCGATGCTGTGGAGAGCGAGACCATTTGCTGTGACATGAAATACATGTAGTTAAAGAACACGAAGCTTATCAGACCCATTCCTATGAACATCCATATGTCTCTGGGATCTATCTTGAAGAGTCCTCTGTCAAGGAACAGGATGACGATGGTCAAAGCGATCAAGGTCACCGTACACCTCAAAAGAGCGATCTGAAGGGCAGAGAGTCCGGATTCGTAGAGCGGGCGCGTGAACAGACCTATGATTCCCCAGAGGGATGCTCCTATCACCACATACATGGCGGGTTTCAGGTCTGAACGCATGATATCTAGCCCGAGAATGCTCTTAGATTTAATAACTGCATTCAAAGGGAGTTGCTATGTCCGGCGTCGGTAATCTAAGTTATATCGTGGTATGGGATTCACCAAGCATGGATGACGGGGGATTCCGCGGGCTCTATAGAGGGGTGTTGGATTTCGCAATGGCCCACATCGGCTATGTCATGGGCCTGGTCATGATCCTGTACGCGATATTCGGTATAATCCTAGATATCAAGTACAACAGCCTGGGGGTACACACTGGCTGTCAACCTGGTCCCGCTCCTGTTCAATGTGGATTATAACGGGACCACTAACGTCTTTACCGATGTGCTGCTACTGATCCTTGCCCTGAACATCATCATCCTGTCCATGGACAGGTCGATTTCGCAATCCAACTTAGTGCAGTCGTTCAAGGAGAGCACCGAGAGCATGTCGGCGCTCCTGTACAATGTGGATGACGCATACATCCTGAGGTCCGGATGTCAGGAGATACAGGGCCTCATCGATTCCCAATCTGATGGACAGGTCAGGCTGAAGCTTCTGAGCAATCAGATCAGGAACAGGATGCTCATCTTTACCAAGGAGAATGGAAAGCTCAGAGCGGACCTCCATGTCACTGGATTTGTACATGCCAACCCGATGTACATGGTGGACATCCAGGATCTGGTGATCGGGGACAGATATCTGACTGCCTATTCCACCAACGGCAGCTGGTTCAGGCTTCTGGTCCACGAGAACCTTCAGGAGGATTACACCAAGGCCAAGATCTTCGGTCATGTCATCGATCTCGACAAGTTGCTCCGCAACGTGTCCTACCATATGCTGTTGAAGAGGAACGCACGCGAAGCGGAAGACGAAAAGAAGGAACAGGATTGAGTTCACGTTCGGGGAAGAGATTTCAATATCTTCTATGATATGTCAACATCATTCGGACGGTCGTCCCTGAGGTAATCTAATGACAATCACTGAGAACATCGGAAAGCTCGGTTTCGGTCTCATGCGTCTTCCCCAGAAGGATGGGAAGATCGACATAGAACAGGTCAAGGAGATGGTGGATCTCTTCTTGCAGGCTGGTTTCAATTACTTCGATACCGCATGGGCGTATCCCGGAAGCGAGGAGGCCATCAGGGAGGCGCTCGTGGAGAGGTATCCCCGTGACAGCTATTACCTTGCCACCAAGGATGCCGCATGGAGGGTCGGAACGAAGGAGGAGGCCGAGGCACAGTTCGAGACCTCCTTGGAGAGATTGGGCACCGATCACATCGATTTCTATCTTCTACACAATCTTGGTAACGACAGGACAGAACCGTTCGAGAAATGGGATCTCTGGAACTATTTCCTAGAGAAGAAGAGGGAAGGCAAGATCAGGCATTTGGGATTCTCGTTCCATGCAACCGTGGATGATCTAGAACCCATCCTCAAATCGCACCCCGAGGCGGAGTTCGTACAGCTTCAGATCAATTACGCGGATTGGGAGAGCAACGCCATCCAGTCCAGGAAGGTCTACGAACTGTCAAGGAAGTACGGGAAGCCCGTGATCGTGATGGAGCCGGTGAAGGGAGGCCTCCTGGCGAAGCCTCCGGAGAAGGTCGAGAAGGTGTTCAAGGACAAAGAGCCAGACAGTAGCTGTGCCTCATGGGCACTTAGGTTCTGTGCGGACCTCGAAGGGGTCATAACGGTCCTGTCGGGAATGTCGGATGTCGATCAGATGAAGGACAACCTCTCCCGCATGAAGGGATTCGTTAATCTCACGCCCCAGCAGAGGGACACCATAAAGGAGGCATCGGAGGTCTTGTCCACATATCCCATCGTGCCATGCACCTCATGCGACTACTGTGCGAAGGTATGTCCTCACGACATCGGCATATCCGGAACGTTCCAGGCGGTCAATCAGGTGATCCTCTACGGGAACAAGGAATTCTCCACCGGCCAGCTGAACTGGCTCGTTGGCATGCACGGGAAGAAGTATGCGAAGGACTGCATAAAATGCGGAGAATGCGAGAAGGTCTGTCCTCAGCACATCCTCATCCGCGATGAGTTGGATAAGAGCATCAAAGTCTTCGAGTGAACAGTGATGCGGGATGCCGTATCTGACTGAACCCTCTTACGAATAAATATGAGCTTAGTGACCAGCGTGTTGGTACCAGTCTTGCTTGAGAAGTGACCACGATGATCTTTCCCATGCGGTTGGATCCTGTACTGGTGCCTATGAACTCTCCGGATCGGCCTCTACCATATTTGCGAAGGGACTGTAGCTCAGCGATATCGATGCGACCACCATATCACCAACACGCTGGTCACTAAGCTCCAATAAATACGAAGAATGCCGTCCTTCTCCCAATGTCAACACAGGAGACCGCACAGGCAATCATTGCCGTTGCCAAGAACAGGATATCGTTCATCCTTGCAGGTATCATCATCATTTCCGGTTTGATCGATGTTGCAAATATGACCGTGTTCGGGAACACGGACACCGTATTGACCGATACTGCAGTGGCGATTGTAAAGATAGGAATGGGTCTTTTCATCATATTCGACCCGAAAAGGAATCTGATGAGGTCGGTAGGATTCTATGCGTTATCTCTTGGTATTGCAAGGATAATTGCCTCTTTCCCTATGTTAGGCAGTCCTTCGGATCTGCCCTTCATAGTGGCCATCGTCATGGTAGTGATGGGTGCGAACCTGGTCTATTCAGGTTACAGCTACCTTCAGGACGTGTCGAGAGGCCGTTTCGGAATGACATTAGGTTCGGCCGCGCTGGCCTTGATCATGGCAGCGGCCCTCGTATCGTATGTGGTCGCCGGTGACGAGCTAGAAATAGATGTCACCGATATCATCGTCACCGTGGTGTATCTGATCCAGTATCTTCTGATCCTCGTTATTATGGACAGCGATGAGTTCAGATTCAGCTCTTGGGAGGAGAAGTCCGTGAGGAAGATGGACGATATGCGTGTCATGTACACCCTGACCCCTGGAATGTACATCCCGAGGGAGGATGCCAAGGCCATCAAGCACATGTTCGATGACAGGTCCTCGTGGTCCGAGGTGGATGACGGAGGTCCCGTGGAATGCGAGAAGAGACTCCGCTTGGCGGAAGATAAGGTCACAGCCGTCATGATCATGCAGAAATGGAAAGATTCGGACAGGATCTACTTCACGGTCTCGACCAACGATGACGGTACCATACTCCAGGCCAACAGGTTCTCGGTCACGGATGCGGTGGCGGATGATGCTGACGATGATAAGTTCATGAACATCCGTCTGTACGCTGATGGTACAATGCTATCCAACATATCGGTCATGCCCGCAGAGTTAGAGGAGGTGTCCGCATGAAGACGATGAAGAAGAGCGAAGTGTACATTTCGACAATCGGAGTGCTGCTGATCATCAATCAGCTGTTCGTATTGGCATTCACGATAGCGGGCAATCCGATTAACGTGGGAGGAATCCTTTCGATCATCGTAGGTATTCTCGGAGGACTCGTTGCCATCGTCTACTTCAGGGAGAAGAAGATGATTGGTGTCGCCTTCTGTCTGTTCCTAATCGGTTTCACAATCATACTGGCAGATATAGAGAGGGCATTCTCGAGCGAAGAGTCGGATAATTTCGTCGCTTCCTTGCTATACGTGGTCACAGGTGTGGTGCTCGTGTACCACTCAGCATCTATGGCCATAGGTTTGAAGACGGGAAGTGCGAAGAGCATCGTATGTCTCGCCGTCATCAGTATCCTGGAGCTGTACCTGTTCCTGGCCGTGGTGCGCAGAGGTGACGATCTCACATCCCTCGACTGGACCAACCTCATCATGGCGATAGAGCACGGAGCGTTCATCTTCATCCTCACCAGGCCTGAGATGATGATCACATCGTTCCTCAGGAGGCTCAGGACCAATTCCGATGTACTCTACGATAGTATGGTCTCGGATCCCGAGGTCTATGTGGACAGGAATGATGTCAGCAGGCTGACAGATATCGGCGACGGCCCCGAGTGGACACATCTCGACAACGGACCCATAGAGCGCGAGACCACGATTGGTCTGCACAGCCGTTGGACGGCGACCGAGATGTTACTTCAGAAGTGGAAGGATGATGAAAGGCTCCATCTGACCGTGCGCAACAAGGGTACCGATTCCTACAACATCATAATGTCGATGGTAGTGGAACAGACGATCCTGTTCAAGAACGATGAGGGCAAGGTGACCAAGATCAGATTCTACGGACAGGAAGGAATGTTCGCCGATGTCAAAGTGGTCGCCGAGGACGAGATCACCAAGGGATACATCGACCTCATCAGATACAAAGCCGCTGCAGCAAAAGCGAAGAAACAGAGCTGATCAAACCTATACAGACTGGGCCGGATCTTCCGGCCCATGTCCATACTTATCGGAACATGAAGGTCCGTTAATTCGAATTATAGTATCTTACCTAACTTATTTCAATAATGAAAGCGATAAACCTTTATGGCAAGGCCAGAAGAGCTACAAATCGTGAAGCACCTACCGTTAGATGAGCTTCAGGACAGAGAGCGCCAGCTTTCTGAGAGCGTTAAAAGCATGAAGAAGTTAGAGAGACTTCTCCAACGTGTGACGTTCGTTCGTTTGAGATACGGTGGTTTCTCTGTCGAGGAGGCATCCCATGCAGTTGGTTTCACCACGAAGACTGGTTACAATGTTCAGAAACAATGGAACGCCAAGGGTATGGAGGGACTGGTGCCCGATTTCAAAGGAGGGCCCAGATCCAAGTTGTCTGAAGAACAGAAGTCAGAGCTGAAGGACATGCTGTCCGCATGGCCATCGGACACCAAGACCGTTAGGCAGTACATCAAGGATCATTTCGGCGTGGAATACAGCGAAAAACAGGTTCACGTGATATTGAAATCAATGGGTATGCGTCATGCAAAACCATATCCCAAGGATTATCGCCGCCCGGCAGACGCCGAGGCGGTTTTAAAAAAAGACTCGTTGATGCTCTGGACAACCTAACTACGGATGAATTCGTGATCGGTTTCCAAGATGAGAGCTCACCTCAGACGACCGCAAATACCGTCCGTCTTTGGTGTCCGGAGAAGCCGCATGTCGTAAGGAACACCAACAAGTTACGCGCGAATCTATTCGGATTCTACCCGCTCAATGGAATCCCGGTGCTTCAAGCCCCTATGGAATCGAAGAAGGAGGACATGATGGATTTCCTGAGAGCTGTTCGCTCTGCGAACGGTGACAGGACCATCGTGATGGTCCTGGATAATTGTATGACGCACCGTGCCGCCGCCGTCAGAGAACTAGCTGATTCGCTTGATATCAGATTGGTGTATCTTCCTCCGTACAGTCCTCAACTCAATCCTATTGAGTTCATATGGAAGAGCCTGAAACGTGTGGTATCCAAGAACATGTTCCTGGATAGGGATCAACTGGTCGGAGAGATGGAGGCCAGATTCCTTGAAGAGGCCTCTAAGTCTACATACGCAGGATGGTGGAGATCTGTTTTTTATCCAGAATTATTGTAAAAAGTTAGGTAAGATACTATAATTAGAATAATTAATTTCAAATTGGCAATTGGGAAACCAACAAGAACAATCCATACAACTTTACCATTTCCAACGGCAGAGGGCAGGTCTTATATCGAAGTGAAGAATCCCCGAAAACATGATGGGGATGTTCTGCAGGAAATGTAAGAGTCTGATGCCTCCTAACAGCAAGAGGTGCATGGCCTGCGGAGCCACTCTGAACCCCAACGATATCAGCAACCAGTCCTCCCTGGACGGCCTTGGTCCCAAGAGGAAACCGGTGGAACTCGTCGCAGAGGAGAACAAGGATGCACCTTATCTTCCGTACAAACCCCGCGGATGCCAGCTCGACATCATCTCGGACATCCGCATGGCCCTCGACGAAGGGCGCCACATCATAATCGAATCCGGAACCGGTACCGGGAAGACCATCGTATCCCTCGCCGCCGGACTTGAGCATGCCAAGAAGACCGGGAAGAAGATTGTCTATCTGACAAGGACAATCTCCCAGAGCGACCAGGTAATGAGGGAGCTGAAAGCTATCTCCAGGATCAAACCTGTATCCGGACTGACCATAACCGGCCGTAACAAGTCCTGCCCGCTCTTCAGAGGCACGAAGGACTACGAGTCCCTGTCACCCAAGGTGCTGTCGATGATGTGCGAGGAGAAACGCTCCAAGAGCATGAAAGGATCTGCCGGCGGATGCCGTTATTTCGACAGGATAAAGACAGAGGTCAATGACGTCACCAACTATGTGATGAACAACTTCCCTACATCCGATGAACTGGACAGATACTGCGAAAAGAACGGCGTCTGTCCGTATGAGATGAAGAAGCAGCTGATGAAGAAGTTCGATGTTGTGGCAGTTCCATATGTGCACATCCTTTCGGCGGATATCCGTTCCAATCTCATGGTCAATCTAGATCTCGAGGACAATCCACAGGGAATGCTCCTGATTGTCGACGAAGCGCACAACCTCGTCGATGCCGCAAGGGACCAGGAGAGTTTCATCATCAACAGGGACCTTGTAGACAATGCGATAGACGAATGCACTACCATGAAAGGCGATCCTACCGTCTGGACGGATGTCACTCTGAAGGATTTCCTCGAATACTTCAAGAACACGATCCGCAACGTTGCAACTGAGAAACTGGGCCTAAACGAGAAGGAGGTCGTCCTTACCGATGATTACATCGAGCAGCGCATGATGGCCAAGTTCGGAATGAAATCCCAGGACCTGGAATCCGCTATAGAGAGGGTCATCGATTTCGGAGAGGCCAGGACCGAGATCCTCATGGAAAGAGGTGACAACAGGGTATCCGACATCCAATCGCTCGGATTCCTGATGCGCGACTGGTGCTCTTCCGCATCTGACAGATTCGTCCGTTCGCTAAAAGTTGATCAGGACGGCGAATATCTGTCCGCCAAATGCATCGATCCGTACGAGATATCGTTCTTCCTGAACAGCATCCCCGGTGCCATCCACATGTCCGGTACCCTGCAGCCTCTCGACCAATATGCGCGCGTCCTCGGCCTGAAAGGGAACCCAAGATTCAGGATCTATCCGTCACCGTTCCCGCCCGAGAACAGATCCGTCCTCTACGTGAACGATGTCACCACACAGCAGAAGGAGATGCAGAAGGATGGTTCCATGCAGCACCGTCTGGAGAACTACATAGCGATGCTCTGCAACTCCATCCAAAAGAACACGCTGGTATTCTTCACATCATATTCATTCATGCGCATGATGAGGCCCTACCTCGAGACGCATGTCAACAAGAGCCTGTACTGGGAGGAATCACGTAACCAGAGGAAGACCATGGAGAACCTGGCCGCTTTCCGCAACGGAAGGGATGGAGTGTTCTTTTCGGTTATGGGAGGTTCCGTCGCAGAGGGAATGGACTTCCCAGGCGACGAACTGTGCTTCGCGATAATAGTTGGCATCCCCTATCCTCCGCCATCCTCCGAACAGAGAGCGATGTCCGCAATGTTCGACCAGAGATACGGTGCGGGCAAAGGTTGGATATACACGAGTGAGGTTCCTGCCCTCAGGAAGATGAAACAGGCCATTGGCCGTCTCATCAGGACCGAGACCGACAGGGGCATGGCAGTAATCCTTGACAATAGGGCTTCTAGATACGTCAAACAGCTGGATGCCAAACTCACGGATGACCCTGCTGGAGAAGCTACGAGGTTCTTCAGATGAACAGACTGTTCGACGTAAAGGTGTGGATCATCCTGGGAATTATCCTGGGATTCGTCATAGGGTTCGATCATCCCGATGCACCCGCCATGCTCATGATCACTCTGCTCATCCAGATGACACTTGCCCTTCAGGGACTGAAGTTCGACTTCGGGGAAGTCAAGCATGACGGCAAATACATGCTGC
>CALAVG010000132.1 GCA_937892275.1 uncultured Methanomicrobiales archaeon | reverse complement strand
TCGGCATCAACTTCGGTTACTACGGATTCGTACTCTGGACCCCTACTCTCCTCACGGATCAGGGATTCGACATCGTCAAGAGCTTCGGATTCACCGTGATAATGTGCTTGGCGCAGCTGCCCGGTTACTACAGTGCGGCATATCTGATCGAGAGATGGGGAAGGAAGCCCACCCTGATCGCATATTTCTTCGGCACCGCTGTGGCAGCATGGTTCTTCGGACATGCGGATTCCGAGACGACCATCCTTATCTCCGGATGTCTGCTATACTTCTTCGCGCTGGGCGCGTGGGGAAGCGTATACTCGTACACTCCAGAGATGTATCCCACCGATGTCCGCGGATCCGGCAACGGGTGGGCATCCGCCTTCGGCCGTGTCGGAGCTTTCATTGCACCGTTCATCGTTCCCGCACTCTACTCCAGTTTCGGATCGGAGAACGGTTTCGTTCTTGTGTTCATAATCCTATCCGCAGCATTCGCATTCGTCGCCGTGGTGATATGGCTCTTCGGTAAGGAGACCAAGGGCGTAGCCCTGGCCGATAAGTCGGTGTAAGAAAGTAAGGGGTTTGTCTCGTTAAAAGTGACCTCTGATTCAGTCAATGCATAACACAGAATTATAGCTACCGCTAATTTAACTCGAATGATTTGCCCTACATCGGCAGGAATCCTCTGCAGACGTTAGCGGAAGTGATCGACATCCCATTTTGTCATTCCCGCGGTCTGTGCCTGCATAACGATGTCGGTCTTGGTCGCTCGGGCATGGCCCAAGTTTCAATAGACGTGGTCACCCTCCATGGGAGGGGCCGACAAAACCTCTGCGCGATCCGATCCCTTACGACCTTACGACACGTCCGTGACGTCTCACAGGTTCATACCTGTCCCGATGGTGAATAAAGGATGCCCCCCTCAACCTCCACAGGAGGTTGTAAGGGTGCATCCGACCTTCGAGCGTGATGTGTTCATGCCTTCACCAGCGATGAGAATCTGTATACCTGATGTCTGGCCAGCATCGCCCAGATTATACAGACCAATTTTCTCATCGACGCTGTCACCGCCTTCCAATGCGGCATAATCTCTTTCTTCCGCTTGTAGAATCTGGCCAGATCGCTGTCCGGATAGTATATCGGATGCTTAACGACCACATTCGCAAGATACTTGCGTACAAGCGGGTCGCCCCGCTTGTTGATGTGGCCGTGAAGATCACGGTCCCCTCCCGATTCGTGCCTGGTGATCTTCAGACCGAAATACGATACAAGACTTTCGGGAGTCCCGAATCTCTCTATCCCGTCGATAACGGTATAGATCGTCGCAGCCGTCTGAATGGCTATACCTTTGATCGACATCAGATTCCTCACATCCTCGTTGTCCTTGAACAATGATTCCAATCCTTTTCTGGCCTTCTCAATGTGCGCCATCGCTGAAGCCATATCTTCCACCATTATGGTCAAGGCTAGATGATCCAGAGACTTGAGATACTTCATGGCCTTGTCCGAATAGACTGTTTTGAGCCCTTTGGGTAGACGGATATCGAACATGTCCATGTATGCTTGGATTCTGAGGTTCAGCTTGTCTCTCTGCTCGCTGCAGTCATTCATTACCCTGCACAGTTCCTTCGCCTTCATCGAATCGATGTCGGCGAAGTGAGCTAAGGAATACTCCCTGCGGCCGGTAAAATGGTCCTTGCACATCCTGGCCAGCTTGGTCGCATCCTCGAGATCCGTCTTGAAATCCGTCTTGGATATCTCAGTAACACATCCGTGTCCCGTGTGGAGGCCCTCCACACGGTACCCTTTGTCCTTGAAGAAATGATATACTCTGTGGGCGGTGGTCAGATTCTCGAAGAGGATGTACGAATCCTCCGGAGAATAATGGTCGACGATGAAGGAATACCCTTCATCGTTGGTTCCAAAATCGATGATCTGGTCGATGACCTTCTCATCATCATTCATTACAACTGCGGTACAAATTGACTTATGTACATCGATACCAATGTAGTTCATGGCCTCTTGCCTCCGTTTTGTTTGCTTCAATTCAAACGAAGCAAGAGGCCACTTTTAACGAAATCGTTTCTTTGGAGATGGTGGATTTCTTGATGAGCTTCGCTAACATCGATTTCTTGAAGGATTGAAGTAAAGCGTATGCTGCGTTGCCTCTCCTCGATACGGGACAGGCGCGATGCTCCCCCGTATCGAGATTGGCGAATAGGTTGTAGTAGACGATGGTCACCCATTGGACCAGATCCTTCAGCAAACGGTCGGAATCGATCTCTCCGGAGAGCACCTTATCCTGGAGCTCGGAACGCTCCATCGTGTCGAAAACGGACACGTCAGAGCCTCCCGAAAGCGGATATTCTTATCGGAATAAAAATCGCGAAAAACGGCCTTTCCCTGAAAATGTTATTTTGGAATTCGCCGAAGATGCTGGATAAGGATGGTCCCCACTCCCTGATTTGAACAGGGGACCTGCTGATTTCAGCGGCTGTATCGGTTTTACCGAAAACACTCTACAGTCAGCCGCTCTAGCCAGTCTGAGCTAAGTGGGGACTAAACCGAGGGATGCTTATTCATTATAAATAATAATTGGTCTCCATGTCGGCCCCGGTCAGCTGATTGAGTCGATATCAGTGACGAATACGGCATTAACCCGGGCCTATTCTGGAAGAATCTTAAGGGATCATCCGATGTAGGACAGATCCTCGGGAGTGGTCTCGGACAGCGCCTGTACCTCCTCGTTGATTTGTTCCACCTGTTGGATGTCCTCCTGCATGTCAGAGGTATCCAGTTCCACTCCGAGGACCTTGCAGAGCACATCGACCACGCATTTGGCGCTCTTGTGATCCAGGAGGAATCCGGAGGTCTCTCCCATTAGACAGGCAGCATCTATATCGTACTCGTTGGCGAGTATCAGGAACATCGCCGCAGCACCGATGATGCCTCCTTGGGGCTCGTTGGGCTGGAATGTGGCGCCCTTCTTCTCAAGCATGGACTTCAGTTTGGAGTCGTTGCATACCGCCAGTACCCTCGGGTCCTTTACGACCTCGCCTAAGCCGTATCCGCCCAGTGTGATGATGAGCTTGGGGTCGAAGGGAAGGATCTTTTCGAAGATCAGCTTGTACAGCTCGAACTGCCCTTGGGGCGTGGTCGGCTGGTAATCTCCCTGCAGGAATATGATGTCGTGACCGTTGACGTCCTTGACGTACCACAATTCGTTGCATGCGGAGTAGAAGTAGCTGTCGGAATCGATGAACACCTGGGGCGGGAGCTCGCTGGAGACGATAGTGGCAAGCCTCTTGGCATCGAGCTTGTAGCTGATGAAATCGGCTGCGATCTTCCCTACGTTACCCACTCCGGGCAGACCTTCGATGAATATCAAGTCCTCGAACTCGGGTCTGCACTCAAACGTCACGATGCTTTCCATTCTCTCCGTACTCCTGAAGTATGGATCTCCTGCGGTATTCGCCCATACGATCGTCGGGGGAATATCTCGGAGGTATAGGGCTGACGGTGGCCGAACCGCATGCCGGGCATGTCTGCGACAGGGTGTATCTGCCACAGGAGCCGCATCTGCGGATATCGCTCTTCATCTCACTTGCTCTCACGCTTGAGAACGGCGGAGCCGTTGTTCGATGTAAGGGACTCGATGGCGGCCGTGCTGACCGTCTTCATGACATCTTCGGCCTCCTTATAATCAGCTGCGGTGACGACGACCCTGTATCTGGGGCATCCCACGCAGGTGATCTCGACGGCGGATCCCTCTGCTGTTGCAAGACCAGCCATGAGGGCAGTCTTGATGAGGTCCATTCCGTTGGGTGCCGAGGAACTCATCTCCAGGATACCGTCGATCTGCACCATGGGTGCCGCGACGTTCTCCTTGGCGACTTCCATAAATGTGTCGACCCACTTGCCCTCGAACTCCGAGAGGAAATCCTCCGGGTAGGCGACAGCGGATTCGAATGCACTGTATAATGTCTCATAGGCGTCCAAGAGTTCGTCTCCGAACTGCTTGTACGCTTTGTTGATGTCAATTCCCATCCTTTCTGCGACGATCTCGAGAAGTTTCTCTGCTTTCTTCTCGTTCTTCCATTGCTGGATCTTCTCGCGCTTCTGGTGTTCGTTGACGGATTTTAAGGAAAGGTCGATGTGACCTTTGGTTGAATCCACGCCCAGAACTTTGCAGACTATTTTCTGGCCTTCTCTTACGAAGTCTCTGATGTATTTTACCCAGCCAGTGGCGACATCCCTGACGTGAATGAATCCTTCCTTGTCGTCGTACTCATCCAGAGTGACGAATGCTCCGAAGTTCTTCACGCTCTTGACGGTGCAGACTACGAGCTCACCGTTCTCGGGGAGGCCCCTGACCCTTGACATCAGTTGACGACCTCGATGATCTCGCCCTTGATGTCTCCGACACCGCCCTTGGGGACGATGAGTGTGGCACCGCAGACGTGGCAGGTGACCTTGGTCGCTGCCTTCCTGAAAGCGATCTGCTCGTTCTCGCAGTCGGGGCATTTGATTTTGATGAAATCTCCGGTCATGATGATCACTCCACAAGCTCGAATTTCTTTGCACGGATGCAGGGGGAGATGTTGGCCTTCTTGCACTGGGTGCATCTGTACCTGAGGTTGATCCTCTTGGTGGGCTTCTCTCTTCCTTCGGGCTTAGGCCTGGGGAAACCTCCGTAACCTGCGGTTACCTTTCTGAATCTCCTCTGACCCCATTTGAGTTCACTGGCCTTCTTCTTCTTGACCCTCTCCACCTCTTGCTCGGTGTGGGCCTTGCAGGTAGGGCAGTATCTCTTAATCGTTCTGGGCATTTTCATGGTATTCACCTTGAATTGAAACGGGCGTGCTATTATCGAAGTTATATAAAAAGGTGATACCCTTCTTTACACGCGCATTAGTTTATTACGTTCAAAGCATCGGATCTTTTCTTGATCAGAGCGTCCGACATGCTCTCCACGGTGCCGTCGCTTTTGGCGATCAGCACGTCGTAGGCAGTGTTCAGGAACAGTCCGTTCTCGACCACTCCGGGGATGACATCGAGCCTTGATTCCAGGAAGAAGGGTTTCTCGATGGCCTCGAACTTGCAGTCGTAGATGTAGTTGCCGCCGTCAGTGACGAAGGGTTCTCCGTTCTTCATCCTGAGCTCGGCCTTGCATCCCTGCTGTTCCAAAGCGAACTTGGTGTGCTTGTGGCCGAATCTGAGGACCTCGACGGGAAGGGGCGTCCTCATACCGAGCTTGTCCACGAGTTTGGACTGGTCGGCGACGATGATCTCCTTCTCCGTGGCGGCCGCCACGATCTTCTCCCTGAGTAGCGCTCCTCCGAGACCTTTGATGAGCTGCATTCCGGGATCGACCTCATCCGCACCGTCGATGGTGATATCAAGCGTACCGACCTCGTCGAGATCGACCACCTTGATACCGAGGTTCTTGGCGAGTTCCTCGCTCTGCACGGATGTGGCCGTACATGTGAGGTCGTAACCGTCTGCGACGAGCTGGCCAATCCTCTCGATCATGAACTTTGCGGTGGAACCGGTACCCAATCCGACAGTCATTCCGTCCTTGACGTATCTGTTCACGGCTTCTTCGGCCACCAGTTTCTTCATCGCGTTCGCGTCTAGGTCCATGATTGTCCCTCGTCAATCCCCAGGATGGACTAATAGAAAAATGTTCTTTTATCGCGATGGTGTGCATGTGCGTGATGAGGCTAGCTTCGCTGTACTCCGGAGGGAAGGATTCGACATTTTCGCTCTACATCATGGAGCAGATGGGACACGATGTCCCGTATCTCGTGAACGTCATGCCCGAGGACAAGGCATCGTGGATATTCCATACTCCGAACCTTTCAGTGGTCCCCGTGATGGCGGAGGCCATGGGCAAGGAACTGGTCACCGCTCCGAGCACCGGTACGGAGGAGGGCGACATGGAAGGCCTCAGGAAGGCATTGGAAGGTCTCGACGTGGACGGTGTCATAACCGGCGCAGTCTGGTCGGATTACCAGTGGGACAGGATGAACCTCGTCTGCAACGATCTGGGTCTGAAGGTATTCTCCCCGCTGTGGAGGAAGGATCAGGACCTCCTCATGGATGCTTTCCTACAATCCGGTATCAAGGCCATCATCGTAGGATGCTATGCCGAAGGTCTCGGCCAGGAATGGCTCGGCCGCGTGATAGATGCGGATGCCGTAAAGGAGCTGAAGGAGATACGTGCCAGATACGGGATAAGTATAATGGGTGAGGGAGGGGAGTACGAATCCATGACGTTGGATTCTCCCATGCATTCCCATCCCATAGAGATAGTTTCTTCGGAGATCTCCTGGAAGAAGGACAACGGTACTCTAAATGTAACCTCAGCGAGACTCGGACAGCGATCCGGGCTTGAATCCCCTCATCCTCAGAGCGTTCGATACGACGGATATCGATGATAGGGACATTGCCGCCGCTGCTATCATGGGCATGACCATGACGAGATCCGTGTAACCGAACAGTACCGGGAGACCTGCCGCTATGGGTATGCACACGGTGTTGTATCCCAATGCGAAGAACAGATTCTGCTTGATGTTCCTCAGTGTGGCTCTTCCAATCTCCAATGCTGCTGGAACAGTTCTAAGGTCGTCGTTCATCAGAACAATGTCGGCCGATTCTATCGCTATGTCGGTACCAGATCCCACCGCAAGACCGACATCGGACTGGGTCAGTGCAGGTGCGTCGTTGATACCGTCGCCGGTCATGGCGACATGTTTCTGTGCGACCTGCAGTTTCTTCACGATATCCAGCTTGTCCTGGGGTCTAGTCTCTGCCACGATGTCATCGATCCCTGCCTGAGAAGCTATGGCCTCTGCGGTCTCCTCGCGGTCTCCCGTGACCATCTTGACATCTATGCCCAATCCCTTGAGTGATGCGATCGCCGCGGGGCTCTCGTCCCTAATCGGGTCTGATACGACGAACGATCCGGAAGGCTGACCGTCTATCGCCACCATGATGCCTGGAATATCATCTAAGGCGATGCCGTTCTCTTCCATGAGTGCGCGGTTCCCTACTAATACATCATGGTCGTCCACGTTGCAGCGGATACCCTGACCTGTGACGGCCTCGAATCCGGAGTGCGACGGAAGTGCAATGCCCTTATCCTTGACGTAATTGACGATGGCCTCTGCGAGCGGGTGCTCCGAATCGGATTCCGCTGCGGCGACGATCGAGATGAACTCATTCTCATCCATGTCGGTGACTATGTCCGTTATAGCAGGATGACCTTTAGTTATGGTACCCGTCTTATCGAGGATCACAGTGTCGATATTCGCCGCAGCCTCGATGGAGGAAGCGGTCTTGAACAGTATCCCGTGTCTTGAACCGTTGCCAGTACCGACAACGATGGCCAATGGTGTCGCCAGTCCCAATGCGCAGGGGCACGAGATCACCAGTACGGATATCATTATGGTAAGGCAGAACTCAAGGTCGTATTCCTCATTGCCCGTCACCACTCCGGCGATGAACCATGCGACGAATGCGAGTATTGATATGAAGATGACCGCCGGCACGAACTTTGCAGCGACCCTGTCCGCCATATGGGCGACGGGTGCCTTGGTGCCCTGTGCCATCTCGATCATCCTGGCTATCTGGTACAGTACGGTGTCCTCGCCTGTCTTCTCGATCCTGACCTTCATGCTGCCGTTGCCGTTGACGGTGGCTCCGTAGACAGTTGATCCGACCGACTTGGATACGGGGATGGACTCTCCGGTAAGCATGGATTCGTTGACTGTAGAGTCCCCTTCGATGACCGTTCCGTCCGCGGGTATGGATTCTCCGGGGCGTACCAGAACTATGTCTCCCTCGATGAGTGTTGAGGACTCAACCTCGTATTCCTTCCCGTCCACTATGATCGTGGCCTTGTTTGGGGTCAACGTGAACAGTTTCCTCAGTGAATCGTTGGTGTTGTGCTTGGAGCGTGCCTCCATGTACTTGCCGACGCTCACCAGTGCGATGATCATACCTGCCGAATCGAAGCTCAGCATCGTATGAACATGACCTGACGTGAAAGCTAGGGTCGTGTAGTACAATCCCATCAGAAGAGAGGCCAACGTGCTGAGGGCCACCAGCGAATCCATGGTGGGGCTCTTGGTCATCAGGGCCGGGATACCCTTCTTGTAGAATCTCCTCCCCGAGTACATTATGGGAAGGAACAGGAGCAGCTGTATGATGCAGTCCGCCTTCCTGTCCCATGGCATATCGAGCCCGAACATGGGGCCCATGGCGATGATGCTTAGGGGTATGGCGAATAGTATGCCGATGATCAGGTCGCGCTTCTGTATCCTCAGGGCCTCCAGTTCCTGACGCTCCGCTTCCTCGCGATCGTCGCTTATCATCTGATAGCCCGCACCGGTGACCGCCTTCGCGATCATCTCCTCGGTGACCTTCGAATCATCGTAGGTGACGGTGGCGGTGTTGTTGCCGAAGTTGGCTACAACGCTCTCCACGCCGTCTATCCCGCCTACGGCGCCTTCGATCCTGCTGGAGCAGGCGGCGCATGACATCCCGCCTATGCGGAATACGCGCGTCCTCATGAGAACAGTCCGTGCTTGACGTTCGCCCTGAATCCTGCGTCCACGACCGCGGATATGAGCTCCTCGTCGGTGGCACCGTCATGCTCGACGGTAGCCTTTCCGGCCTTGAGGTTCACATCGACCTTCGAGACCTTGTCCAGAGCGGACAGTTTGTCGTTGACCTTCTTGACACAGCCTTCGCACATCATTCCTTCGATCTTGAGTGTGGTCTTCATGTTATCCCGATTCAGATAGCATACCGTGTGTTAATAATTTTACCGTACCTAAATTTCGGAAGGTCCGACGTTCAGCTCCTCTCGATCGCATCGATGATGCCCGCAACTTCCTTCTCCTGGTTCTTCCAGAATCCGGGTGTCCATACCCTGTGGATCTTCCATCCTCTCGATTCGAGGTACTTCTGTCTGTGGTAGTCCCTTTCCCTTGTAGAATCGGACATCTCGTAGAGGCGGTTGTCGCATTCTATTCCGAGGATGTATCTGTCGTTCTGCTTCACGGCGAGGTCGATCTGGTATCCTCCGATACCCACGTTCCTCTCGACGGTGTATCCCTTCCTGAGAAGGGCGTTGTACACCTTGTCGGCGATGCGTCCGGAATCGAATTCTTCCGTTCTAACCCAACGCTCTCCGCCGAACGAGTGGAGTATGGTGTCTGCCAGTTCCCTGTTTCCGCTGCTGATCGCATCCGCGTACTGCAGGTACTTCTTCAGGATGCGGGGACCGTCGTTCTTGTTGTCCTCCACCTGGAGTTCCCTGGGCTCGAACGATGACACGATGAAGATCTTCTTCTTCGCTCTCGAAACTGCTACATTGAGACGGTTCTCACCACCGCGGTTGTTGAGCCATCCGAACCTCTGCATCAGCTTGCCGTCGGCGTTCTTGGCGTATCCGATGGAGAAGACGATGACATCCCTCTCATCTCCCTGAACACTCTCGATGTTCTTGATGAACAGACCGACATCTTCTCCGTTGTCGAACCTCTTCATCTCGTTGTTGACCACCTTCCCGAACTCGGGGTCCTTGGTGCACTCCTCGTCGAGCACGTCGTCGATCAGGTCCCTCTGGGATGCGTTGAACGTGATGATACCGATGGTCTCGTTGTTCTTCCTCTCGGCGAATATCCTCCTGAGGATCTCGACCACCTTCTTGGCCTCCTCCATGTTGGACTTGTTCTCCCACAGACCGCCGACCCTTATGGTCTCGATCGGGGGCCTCGGAGGCTCTATGACGTTGGGGGACACGTAGAGGCGTCCTCCGTAGAACGCGTAGTTGGAGAATGCTATGAGCTCTTCGTACTTGGACCTGTAATGGAAGTTCAGTAGGATCGAGTCGTACCTTGCCCTTGCAAGATCAAGTAGGGATTCCTCCTCCAGTGCGGCGGATACATCGTCGTCGAGGTCGTCCTCGTCAGAATCATATTCGATTCTTCCGACACCGAGACTGGACGGACGGAGCTGCTTGTGGTCTCCAGCGACGACAACCTTCTTGGCACGGTAAATGGATGGGATACCCTTCTCCACATACATCTGGGAT
Source organism: uncultured Methanomicrobiales archaeon (assembly GCA_937892275.1). GTDB lineage: Archaea > Thermoplasmatota > Thermoplasmata > Methanomassiliicoccales > Methanomethylophilaceae > Methanoprimaticola. Next base: position 21,526 of record CALAVG010000132.1, on the reverse strand, counting down.
GCCTCGTCGAAGATCAGCAGGTCGAAGACACCCATCTCCAGCGGCAGTATCTCTGAAACCACCTCCGGTGTGAGCAGCCATACGCGGACTCCTTTGAATAGCTCGTATCCGTAACGGTTGATGAACTTGTTGAGGTTCCATTTCCTCTTGGATTCGATGATCCTGTTGATGTCCCCGCGCCTCTTGGATTCGGATATGTACCTGAGGTTGTCCTGAAGGATCTCCTCCACCTTGTCCTTGCACAGGATGCGCTTCTGCTCCATCTTCCTGTCCATGTCGCGGATGATACTGTCGAAGTCCCATATCTTCTGCATGATGTCCTTGTGTTCTGCGTCGAACTTCATCAGATGCTCGTTCAGAAGCCAGTAGTAGATCCTGTCGTTGCTGTCCGTGAACCTCATCTTGGTGGATTCGGATACGGAGAGGATGTCCTCCCCGTACAGCCTCTCGTTGCTGTTCAGTCTGGAGTAGACGGTGGATAGTGATGCGAACCTCTCGTAGTCGTCGAGGCCGTCGATGATCCTCTTGGGATCGTCCATCATGATGGAAAGGGTGTGCTGATTGTAGTTGTCGAAGTACTTGGAGGCCATCAGCGTGGTCTCCCTGTTGACCTTTCCTTTGGAGAACAGCCTGCTCATGAATCCCTTGGAGTTGTAATCCTTCATCTGGAGCTCCAGGTCCATGAGATCCGCCTTCATCTCACCGATGTTGTACTCGGAGAGATCCATCTTCATCTGCGTTAGCCACGGGTTGTTCCCGGCAAGGGTCTTGTAATCATTGAAGTTCCTCATCAGGCTCTCGCTGGCGTACTTGGTATGCAGTTCCGTGACCGTGGGGTACTTGAGCTCCAGCAGATGGGGGTCTATGTGATCCTTCAGGATCTTGTATTCGGTGAACTGGCGCTCGTCCGAAAGATTGGACTTCTCCAGTCCGTAGAGCTTGTAGGGTGCTATTCCGAACTCGCCCGGTTTGTACATGGTGTCGGCGATGTGCGACAGCATCATGACATCGTTGTCGATGCTCTGCGATATTGATTCCACATCCGTACCTTTCTTGGGTACACCGGATGCCAGCATCGTTTCCAGCTGTCTGTAGAATAGGTCTTTGTTACCCACGTCATCGATTAGGAGGCAGTACCTCGCAAGTGTCCCGAGACGGGAGTATACGACATCCAGCGCGGTCTTCTTTTCGGAGACCATCAGGATGGTCTTCCCATTCATGACGGCGGATGTAATCAGACCGGTGATGACTTGGGATTTACCCGTTCCCGGAGGTCCCTGGACGACCAACTCGTCATCTTTGTCGATGGCGGTGAGGATGTTCTCCTGTGCACTGTTCAGCGAATTGATGTAGAACAGTTGCTCCTCGGAGGCCTCCATGCCCTTCTCCTTGATGTCGTCGAACGACAGGGGTTCTGGCTTGTCAGATAGGAAGTCGGTCTTGTCAAGGTTCTCGACGAGATCGGAGAGTATACCGTTGATCTCCTTTCCCGAAAGGATGGCATCGAAGTCCCTCTGGATCGAACTCGAGTAGGTGGGATACTTTCCTACGACGATGTTGGGGACCAGCTCCATGTCCCCGGGGAAATAGTCGGGGAACTCCCCGGCCTTATAATCGATGAACTCCGTGGGTTCGGTGTTCTCGCATTTGATCTCGATCCCGTTCATGCGGAAGAAGTTCAGTGTATCTTCCAGGAACGTATCGCCGTTGTAATCCTCCAGGATGTTGTTCGGCAGGGGCCTGTTCTGACCAGTGGCCTTGATGTACGCGAGGATGAGCGTGTTGTTATACATCGCATCGCGTGATGAATCGTAACTGAGTGTTATGGTGCGGGCGTCCTTCTCCAGCGTCACCGGGAACAATGCGAGCGGTGCGCGTATGCCGAAATCGTCATTCGGCATCTTTCCCTGGACGAACGGATATCCGATGTACAGGTCGTACTGTCCCTTCTCCCTTAGTTCCCTGTTAACCTCACGGATGACCTGGTTGAGGTGCTTGTAGACCTTCTCGTCCTCTTTTCCGTTCGTTATGTTGCAAAGCTTAAGCACCCTCTTGTTGCCGAACAGCAGACCGAGCACGTCGATGTCCGGTATCCTAATGAGATCGAAGGTGTTCTTCGCGGAAATCTTGCCCTGGTATAGAAGACGGTTGCTCCTGCTGATGTTGATGAGCTTCTTCTCGAGCTCCCTCAGCGTCTTGGCGGTGTCGCTCTCCAATTCGGATCCCTTCGCCGCGGTCACGGCATACTTCCTTGTGATAGCAAGGAATCTCTCCCCGTAGACCTCAATGAACCGCTGTCCTACGCCTACGATGGCGATGAAGTCATCCAATTTGGTTGGTACACGCTGTGCCATTTCAGCCAGCGCTTCGTCCGAGCAGATGTTCGGTATCCTTCCCGTAGACGCCCTGCTCTCTTCCCTGAGGCGCTCCCTCAGTTGATAAAGTTCCCTGTAGAGCTGGTCTTCCAATCCCATGACTGCCATATCCACCTTTTAATAAGTAAAGTCATCGTTCGGAGACCTATGTTATAGGAAGGAATCAAGGGCGCTCAGTCGGTCGTCGTGACCGAGGAGAACCTGGCATCCACGGTCGGCAGCGGTGACCTCCCGGTCTTTGCCACGCCGTCCATGATCGCACTCATCGAGAAGACCGCATCGCTCAGCGTGTAGCCCTATCTCGACATCGGAAGCTCTACCGTCGGCACACATCTCGACATAGCGCATTCTTCGGCGACCCCCTTGGGGATGACCGTCGTATGCGAGACTGAACTGGTGGAGATAGACAGGAGGAGGCTGGTCTTCAGCGTCCGCGTCTACGATGCGAAAGGGGATGTAGGTTCCGGGACTCACGAGAGGTTCGTCGTTGATTCCCAGAGGTTCATGGAGAAAGCAGAGCTCAAGACGTTTTGACCGCATCATCCTTGACGATCGTCGCCGTCACGAAGGTAGCTACAGCGATGATGATGGCAGGCGCCATCGAGAATGTGAATCCGATCAGGAAGGCCTCCGGAGGTATGAGGTCCAGAGGGATGCCTATGGAATCCGACCCGATGGTCGCCAATGATGCGAATAACGCGGTACCGATGGATCCGCCTGCGTAGTACAGGAAATTGGACAGGGTGGACGCCATGCCCTTGTCATCTTTCGGCGCATGATCCACTATGCGGCTGGCCACCGATGCTCCGCACAGTCCCCACATTAATCCTCCCATGATTCCGATGGGTATGAACGGCAGCCAGCCCATATCAGGTCTCAGCAGCCAATAACCGACGCAGAACATGATGAGTGCCAGACAGCTGACTATCGCCATGGTCCTCCGTCCGTGCTGATCCGCGTATTTGCCTGCGGGAATGCTGACGCAAATGGTCACTATACTAGGCACCAGGATCAGGAGACCGGTGAACGTGTAGCTGACGTCGAGTTCCTTTACGATGTAGAACGGGAGCAGATACGATACGCCGACGTAACAGACGTTCATCAGGAGATAGGTCAGGGAGACCGAGTTGAACGTCCATTTCCTGAACATTCCCAGATTTAGCATCGGGTTCTTCGCTCTCTTCTCGGTACGGATGAACAGAGCTATGGACACGACCATCACTATGGCCATGGCTGCACATATGAGCCCCTGTCCTTCGCGGGAGAACATCTCGAGGATGTAGACGCCGCAGATGACGGAAAGGAACAGTAGAGCGCTTCCCAAGAGGTCCAGTTTCGCATCCTTTATGTCGTGGTCCTTTGGCATCGCACGGAGTGCGAACAGTATCGCGATTATGCCTATCGGCACGTTTATGAAGAAGGTCCAGTGCCACGAAGCGACATCCATGATAAGTCCGCCTATCGCGGGACCGGATCCGAATCCGACGGCACCTGACAGCATCAGGATGCTCATACCGAGACCGAGTTTGGTCGGCGGAAGGAACTTGACGCATATCATCGGGGCTACCGCTCCGAGCATCGCCGCACCTATTCCCTGAACGATCCTTGCGCCTACAAGGGTCCAGAGGTCCTGAGAAAGACCGCAGACCAATGACGCCGCTCCGAAGATCGCGAATCCGAGGACGTAGATCTTCCTGATGTGACCTGAATCGGCCAGACGTCCGAAGGAGAGCATCAGACCTGCGATCATCATGAAGTATGTGATCGTGACCCAAGCGACGGCGTTGGCATCCACACCGAAGGATTCCGCTATGGCGGGCAGGGCGATATTGACGATACTGGAATCCAGTCCGTCCATGAAAACGCCGAACCCCATCGCGAGCAGAGCCAACAACTCGATACGCTTCAGGTCCATGGCCAATCCATTCCGGCGCCCGTATTTATTACATTAGGGATGGAAGTATGAGGCATCCGCAGAGTACCGTCTTTCCCATGTTGTTGGTCACAGGGATGAATCCCACCACCAGGGAGATCACCAATATGACCACTCCACAGAATCCGGTGGAGATCGGCACCATGACGATTAGGAAGACAATCACTGTCAGGTTCATCTTCCTCTGGTCGATCCTAGAAATGAGTTTCGAGGCATATCTGCCGCTGATTATGGTCAGATGATATCCTATCAGGGATGCTACGGCTGTGGCTATCAGCATGGCCAGGAAGGCCTCAGAAGCGACCCCGTTTATCGAATCGCCCAGGATGCTGCCGATGACAATGACCGTCCCGATCTACCACCCCCGGAGATCGATAGCGTCACAAGGGACAGCACGGTGGTCACGGTACCGATCGATGCCACGGTGGAGATGAATTGTTCGGGTGTCCTGTCCGGCATGACCGTTGATGAAACAGTGGCCCCGACAGTGGATGTGATCCCGGGGAACCAGCCTGCGACTACACCCATCAGGACACCCTTGAAACCCGGTATCGGACCTACAGGATCCTTCTTGTCATCCTTCTGTTTTGGGAACGGATGTCCCGAATCCGATTCCAGCATCACAGGCAGTCCGAACAGGCCCGTGAGCATAGGCATCAGCAGAGTACCTTCCCCGAAAAGCCCCTCGCACGGAATGGGCAGTCTCATCACCGCGTATCCGAGGATCCCGGAGAGCACGAATCCCACTATCCCCATGATCAGATGACCCTTCTTCATCTCGTTGTACAGCAGGATCATTGATACCAGAACGAGCACGATCTTCGTCAGGCTGTCGATGAATCCGTATGTGTCGCCGGTCATAGCTATCTGCAGCGGTACGGCTATCGCTATCGCTACGGAGCAACCGATCAGACTTCCTACTGCTGCTGCACGCACCGCCCTCATGCCCTGTCCTTTCAGCAGCAGTCTGTGTCCCGGAAGGACAGATATCGCATCCTCGGCATCCGGAGCACCTATGAACACGGATGGTACGAAGTCCACGTAGGAATGGACGACCGATGCGGACATGATGACGGAGCATACCGCTATGGGCACCTGTTCCTGTGGTACGGTCCCCGACAGGAAGATCTCCAGACCGGGGTACGACATGAGAAGGACTGATGCCAGAGTGTTGACGTGTATCCCCGGGACTAGACCGGTGAACAGTCCGAATCCGCTCCCGAACAGGGAGGACACCGCGGCCACGATTATCAGCGATAGGTCCATCGCTGTCATCTTTTCTGTCCGTAGGATATAAAGCAACCATGTGACGGTCATATTGACATCGTTCTCGACCGAGACACAGTGTGTCCCGCCAATGATTAATATAATGTGACCGTTGCCAATTTTGATAAATATGAATGTTGACGAAAGGCTGGCCTTGGTCACTAGGAACACCGAAGAGCTCGTTACCGAAGAGGAACTCCGTGCTCTCCTCACGGAGAAGAAGGAGCCTACGGCATATATCGGGTTCGAGCCGTCGGGTACCGTGCATCTCGGTTGGGTGCTCGTCGCGCAGAAGATCAAGGATCTCTGCGATGCCGGATTCAAGGTCACGATTTTCTGGGCCGACTGGCATGCATACATCAACGATAAGCTCGGAGGCAACCTTGACAACATTAGGGTCTGCGCCAGGTACATGCAGGACTGTTTCCTCGCACTCGGTGTCCCCGAGGACAAGGTCGAGTTCAAGTACGCCAGCGAGCTCTGCTCCGAGATCGAATACTGGGAGAAGGTCATCAAGGTCGCGAAGGTCACCTCACTGTCCAGGGTCAAGAGGGCCATGACGATCATGGGAAGGTCCGAGGACGAGGCCGAGGTCGACGCATCCAAGGTTCTGTATCCGATCCTTCAGGCCACGGACATATTCTTCCTCAATTGTGATGTCGCATACGCCGGTATCGACCAGAGGAGGGCCCACATGCTCGCAAGGGATGCGGCAGAAAAGCTTGGATGGAAGAAGCCCGTAGCTCTCCACACACCTCTGCTCCCCGGACTCAAGGGTGGTAACAGGATGGACCCCATCGAGAACAAGATGTCCAAGTCCAAACCCGAGGGCAACATCACGATCCACGACACCAGGGACGACATCGCCAAGAAGATGAAGAAGGCGTACTGCCCCATGGACAAGCTCGACGCTGAAGGCAACGAGGAGGTCAACCCCGTCCTCATGCTGTGCAAATACATCATCATACCCAGGAATGGATTCCTGTTCGTTGACCGTCCCGAGCAGTACGGCGGACCTGTCACCTACAACTCCTACGAGGAGCTGGAGCAGGCCTACTTCGACAAGAAGCTGTCCCCGTTCGACTTGAAGACAGGTGTCACCGACGGTATGGCCAAGACATTGGAACCCGTCGCAAAATACTTCGAGGCACACCCCGAGAACCGCAACGCTCTCGCAAAGGTGCTCGAAGGACTCACCAAGCTCAGGTGAGTCTCACAATTCTCTTTCCTGGAGGTCTTCGGTCTTCAATTCCCTGAAGATCTCCATCGTTCTTTTCATACAGATGAACAGCATCGCTTCGACATCTCCGGTACCTGACAGTCCTGCCGCACCGCTGTGACCTCCGCCGTCGTTCATGGTCTCGGAGCCGATGCCCTTCATGATCTCTCCGAGGTTAACGCCCCTCCGGACGATCTCCTGCGTTGCTCTTGCGCTCAGTCTAAACTGATCGTCCCTCTGTGATCCCACGAACACGACATCCGCTCCGGACGCCATTATGGCCCTGCATGAGGAGGCCTCGAAGCTTCCGCCGTAGGATGTCGCCACGATGTAGTTCCCGACGCGGTCGAACTTGGTCCTTTCCATGGCCTTGAGCATCGCTATCTTCTCCGACATGCTCGTCTGGGCCACAGTCAGATTGTAGGCCTCATCCATGTTGATGTCGCATCTTTTCATGATGTCCGCAAAGGCCTCAAGGAGACCGGGTTTGGCGAACTGAAAGTGTCCGCTGTCGGTGATCATTCCGCCGAGGAGCATGAGCCCCGTTGTCCTGTCCAAGGGGATATCGTTCTTGTCCAGGATGTCCTTGACGATCTCACAGCAGGAGCTCCTCTCAGGGTCGCAATAGAACTCGTATCCGTCCCATTTGCCGGTGGGCTGATGGTGGTCGATGATGATAGTATCATTCGGGAGCCTTTCCACATTCTCGAGCTGATCGGGGGATGAGGTGTCAACGACTACAGCGAGGTCGTAATCGGAGAAATCGCATTGTTCTATGTACTCGATTCCCAGCTTCTCCGCCACAAGCTTGCTTACACGGTCGATGCTGTTGGGAGCGAAGATGTCCGCATCGGGGAATGCCGATTTGAGAGCATAGGCTGAACCCATGGCGTCCATATCCGCATTGCCATGAACAACGATTACCTTCTTTTTGCCTCTCAGCTTGTCAGCTATCTCCCCGAACATGCGCGGTCATATGAATAGCAGATAAAAAACTGGGCCCCGAGTTAGATATCATGATAGCTCGCCGAGACTCAACGCGAGTGCGAAGTTGAAGATCGTATCAGTCACATGTACACAGAGCTTGCCATCTTTTAGTTCTGCACCTAGGAGGTCTGCCCCGTGAATCCACATCACGAATCTGTAGTCGGTGCCTCCTAAAGTGCAATGGCAGATGACGGTACTGTTGTCGAAGGTCGCGGGATCACTATTCCAGATGATGTCATCCGTGTTAGACGTTATTGTGGTCCTGTCGAACACCATGGATCCTTTCGCCAAGGGGTTGGTCTCCCCAGTATCGTCGTCGACGACCACGAAGTATTTAGCTAGGTCATCGGGATCTGTGACGAATGATATCCTGTGCTCATATCCGGAGTACAGTACTACGAATATACCGAGCGAAATCAATATCGCCGCGACGCCCACGACAACTATCGTCTTCGACCTTTGGTCCATGTCAGACTCCTATCTCTGATTCCTCTTACCATTAATAAATGGTCACATCGGTTCCTGGACCTGTTCCTCTTCCCTGTGCCCTTTAGCATCTCCACGTACTTGTTCTGGCTTAATCCTGTTACCAGTATGTCCGACTTGTACAGCTTCACGGTTATGAAGATGGATACGAGTGCGAAGACCGCCATGTACACGATACCGGCGAGCACCAGTGTGAGGTCTCCGTTCATCAGGGCCTCGGTGGCCATCATGGGGTGGCTGAAGGGGATGATGAACAGTACCGTCTGGATCAGTGTGTTGGAACTGTACCAGCCTGAGAACATCGTGATGAACATGGGCAGGATCGCGAGGATGCTCAGGGGCATGGTCATGGTCTGTGCCGACTTGTAGTTCTTGGCGAATGCTCCAAGGATCATGCAGATCCCCAGTGCGCATGCGATCGAGAGGAACATGGATACGGCGATAAGGGCGTAATCGGTGAGACCGAGTGCAAGACCCAGTGAATCAAGGTCTAGTCCACTGTTGCCGACGGCCATGAAGGTCACGGAACCGATGTAGAACGCCATACCGAACATGTAGGCAAGACCGAATATCAGTCCGACAAGGGCTGCGGCAATGATCTTGCCTGTTACGATGACCGTTCTGCTTATAGGCAGTGTTAGAAGGGTTTCTAATGTCTTGTTCTCCTTCTCGGATCCCATGGAGCTGATGACGATGCTTCCTACCATCATTATGATGATCATGATGATCATGGGAATGAACATGGTCTGACCGGACAGGGCCTCGCTGATCTCGGCAGGGGTCACATCCTCACGGAGCTCACCTTTCACATAGGTGTATGTCTCCGACGATTTGATCGGATACTTGAGGAAATCAACGTACTTCGATTCCTCCTCTCCCGTGATGAACTTGGACAGGTTGCTGTTCATGTTGCTCACGATAGCGGTTGAAACTGCTGATGAAACGGTACCGCCGATCATTCCGGAAGGCTGGTAAACGTAGTATTGGGCGATCTCCCCCTTGAGGTAGTCTTTGTTGCCGGAATCGGAATTCTTGAGGCTCTCTTCGATGTTCTTCTTGAAGTCATCGGACAGTACAAGGGCCACGCTGGCACCTGTGCTCTCCATCTGTCCGAGGATGTCGTCCTTGTCCATCTTCAGGACGAACTGGTCGACGTTCTCGGGTGTGATGCGCTTGTCCCCGCTCTTGATGTAGAAATCCTTGAGGAACTCGCGGGCATTCCATTCGCCATCCTCTGTCTCTATGACATTATCCTCGTAATTGGCTATCCCTATCACAGGCATGACGGTGCTCTTGCTGACCTCGTTGCCTATGAGTCCTCCGAGGGCTGCGAACAGCAGAACCATCACGAGGACTGATATCACAGATCCCGGGGTCAGGAGCTCCCTGACCTCCTTCTTCACAATCGTTGTTAGATGGCTCATGCTCCTTTCACCGCCGTGACGAAGACCTCTTCGAGCGTCTCCTTTTCGTATTTCTCCTTGAGTTCCTCGGGTGTGCCGATATCTATCAGGTTGCCTTGATCGATCATCCCTACCCTGTCGCATAGCATGTCCACTTCGAACATGTTGTGCGATGACATTATGACAGTAACTCCGCTCTTGGCTATGTTACGGATGACCTCCCTGATCTCGTATGCGTTGATCACATCCAATCCGGAGGTGACCTCGTCCATTATCGCGAGCTTGGGAGACGTCATAATTGCTCTAGCGATGAGCAGCCTGCGCATCATACCCTTGCTGTAGGTGTCGATCCTGAAATCTATCCTGTCGCCGAGATCTGCGAGTTCAACGCCTCTCTGGACCATCTCGTCCTTTTCCTTCCCGGACACGAAGAGTTCCGCTATGAATGACAGGTATTTCCTTCCGGTGAGGTCCTTGTAGGCCCCAGCATCTTCGGGTAGGTAGCTGATCAGTTTTCTGACCTCGTCGCCTTCCTTGGCGACATCTCTGCCGTATACTTCGATCTTCCCGGAGGTGATCGTAAGGATGGTGGAAATCATTCTCAAAAGTGTGGTCTTCCCAGCCCCGTTGTGGCCTATGAGTCCGAAGACCTCTCCCTCATGTACAGTCAGGGACACGCCATGGACGGCCTCCCTCTGACCGTAGGTCTTGCGGACGTCCGTCAGGACGAGTGCATCTGTCATGCTGAGATGATAGTCAGGATACGATAAAATATGTTCCCGGGACGGGTCCCGGTAATGATCGTTTTAGGTTCACTCTTCCTGAGTGTTCCCCATGGCCTTGTTGATGGTCTCCTGGAGCGAGGTGTACTTCTCCTTGAGGGAAGTCTCCTGACGCTCGAGGCTACCAATCCTGACCTCCATCGTCTCGATGGAATCGTCGAGGTCCGCCTTGAGGGAATCCAGGTTTTCGACCTTGATCATGAAGGCACCGGATGTCCTGTAGACTGCTCCTGTGGACTTCTCCAATTCCTCCTTGGTCTTGATGAGCTCGCGCCTGCTGGCGTCCATCTGCATCTTCTGGGATGTGACCGCCTGGAGCTGCTGCTGCACCTGCTGGAACTGGGTGATCTGGTTCTGAAGCTGGGGGCTGATTCCGTTCATTGGTTCACCTTGGTTAGATCTCCTATGTCTTCTATCACGCGTATGCATTCCAGATACGAGTTGACCGCCGCTCTCATCGCAGTGGTGTCGGTCGCCCTGATGCGTATCAGAACGTCCTTGCCATCCTTATCGATCCTCGTTTCCGTGCGCGGCAGTTCCCTGCCGGCCTCGGGCGAGATTGTGGGCACCGCGACCTCGGCCGCGGCGCCTTGGATCCTGAGTTCGGCCTCGATCATATCTCAGTCGGATTTGTAGACCTTCTTGTCGACAGGCCTGTCCTTGAGGAAGATCTTGTATCCGCACTTCTCGCACTGGAGTCCGAGTGAGTTGATGCTGTGGGGCTCGTTACACTTGGCACATCTGTATTCTTCCGTGCTCATCGTACTCACCTTTCAGTAACTCACTGCTCTGAAACCTTGGAGATGTCCTTCTTGGTGTCGGGGCTGTAAGCGGTCGCTGCGAACTTGGTGTCGCAGTGCTTGCAGTACCAGATACCGGAGCTGACCCTCTTCACCGACATGTGATGGCAGACGGGGCACTCGTGCTTCCCCTTCTGCTGGGCCTCGATTGTCTTGATCCTGTTGCGGACGATAACTCCGTACCTTGCTCCGAACCTTCCGGAACTTCCTGCTTTCTCTGTTCTCTTTGACATGGATTTCACCCGATGATTTTCCTAATCTCGGCACCCTTCTCTACAGCTCTGTCGAGACAGAGGCTGAGTTCATCAAGTGTGATCGAACCGCGGCCGCCCTTCTGCATGGCCCTGAAGTTACCGACATCGTCGGTCGTAACCGTCAGGCGTGCGGTCGAAATCTGTTCTTCGTCGAAATTAGGGTCTACTATTAAAGTATTACCTATTTTGACCTCTGTGATCGATATGGGAGTGCATGTGATGGGCAGGGGCTTGTTCTCTCCCTTGCCGTACTGCTCTCCGGGAATCGTCGCGCTCTTGAGTGCGCAGACGGCTGCGAGGTTCGCAGCATCGAAGAGGTTACCGTCATAATCGAGGGCGTAGATGTCCACGAAGCACATCCAGACCTCCTCTCCGGGAACGATGCACAGTCCTGCGACGTCCACCATTCCGGACTCACGGATACCGCGGTCCACGACACGTGCGAGCTCGATGGCGTCCTCTCCAGGTGGTCCGGATTCGAACGTAGGGTGTGCCATGGGGATGAGCTCCGCACCTGTGGTCAGCACACCGACGTTAGGTGTGTCGGGGAAGGGTGTTCCGGGGATGATCTTGACTCCCGCGATGACCTCTGTCTTTCCCATCTTGACCCTTGCGGATCCGTCGGCGCTCTCGATGACGTTGGTGACGACCTTGATGTCGCGGACATCGGTGACACCGCGTCCGTCCAGCCTCTTGCCCTCCTCGATGAGTTTGAGCATGTGGTCGCGCTTGATCTCTGACATTATCTCGGTCATTCCGACCCCTCCTGTGCTTTCTTGGAGTATCTCCTCTTGAGGGCATCCTTCTGGAGCTCGTGGAGCTCGTGGCATCCTGCGACCGCCATCTTGATTCCGTAGTCGAATTCCTCACGGGTCATGTTACCGTCCATCTGAAGGAGGACTATCTCGTCCGTGGAGGGGATGATGGCGATGGGTACATCCGCCTGTCCGTAGTTGTCCTCCTCCTTGTTGAGGTCCAGAAGGACGTGGCCGTCGGCCTTCCCGGCGGCGATGGCGGGGACGATGTCCCTCATGGGGATTCCCGCATCCGCCAGTGCGACGGATGCCGCTGTGAGTCCTGCGCACCTTGTTCCGGCGTTCGCCTGGAGGATCTCGATGTACACATCGATGGATGCGCGAGGGTAGAGTTCTGTCAGGACGACCTTCTCCAGTGCCTCGGAGATGATCTTGGAGATCTCGATAGACCTTCTGTCCGGTCCGGGTCTCTTCCTGTCGCTGACAGAGAAGGACTGCATGTTGTACTTGCACTGCACGATGGCCTTTGTGGGGTCCTGCAGGTGCCTGGGGTGGCACTCCCTGGGTCCGTAGACCGCTGCAAGGACCTTGTTCTTTCCGATTTCTACGTATGCGGATCCGTCCGCGTTGTTGAGGACTCCTGCCTCAACCTTGAATGGCCTGTGCTGCTCGGCGGTCCTTCCGTCGATCCTCATGCCGTTCTCGTCAACCAATACCATATCTGTGTGTCCGCTCATGGTCACTCATCCCCCTCATCGTAATCTTCGTCTTCATCCTGAGGGATTCTCTTTTCGATAAACTCTTTGATCCTGTCTGTCAGGTTGCTGCTCTGGGCCTGCTCCTCGATCATCTCGATGGCTTCGACGGCCACTTCGGCGTTCTCGTCCTCTCCGTCGACCCAGATCCATCCGTTCTGTCCGACCGTTATGCGGCAGTCGGTCATGTTCTTCAGCATCGAGATCATGGATCCGCTCTTTCCGATGACCCTTGAGACCTTTGTGTGGGAGATCTTCACGAGCCTTCCGCCCTCGATCTTCCTGAGTCCCGAGTCCTTCATGGTGACGGAGATCTTCTTGCTCTCGTCAACCGCCAGGACCTTGATCAGCACAACGTTTCCGATGGTGAGGAATCTGGATGTGTCTCCGAATTCGACCTTCCAGGGTACCTCACTCACATGCAGGGGCGCAGGGTAGGGCGCTCCTATGTCGATCAGCCAGTTCGAGGGACCGATGTCCACAATGACACCGAATACGGTGTCTCCCGAAGTTGGCATGTATCCTCCCCTCAGGGGGATCACTCCGACCGTGTTCTGGAAGACATTCCTTACTCCCATAACACTGGCACGGACCTTGCCGTCCAGCACGTATGCGTTCTCTCCGGGTCTCATCCCCGTTCCGTCGAGGATGTCGCCGGGCACAACGATCTCGCGTGTCTGTCTGGCGTTTCTTTTCTCCATTTTATCACTCTCGCGAATGTCAATTTATCAGTTTCACGGATGCCGAGCCCTTGGTCTTGTGCTTCAGCTTTTCCGTGAGTTCGTTGATGAGGCCTGCGGGTATCTCCATGACGCCAATCCATGAGCCGTCGGCGGTCCACTCCTCCTTCTCGACGATACCGTATGAGATTATGTCGTCGAAGCAGCGTCCGTAGTCCGAACCGGCCAGTTTGATGGCCACACGGGATTTCTCGAACCTTATCGGCAGCAGGGGTCTGAGCAGTTTCATGGCCTCGTCGATCTCCTTGTCCAAGGGTTTGAACGGGTCGACGTGGAACTTTGCCTCCTCCAGCGCCATCTGTATCCTCAGCGGCGGGTGGGGCGTGTGCGTCTGCGGGTTGATGGCGTTCGCGGCGATGTAGGTGATGATCTGCTGTTTCTTCAACTCGAGCATCTCCTTGCGCTGCTCGGCCGTTATCTGGATCTCGCCCTTCTCGACGATCTTCCCCGCTATCTCCGCTATGTCTTCTGTGCCGAATGCCTCTTTCAGTTTGTCCTCGGCTTGCTTGGTCCCCTTGCTGGCGTTTTTGAAGACCTCTTCGACCGCCATGTAGTCGACTATGTCGAATGTCTTCCCCTGTTTGATCAGGTCAACGACCTTGGGATCCAGAAGGATCTCGAATGTCTCGCCGTGACTCTCCAGCTTGGCAGTTATCGCATCATCAAGGCTGACCATTCTCTCGCCTCAGGCCTTGAGCTTCTTGGTGTCCCTAAGGAAGGAATCAATCTCGGCCTCGCTCAGTCTCCTGAACTTCTTGCCGATATCTGCAACCCCGATCTCGATGGTGTCTGCACTGGGTTTCTCCTCGATGGCCGCTTCCAGTGCCTTGAGACCGAGCTTGATGGCCGCGTTGTAGGACATGTCCTCCTTGTACTCCTTCTCGAAGAGCTCCATGACCGCAGGACGTCCGCTTCCGATTCCGGTGGCCTTGTATGCCACGAGTGCCCCGGAGGGGTCCGTCTCGAAGAGGTGGACTCCGAGGTCGTCGGTACCGGCAACGAGGAGGGCTGTTCCGAAGGGACGCGCTCCGCCGTACTGCGTGAACTGCTGCTTGTAGTCGCAGACCTTCTTGACAAGCATCTCCACGGAGATGTTCTCGCCGTAGTTGACCCTGTGGATCTGGGCCTGTTTCCTGGCCTCGTCGACCAGGACCCTGGCATCTGCTACGAGTCCGGATGTCGCGCATCCGATGTAGTCATCGATGTCGTGGATCTTCTCGGTGGATTTAGGCTCGAGGAGCTTGCTCATCGACCTCTTGTCGACGATAAGCGCCACTCCGCCCTTGTACTTCAGTCCGATGGTGGTCGAACCTTTCTTTACAGCCTCACGGGCGTACTCTACTTGGAAAAGTCTTCCGTCAGGGGAGAAGACTGTAATCCCCCTGTCATAAGCCATTTGTCCGGGTTGCATAATTGCTGCTCCTTATTTCTTTACGCGAGTGCATTCCTCATCTATTATAAAAGGGAAACGCGCAGGAGTTTACAGAATCAGAAATCGGCTCTTTCTCTTGCGGGGGACTTTGAGTTCTGGGTACACATCGCGTACTTTCCTGAGAGTCCCGGACGATATTAGGGATACGGATCCAGGGAAGCATGAGTCCATGGTCGCCGACACCCTCTCGATCTCCGAGGGGCTGCAGCGGATAACCGCTTTGCCTGAGAAACTCGTGATGACGCGCAGATCGGGCATCTCGGTACCGAGGTTTTCCAATGCAGACAGGATTTCGGATCTGTCTGCCTCAGGCGGGACTGTGAACACGACGTAACGTCTTCTTCCGCGGATCGCTTTCACGACCATGTTCCGTGGGAAGTCGTCTCTTCACTTAACTTCTTCTCTCCTTCTTCGGAACTTTGTCTCTGAATAGCCAGATTCTTACAAATTTTGAGGCTTTCCTAAAAAAAATTTAGATATTTGATGGATGAATGACACGTCCATATTCAAAAAGATAGCCAGACATAAAATTAACTCTGTTAAACCACTTTAGTTGTGTATTTAAACTATTGCTTAACGTTGTTAATTTCAAAATCCAAATTTTCCTTCGCCTAATATCGAAGTATTTTCGAAAAATCTACTAATCAAGTAGTGGCATTATCTTAAAGGATTATACATATGGGTACCAACTTATCAATATCTGGCACATGATTTTATGTCCGTGATTAAACGATTTCTTAATTTTAACAATTTCATAAACTCAAAGGTCGATATTAAATGAGTCAACACTATAAATATTTTCTTTATGCCGTCTTAATATACTATGAAGCGTTCCATATTATCATTCCAAAAACGGAGGCAATGATTTGACTAAATCAGCATTGGTTATCGGAGGAGGAATTGCGGGAATTCAGGCATCGCTTGATCTCGCAGACAGGGACATTCACGTCTACCTTGTGGAGAAGGACCCCACAATCGGTGGAGTGATGTGCCGTCTGGACAAGACATTCCCTACGAATGATTGTTCCGCATGTATCCTCTCGCCTAAGATGGCGGATTGTAACGGACACCCGAACATCGACGTTCTGACCTACCACGAGGTCCAGAAGGTTGAGGGTGAGGCAGGAGATTTCAAGGTCACGGTCCTCAAGAAGGCCAGGTACGTTAACCCTAGCGAGTGTACCGGCTGCGGTGACTGTATTGCAAAATGTCCTGTGAAGAACATCCCGGATAAGTACGAGTTCGGGCTCACAACGAGGAAGGCTATCTATATCCCCCACGCACAGGCCGTCCCCCGTGTTGCTGTCATCGATTCGTCGGTGTGCATGAAGATTAACAAGGACAAGTGCGGAAACTGCGCCAAGGTCTGCGGTAAGGGAGCCATCCACTACGATGATAAGGACGAGCTCATCACACTCGATGTCGGATCCATCATCGCAGCTACCGGATTCAAGGTATGGGACGCATCTGTCGCAACCGAGTACGGATACGGCAGGTTCCAGAATGTCGTCACAGCTCTCGAGTACGAGAGAATCATGTGCGCATCCGGTCCCCACAGAGGACACATCGTCGTCCCCTCGTCCGGTGAGACACCCAAGAAGATCGCATACATCCAGTGCTGCGGATCCAGGTCCCAGAAGAAGGGCTGGAAGAAGTACTGCTCGTCCGTGTGCTGTATGTACGCGACCAAGCAGGCAATGATCACAAAGGAGCACGGAGACCTTCAGGAGGACATCTTCTTCATGGACATCAGGTCCTATGGAAAGGAGTTCGAGGCCTACATCGAGAGAGGTCAGAAGGAGTACGGAATCAACATGCACCGCGGTGCACGTGTCTCCAACATCGAGGAGGACCCCGAGACTAAGAAGCTCATCATCAACTACACCGATGACAAGAACGACGGAGTCTCCGAGGAGTTCGACATGGCCGTACTGTCCATCGGTCTCACTGCACCTGAGGGAGCAGAGGAGTTCGCACAGACGCTCGGAATCGAGCTCAACGAGTACGGATTCTGTAAGACCACAGTCTTCCACCCCCTCGAGACCACCAGGCCCGGTATCTTCGTCACCGGAGCATTCGCTGCACCCAAGGACATCCCCACATCCGTCGCCGAGGCATGCGGTTCCGCTGCAAAGGCCGGAGCATGGATCGTCGGAAAAGACTTCGAGCCCTGCGCTCCCAAGGTCTACCCCGAGGAGAAGGATGTCATCGGTAAGGAGCCCAGGGTCGGGGTATGGGTCTGCCACTGCGGTATCAACATCGGATCAGTCGTCGATGTCCCCGCTGTCGCAGAGTACGCAAAGACACTGCCCAACGTCGTATACGCGACCGAGTCTCAGTACGCATGTGCCCAGGACTGTCTCGATGCTATCTCCAACGCTATCGTCGAGATGGAACTCAACAGGGTCGTCGTCGCATCCTGTACACCCAGGACACACGAGCCCCTCTTCAGGGAGGCATGCAGGAACGGAGGACTCAACAAATATCTGTTCAACATGGCAAACATCCGTGACCAGTGCTCGTGGATTCACATGCACGCTCACGAGGAAGCCACTGCAAAGGCAAAGGACCTTCTGAGGATGGCAATCGCTAAGGCATGCCTGCTCGAGCCCCTCGAGGGATCAGAGATTCCCGTCACCCAGTCCGCAGCAATCATCGGTGGAGGTATCACCGGAATGAACGCCGCGCTGGACATCGCAGCTCAGGGCTACCCCGTCCACCTCGTCGAGAGGGAGAAGGAACTCGGAGGATTTGCACGCAACTTCAACTTCAAAGAGGATGGAGTGGCAGTCAAGGACTACCTCGAGGACCTGATCAAGAAGGTCAACCAGAACAAGCTCATCACCGTTCACACCGGAGTCACAGCGAAGGACATCCCCGGATTCAAGGGTAACTTCGAGCTCCAGCTGAGCGACGGTACAAGCTACCCCGTCGGAGGAGTCCTCTTCGCCGTAGGAGCAGCACAGTACCAGCCTACCGAGTACAACTTCGGAACCGACCCCAAGGTCACAACTCAGATCGCTCTCGAGAAGAAGATCGAGGCCGGAGAATTCGGAGGCAAGGATGTTGCGTTCATCAGCTGTATCGGATCCAGGAACGACAAGGTGCACTACTGTTCACGTGTCTGCTGCGCATCCATGCTCAGGAACGCAATCAAGATCAAGATGAAGGACCCCACCGCGAACGTCACCATCATACACAAAGATATCAGGACATACGGATACCGCGAGGAACTCTACCTCAAGGCATGCCAGCTCGGAGTCAGGTTCTTCAGGTACCCTGTTGAGAACGAGCTTCCCGCATACGACGGAAACGTCGTCAAGGCATATGATGCAACACTCGGAGAGGAACTCGAGATTCCCGTCGACACCCTTGTGCTCGCAACCGGAGTCGCACCTCTCAGGGAAGAGAAGGAAGAGCTCGCCAAGATGGTCAAGGTCCCCATCTCCAAGGATGGTTACTACTTCGAGGCCCACCAGAAGCTCAGGCCCGTCGACTTCGCAACCGAGGGAGTTTACGTGGCAGGAGCAGCACACTGGCCCAAGTTCATGGACGAGTGTATCGCCCAGGCTTCCGGAGCAGCTTCCAGGATGCTGACTGTCATCTCGAAGTCTAAGTACGTATCAGAGGGTATCGTTGCAACCTCCAACCCCGACCGCTGTGACGGTTGTGGTGTCTGTGTAGGATGCTGTGATTACAACGCGATCTCTCTCATCCAGCAGCCCAACGGAGCATTCAAGAGCTTCGTCAACGCAGGTCTCTGTAAGGGATGCGGATGCTGTGTCGCATCATGCCCCGCAGGAGCGATGGAGCAGAGAGGATTCAGGAACAAGCAGATCATCGCCGAGATTGACGCATGTCTCGACTTCCCCGTAGGAGGCGAGTGAAATGGCTGACTTTGAACCTAGGATCGTCACCTTCTGCTGCAACTGGTGTTCTTACGCTGGTGCGGACGGAGCAGGTGTCGCAAGGCTTCAGATGCCTACCAACTTCCGTATCATCAGGACAATGTGCTCCGCTCGTGTCGACCCCGAGTTCGTCCTCAGGGCGTTCTCCAAGGGAGCAGACGGAGTCATGGTCCTCGGATGCCACCCCGCAGACTGCCACTACATCGGTGGTAACTACAGGGCCAGGAGAAGAGTCGCACTGCTGAGGATGGTCCTCGAGCAGTACGGATTCGACCCAAAGAGGCTCAAGCTCGAGTGGGTTTCCGCATCCGAGGGAGAGAAGTTCCAGGTCACGGTCGTCGACTTCGTCAACACGATCAAGGCACTCGGACCCACCCCGCTCAAAAAGGAGGCGAACTGATATGGGATTCTTTGACAAGTTGTTCAAGAAAGAGGCAAAGGCAGAGGCACCCAACGAGGAGCCCAAGGCAGCAGCGAAGGCAGCACCCGTTGCCGATGCACCCGCACCTGTCGCAGACGGACCCGTCGAGACAATCGGACTCCCCGCAGCAGATCTCGGAGAGCTGCTCCCCGGAGCACCTCCAGGAGGAAAGTTCAAACTCGCCATCTACTGGGCAGCAGCCTGCGGTGGATGCGACGTCTCACTCCTCGACACAAACGAGAGGATCCTCACCATCGGTGATATGGCCGATATCGTCATGTGGCCCATCGCAGCCGACGGAAAGGAGAAGGACATCGCCGCAATGGAGGACGGAGAGATCCTCGTGTCCATCATTAGCGGAGCCGTCAGGAACTCCGAGAACGCACACATGGTCAAGCTCCTCAGGCAGAAGTCCAAGGTCGTAGTCAGCTACGGAACCTGCGCATGCTTCGGTGGAAGCCCCGCTCTGGCGAACCTCGTTCCCGGAGAGGCCAAGGAGATCCTCGAGTACGTCTACGAGAAGACCCCCTCCACAGCCAACTTCCAGGCCGACTACCACGCCGGAGCACCCGTTGTGCCCCAGACATCCTACCAGGCCCCCGAGGGAGAGCTCACACTGCCTGTCTTCTGCGACACAGTCAAGACGCTCGACCAGGTCATCGATGTGGATTACTACATCCCCGGATGCCCTCCCCTCCAGGAGTCCATCAGCCAGCTGCTGAAGGCAGTTGCTGACTTCGCATACAACGGAGTACCCCTCCCGCCCAAGGGAACCGAGATCGGAATCACGACCAAGACCCTGTGCGAGGAGTGCCCCAGGCACAAGGAGAACGCAAGGATCGGTCACATCTACGAGCCCCACGAAGTGGACATCAAGCCCGACGTGTGTCTCATGGACCAGGGAATCCTGTGCCTCGGACCCGCAACGGTCGGAGGATGTGGAGCAAGGTGCACCAAGGTAGGTCAGCCCTGCCGTGGATGCTACGGACCCACAGCAGATGTGCAGGAGCAGGGAGCAAGTATGTTCACTGCAATCGCATCCCTGTTCCCGATCCGCGAGGACGACGGAATCATCGGAGAGGATGAAATCGTGAAGATCATGTCAGAGGTCAAGGACCCGCTCGGATACTTCTACGCATTCACCCTTGGTAAATCATTGATTAAGAAAGCAGTAGTAGAAGGAGGTCAGTAAATGGCAGCACCTATCATTTGGGATGACAAGCAGAAGGTCACCGGAAACAGGGTGACCGTTGACCCCATCACACGTCTCGAGGGACACGGAAAGATCGAGATCTTCCTCGATGACAAGGGAGACGTCGCAAACGCCTACTGGCAGGTCCCCGAAGTGAGGGGATTCGAGAGGTTCTGTATCGGAAGGAAGGTAACAGAGCTCAACCAGATCACAGCAAGGCTTTGCGGAGTGTGCCCCGGTGCACACCACATGGCCGCAACAAAGGCAATCGACGGATGTTACAACACGAAGCCCACAGAGACCGCGTTCCTTCTCAGGGACACGTTCTACAACGCACACTTCGTGCACAGCCACATCGCGCACTTCTACGCACTGGCAGCACCCGACTTCGTCTGCGGACCTGCAGCACCCGCTGCAGAGAGGAACGTCCTCGGAGTCGTCGCCCGCGTCGGACTCGAGCTCGGAGGAGCAGTCCTCAAGACTCGTGCCGAGGCCCAGAAGGTCCAGGCGATCATCGGTGGAAAGCCCACACACCCCGTCATGGGGGTGCCCGGAGGAGTCACCACTGCGGTCACAAAGGAGCAGCAGCAGGAGATCATCGGATACGCAAAGGACATGGTCGAGTTCGCACAGACCTCACTGCAGGTCTTCAACGACATCGTCCTTGCCAACAAGGAGTACATGGACATCGTCCTCAACCCCGATCTCTACTACAACGAGACATACCACATGGGTCTCGTCAACTCCAAGGGACAGTTCGAGATCCACGACGGAAAGGTCAGGGTCATCGACCAGAAGGGAGCGGAGCACGACCTGTA